>VBPW01000004.1:13647-23427 GCA_005877305.1 Nitrososphaerota archaeon | reverse complement strand
CTTGCGCATGGTTCGACGTGCGAATTTTATACTATTTAGTATAAAAAGAAACGGAATTTCTATTTTAGCGATTTTATTAAAATATTTCTAAAGTATATTTTTGGCATTTTATTACTATTTAAAGCACATATCAAATTTAAGTAAGGCTAGGAAGGAAAGACTGTGCAAATTCCAGCAAAATCCCAAGATGAATTTATTAAATCACTTACTGAAAAAAGCGATAAGATAAGGTCATTATTTTTAGAACATGTAATCAATCTGACAAAAAATGTGCCTGTAAAGGTTATGCTTGGGGATGCTACTGTTTCTGAACAACATACGTTTGATCCAGTATTAATAAGGCAATTCTATGACGAGTTATTAAAAAAGTTGCCACACTGGAAAGCTCAGGGAATCTCTATTTCAAATGACCAAGATTTAAAACGCGTCTTTATTAGATTTGAAGTAAGAGAAGGAAATTATCTTCTTTCAGGGTACATGTCTTTACAATATCACGCATTACTTTTTTACAAACTAAATCATAAAGTAGTTGACATTCAAAAGGAACTTGCAGAGATAACTGATAAGATAAATGAACTAGAAACTAATCTTGCACCAAAAGGCGATCAGATAATTCATGAAAAATTAAAAGAATTGGGTTATGACACCGTAGATCAACAAAAACTCTTTGAAATATTTTTCCAAAATGACAATCTTGCTAAAGAGATGATTGAAAAAGTGTATTCTAGTACAGATGAAAGCTATGCCCAACTAACAAAACGACGTTCAGATCTTTTCAAAGAGCTTGACGACATGTTGATCGAGATTTATCATACAACATCAGTGATGATCGATGAAACAAGGATGATTGCTGCAGAAGAAGGGTGTTTGTGTAAGTTTGATCTTGAACATTTAAAGAACGAAACTAAAGAAGGAAATTTTGATCCTGGCAGAATTTCATCAAAAATAAAAGAACAATTACTAAAAAAAATGGATGAAGTTTTTGATGCAATAAAAATCTAAAATTGTTTATATTCTAGTTTTTTTTATAATTGAATAATTTAGTCAAGGGGCTATGGAACTGGATGCATGGCATCACAATATGGGGAGTTGACGCCAAGCGACCCCTTGACCCTAGATCTATAAGACCAGGCAAATAGTATTTAGGTTTTTCAAAAATATGTATATTAGTCAACGAATAGCGCTTGGCAAGAAACCAAATATACAGTAAGGGATCTGAACAATTTGTTGAATCTTACTTTTGATGATATACTCAAATCGCAAAAAATCCAAGGTAATGTAATACGCAGAACACCTATGGAGATATCTGCAACATTTAGTCAGATTACAGGCTCACAAATTTATCTTAAATCAGAATGCCTGCAAAAAACCGGTTCATTTAAAGTCAGAGGTGCATATGTAAAAATTGCAACTTTATCAAAAGAGGAAAAGAAAAAAGGAGTTATTGCAGCATCTGCAGGAAATCATGCGCAAGGAGTTGCATTTGCTTCTGCACTTGAAAAGATTCCATGCACTATTGTAATGCCTGTAACTGCATCTCCTGCCAAAGTAGCTGCAACAAGATCATATGGAGCAAATGTTGTGCTTGCTGGCACAATCTATGATGAATCTTGGTCTAAAGCTTTGGAATTATCAAACAAAACAGGAGCACAGATAGTTCATGCATTTGATGATGAAAAAGTAATAGCTGCACAAGGAGTAATCGGACTAGAAATTATGGAGGACTTGCCAGATGTTGATGAGATTTATCTTCCAATAGGCGGAGGCGGATTGGCAGCTGGAGTTTTAAAAGCAATCAAGACAAAAAAACCCAAAGTAAAAGTGATAGGTGTACAATCTGCTGCATTTCCTGCAATGAAAAAATCACTTGACTCTGGAAAGCTTGAATCAGTAAAGGGGCAAATGACAATAGCAGATGGAATCTCTGTAAAAAAACCTGGCGAATTTACATTTGAAATAATAAACGAACTCATTGACGATATTGTTCTTGTAGATGATTCCCAAATAGTAAAAGCAATGTTTCTTTTAATGGAGAGAACCAAGATGGTAGTAGAACCTGCTGGAGCAGTTAGCCTAGCGTATTTACTTGATAAAAAACCAACTAAAGGAAAGAAAGTTGTACCAATACTTTCAGGAGGAAATGTTGACATGTATTTGCTTGGCCAAATTGTAGCCAAGGGTCTAACCGAGATGGGAAGGATGGTAAAAATATTTATAATATTAACGGACAAACCTGGCGCTCTAAAAGAGGTCGTAGATGTAATTTCCGCATTAAGTGTGAATATAGTAGAGGTAGTACACGACAGATTAAGTACAACCATTCCTGCAGGCACCGCAGGAGTAACTTTGAGTCTAGAAACTGAGAATCAAAGACATGCCGAGAAATTGATAAACTATCTGAAGCAAAAAAATATCCAGTTCAAGATAATGACATAGAGATTATAGGCTCAATAACAAATAGGAATTAAATGCTAAAATTATTCCTACAAAAACTGATGCAACGATCGTCGTTATTTTTCTGTTGACAAACTCACCCATCAATTTTTTGTTTCTTGTAAGAATTACCAGCGGTATTATAGGTAACGGTATCAACAAGCTAAGAATTACTTGGCTATACACTAGTATGTGCAAAGGATCAAAACCCAGAAAAATTGCAATCGTGGTTGGAATGACATTTACAAACCTAGTGACTATTCTTCTCAACCAAATGTTGACCTTTCTTCCAAGTAATCCTTCCATTATTACTTGGCCAGCAAGAGTTCCTGCAACAGATGATGCTATGCCAGAAGAAAGTAGAGTAATTAAAAAAATTACTCCAGCAGCAACTCCAAATAATGGAACCAGTGTTTTGTAAGCTTCTGATATGGACTGAATTTGTGAATTTTCTGGATAAAATGCATTAGCGGCCATTATCATAATTGCCGCATTAATCATACCAGCAATAGAAAGAAGGATGATAGTTTCAACAAGATGAAGTTTTCTTATCTTCTTTCTTTCTTCAAGTGATTTGCCTTGTGCCTTGTCTTTAGTAAGTGAAGAATGTAAGAAAACTACATGTGGCATTACAGTAGCACCAATTACTCCAACAGCTATAAGTAAGGCATGGGAATTTGCCACTGACGGAATCAAAGAATGATAAACAATTTCAGAGAAATCTGGTTTGGCTATAAATATCTCATAAAAGTAACCAAAGCTTATGACTGAGACAAAAAGTAGGAACATTTGCTCAAGTAATCGAAGTCTACTTGATGTTAATGCTAAAATTATAATTACATCTACTGCGCCAAATATGGCAGCATAGATTAGCGGTACTCCAAATAAAAGATTGAGCGCAACAACAGTTCCAAGATATTCTGCAAGATCAGTTGCAGCTGCTACTATCTCTGCACTCAGCCAATATGGAATAATGAATATTTTCTTTTGTAGTTTATCACGGATAATTTCTGGCAAGGAATGCTCTGTGGCGATCCCAATTTTACCTGACAAGTACTGTAAAAGCATAGCCATCGTACTTGCAAGCCAAATCACCCACAACAGACCATATCCAAAAGAAGCACCCCCCTGAATGTCCGTACCATAATTTCCTGGATCCATGTATCCGATACTGACAATTAATGCAGGCCCAGAAAATGCGATGAACTTGGCAAGGCTTTTTCTACTAATATCGATCTTTATGCCCAAAATAAAATCATCTCAAAAACTATTTGAGATTGAATTGACAGTATTTATAAAAGTTTAGCTTAGGTTATCTAATTTAGCTTAGTCTAATTATATCTACGCTCATCCTAATAATCCGATACATACAATCTAACAACTAAATAACGTAGAAGTTGAAACAATCTCGGATCGGTAGTCTAGTTGGTAGGATGACGCACTCACACTGCGTATGGATTTAAAATCCCGCAAGGGTCAAGGGTTCAAATCCCTTCCGATCCACTATTACAATCTCATTATTTGACTATCTGTATAAATCGGAATTCAATTCATAACGTTTAAGTCAATAACAAAAAAAGAATCAAAACATGCGTATATTACAACTTCACTGTGATAGTATAGAGTTTACCCCTGTAAAAAGGGAGATAAAATCAGCCGAAGAGATTGAACCATCTTCTAAAAAGATAGATGAGGTAGTAGTGGCATTTGTAGCAATAGAAGAAGGAGATAATTCAATTGTTGCAAAAAAAGCAATTTCAGAAATCACGGAATCAATGAAAAAAGTTGGATGTAACAGATTGTTGTTATATCCATATGCACACCTTAGCTCAAAATTGGCATCTCCAAGTACAGCATTATCAATTTTAAAAGAAATGGAATCTCTTGCCCAAGATCTTCAAGTATCAAGAGCACCATTTGGATGGACAAAGTCTTACAAAATTCAAGTCAAAGGTCATCCTTTAGCGGAAAACTCAAAAACAATTACTGCAGAAGATAAGGACTCTACTTCAGACGCTGTCAAAGCAGAATCAAAGATCAAATCATATTGGTATATCATGTCCACTGATGGAAAAATGCAAACTACAGAGGAATTTAATTTTGCAAAACATCCAAATCTTGAGGTTCTAGCAAAATACGAATCTGCAAAAAAAAGATCAGTTGACGAGCCTCCACCACATGTTAAATTAATGAAAAAGATGGCTATTGCTGATTATGAACCGGCATCAGATTCTGGAAATATGAGATTTTTCCCAAATGGCAGACTAGTGAAATCTTTGATAGAACGATATGTTACAGATAAAGTCATGGAATATGGTGGTCTGGAAGTTGAGACCCCAATAATGTATGACTCCCATCATCCTAGCATGGCGAGCTATTTTCATAGATTTCCAGCAAGACAATACAACATCAATTCTGAGGGAAAACAACTCTTTTTACGATTTGCAGCTTGTTTTGGTCAATTTCTAATGGCAAAGGACTTTCAACTATCCTACAAAAACATGCCACTAAAACTGTATGAGCTTACCAGATATAGTTTCAGAAAAGAGCAATCAGGAGAGCTTGTTGGACTGAGGAGATTGCGCGCTTTTACGATGCCTGACTGTCATGCCATGTGCAAAGATATGGACCAAGCCAAAGAGGAGTTTCGTAAAAGATTTGATTTATCACAAGAACTCATCAAAGGTGTAGGATTAGACGAGTCTGATTGGGAGATGGCAATTAGGTTTACTGAGGAATTTTACAACGAAAACAAATCGTTGATTGAAGAGCTCGTAAAAAAGATTGGCAAACCAGTGTTGGTTGAAATGTGGAAGGAGAGATTTTTCTACTTTGTACTTAAATGGGAATTTAATTACATAGATAATTCAGGAAAAGCATCCGCATTATCTACAGATCAAATTGATATTGAAAATGGAAAACGATACAACATTGAGTTTATCGATGAAAACAACAAACCACAAAATCCTATAATATTGCATAATTCACCAAGTGGTGCTATAGAACGAGTAATTTATGCACTGCTTGAAAAAGCAGCAGAAGATACTAAAAAAGGACGAAAGCCGCAATTTCCTTTGTGGCTTGCACCAACACAAGTTAGATTCATCCCTGTAAAGCCTGAATTTCTTGATTATTGTGAAAGACTAGCAGAAAAATTATCAACAGACAATATTCGCGCAGATGTTGATGACAGAAATGAAAGTGTTGGAAAAAGTATTCGCGATGCAGAAATAGAATGGATAAGGTATATCATAGTGATTGGTGAAAAAGAAGTAAATGCTGAAAAAATGAGTATACGGGATAGAAAATCTGGTAATGTTAGGGATCTTTCAGTTGATGACCTAATTAAAGAAATTAAAGATGAGACACGGGACAAACCGTTCATGAGATTGAATATGAATAGAAATCTCTCAAAACGACCGCAAATAATGGTCTAGTCATTAGAAACTTACAAAATTAATCGACAGATTCAAATTTTACTGTACTATGATGCATCAACATCTTTATGTGAAATCTCAAGAGATTTGTTAAAACATTCTATTGCCTCGTCATATCTTCCCATGCTGCGCAGAGTAACACCTTTTTTGTTCCAAATATCTGGATTATTGGGATTAGAAGCTAAGATTTTGTCAAAACAATCAAGAGCATCTTCATACTTGCCATCCTCTAAAAAACTCGTTCCTTTTTTCATCAGATCATTTGTATCTGAAACCATACATTATATTGATAAATCTTACTTATGTTACTTCTCAATGCGAAATATTCATCGTAATTACTTCAGACAATAGTTTTGCAGCAACTGATGCAGTTGCTCCATTATCATAAGGAGGGCAAAGTTCACGATATCCATACAGCCTACTTTTTTTTCTTCGAGAGAATATATCATGTCAAAAAGTTCTCTTGATTTGATTCCCATCGTTTCTTAAATGTAAGTTAAAACTGATTATCTTGAACCTAATTTGCAATAGCAGTACGAGATCTACACTGCGGATGTACTAGTACATCTCCAATTTTTCTGCATTGTGGACAGATAAATTGAATACTTTCTTTACAATGGGTGCAAGATTGAAATTCTTGCAAAGTTTTTCCACATGACCTGCATGAATCTATTCGCATATTTATAAAAATTACATGTTCCACTTATAAATTGTATGAATATTAGAAAACCTAATTGCACTCGATTGTCTAAAACAATACACTTAGTTCCAAAAAAACTGGTCTAACCCTGTCTGCTTTGGAGCGCCAATGAGAGTGGCAAAGTCAAGGTCCATTGATGACAGAATTTGATCAAAAGTGTTTTCCATAAATTCCATGTATTTTGCAGAATCGATCTCATCTGGTTTTGCCAATTCGACTGGTTTGACACCGGGTTTATTGATTATTTTTACATATGATATGATATCTCCTTTTTTTATCTCCCTTATCTGTTCCAAAAGTTTTGCGGCACGAATGTGTTGTGGAACTGTTTTTACATATTCTGATGGTGCCTTACTTATCATTACATTAAATGTAAGTTCAGAAAGTGGAATTTGTTTTGCCTTTAGTTTTTTTGCATATTGAGCTATCATATTACTAATTCTCTCCTTTGATTCAACAAACTCTTGTGTAGTTTTAACCTTGGATAAAATTTCTAAAATTTCATAAAATAATGTTCTAATAAATGGAGGAGTGTGTGATTTTTTTCCTGTAAGGCCTTTGACATCAACTTTGCCATCTTTTTGTACTCCTAGATAGTTTTTCTTTCTTGTACTTAATACAACATATCGATATTCTTTGTCAAGATCCAAATCTACCCCGAATTGATCTTTTGCCCAACTTACTACTGCTTTAATTTGATCTTTTGTAGGGCCCTTTAAGAATAATGAATCGGTATCACCATACAACACCTCAATACCAACTGATTTGCATTTTTCAATTGTCTCTAAAATAGTATATCTTCCTACGGCAGTAGTTGCTTCTGCTACTGGTAAACAATAAAGAGGAAATATTTCAGCACCCATTACTCCGTAGCTTGCATTTAATATGACTTTGAGTGCTTGACTTACTACTGTATACAACTGTTTTTGATTCTCATCAAGCAAAGGATTTTTTGCAAGATTTTTGTAATAATTTACTCTCAGATCCCGCAAAGAACCAATCAAAATTGCTGTAAGGCCATTTTTACGAGTACAAACCCAATGATTTGTCCCAGGAATGGTATTTGTCTTACATTCATCATGAATGCATCTTACTGTCTCATATGACAGATTTCGTACCTTTATGATGCTGGGATACAGACTTGCAAAATCCATTACTGCCACATCAAAGTGGATTCCGGCAATTGGTTCTACAACCAAACCCCCGCGGTATTTCTTATCTTTAATGATTGCCTCGGTAGATGCGACTGTAGATTTTAGGTCAAGTTCATCTCTTCGTGGAATCAAAAAATTATGTTTTCTGTGTTCAAAATAAAATAAGCTTCGAATCCATTGTGATACTCCCATCCTAGAGATATCATCAATAGGCATCCTTGCAATTCTAGTTATTACAACTAACAAATCCATTAGCAGGTCGTTGTTAAAGCTTGTCAGATTTTGTGTTAGTCTTGCATCATTGTAACAATAATTTGCAAGCTCATATGATGAAAGATCATCAAGCCCCCCATCATAGTCTATTTTTGATTCATTTAGAAGTCCTTCTGCTACGCTGTTTAATGAAAAATCATTATACTTATGACTAAATGCGTAAATCTGAAAGGAGCGGTTTGAAAACGTTCTATACAAATCAATATGAACGCCGTGCCTTAACGTAGCAGAATCTCTCATCATTATTAGCGGAATTTCTTTAGAATCTATTCCGAGTCTTTCTGCTCTGTTGTAAATGTACGGCATGTCAAATTCGTCCCCATTGTAGGTAATTACAAATGGATAATCTGTTAAAATCTTGAAGGCATCCTTTATCATTTCTTTTTCTTTCATTTCATCATAAAATGAAACTTTGATGTCAGCGGCAAGCTCATTTTTTCCAGGAGGTTTGTCTTTTTTTTGCAGTACAAAGACTTGTTTTAGACCATCGCTTCCCGAAAACCCCATGGCTGTAATTTTTTTATCAGCTATTTTTGCATCTGGGATTCTTCCAATCTCAGACTCTACTTCGATATCAAAACTCACTCTTCTAATTTTTGGGATTGGCTGGTTTAGCAAATTGGCCCAATCTGTTATGTGGTTTTGAAATTCTTTAGAATCAATAATTCCCATGCTTGTGACCTTGTCATACAATAAACCTTTTAGCGCAAGTTGAACTTCGTCTGGGATTTTATAGCTGTACTCCTCTAGCTTGCCATTTGATATCGTATAGTATTTGCCAACAATTAGAGAATAATCATAAAGATAATTCTCATAATACTTGATATCAGATTCCCACGTTTCGATTATGTTTCTAATACTCTTATCTGTCTGAGTACCGCCAATAGCAAGGGGATCTGCAACTAGTATCTTTGTTACATTGATGGGTTTGTCTTTAAGAAGATCTATTTTTTCAGTTTTTTTTAATTCTAGTACATCTTTTCTATCTGATAAAAATTTCAGATCTTCAGGGTCTAGCTTAGAATAACAATAAGGTTTATGACCAGTATTATCCGTCCATAAAAGAATTTTTTTTGATTCAGGTTCATAGAATTTGAGAACTGCAGATTTTTTTTGGCTGTCGTATGTTGCGGAAACAAGCAATGCTGGTGGCATCGATGTTGTTACTTCATCTACTGCACCAATGATATTTTGTTGCATTCGTTACACCTAGTTTGTTGGAATCAGATTCATTTCTGGATCCTCAAGCAGGACATTTATCCAATATTGAATTTTTTTCTTATCTAAAATCTCGACTTGAATTCTAGCTTCTTTTAGAAGATTAAAATCGGTTTCTGGATATGACCCAAGACAAACAATGCGTCTGATTCCAATTGTAATTGCCATCTTACTACATTCAAGACAAGTTACAAAAGTCGTGTAAAGTGTAGTATCTTTTGTACCAGATCCAACTCCAAGGATGGCACAGTGCATAATGGCGTTTGCTTCAGCATGATTACAAATACATCTGTCAAGGCCTTCTCCTGACTGTAGTTTTCCTTCTGCACGTAAAAGACATCTTTTACAGCCTCCTTCATAACAATTCGTTACGCCTGGAGGAGTTCCATTATACCCTGTTGCTATTTGTCTATGATCACGTACTATTACAGCTCCGACCTGTCTTGTTATGCAATTTGAGCGAAGTTTTGCTAATTCTGCTTGTAGCATAAAATATTCATCCCATGTGGGTCGCTCAAAGGATTTCTTCATGCTTGATTTCCTATTTGCCTGAATATAAGATTAA
>VBPW01000004.1:0-13636 GCA_005877305.1 Nitrososphaerota archaeon | reverse complement strand
AAATTTGATAATTTTTCCAAGTATTATTGTATCTAAATTTGATCGAATTTTACCTTCTTTAATTTTGGAATACCATTCTTTTACTTTACTAAACTTGTCTTTTTCACCAATTATGTTTGAAGCTAAAATAGAGTTATTTGTCCACCATGAAATTGCAGTTTGCACTACATATTGTAAATCAGAATCTATAATTATTGGCCAATGTTGACTTATCATGCTTTCAAGGGGCAGATCAAGAAGACCTAATCGTTTCTTTATCATATACAAAATTTCTGTAAACCTAGATGGGTCTTCAAGTGCTGATACTGAAATCCGAATTTCAATGCCATCCTGCACACTTTTGTCGTTTTCTACAAAAGTTAGTTTCACCGAACCGCGTTTACCTGAAATAGTAAAATGATCTTTTTCACTTTCGATTTTACCGCCCATTTCTTTAATAATATCAATTAGAACCTGAAGACGTTCCTTCTCTAACCTTTCAATTGTTATGGGCATCTCAGATTTCTTTTCAGATAAAGTGACTATTGTCTCAGACGATTTTACCAAATCAATCTTAATACATCCTAGTATTTTCTTTACAAGATCAAAATCATCATCATCGAAAAGCAGCATTTCCGGAATTCTTTTATCGGTAGTTCCTAATCTTCTTAAGATATTACAAATTTCATCGGGAATGTTGAGCAATTGTTTGTTTTCGATAAATCCATGCTCATTTGTACTGTCAACTTTCCAATAAACCGTGATAGGTTCTGAAATAGTCGCCATGATGTTATACGCTCCACGTTTTTCCATTGGGGCAAGTATTGGCAAATTATTATTCAAATACGTACGAAAATAGTTGATTCCTTCAAAATTCATACACTTTAAAATATTGCCAAGATGAGCTTTGGCAATGAACTTATTATTCTTTTGATTGACTTTAATGATATCCCAATTCCTTAATTTAGGATTAAACTCCTCCCATGATTCTAAACTTGGTAATTCGACTTGTTCAAATGATCCTAAATTTCTTATTTCTGGTTTGTAGAATTTAGTTAAAACCTTTACATGATCATCTAAGGTATGAACAGTAACATTAATTCCCAATAACGAATCAAGAAACTCCTTACGTTTTGGAGGATCAATAATACATGTCCACCGTCTATCGATTAATCGTGGTCTTACCTCTAATCTATTAAGAATTTTATCTAGTCTTGCTTGTTGTGAAAAATGTAAGGGACTAATTTTTGTAAACGTGTTTTTGTAGGTTTCACAAAGATTGGTCTTTTCTCGCTGAAAGCAAAGATCACAAAATTCAAGTGATTCCAAATTTGTATCCCCAAAATATCTTCATAATAAGCACGTACAATCATCTAATTTCAATATTCTGAGATGAGACTGGTAAAAATATTGTCTCGATCGCTGATATAGCCTGAATTTTTGAGATCGTTATAACCTACTACTCATATACGAAGAATCATTTAATGCTGAAATTGAAAGAAACTTTTTACTTGTCTAAAAGAAGTTGAAGTTAATTGAATTCTCAATATATAGAACACAAATTAATCAAAAAAGAATCAATAGAATATAGAGAGTATCAAGTCAGTCTTGCAAATCAAGCGATAAAAGAAAACTGTTTAGTTGTTCTTCCCACAGGATTAGGTAAGACAACAGTGGCATTACAAGTCATTGCCGAGTTTTTATCAAGGCGAACTGGAGGTGTATTGTTTCTTGCTCCTACCAGAGTTCTTGCACATCAACACTATGAATTTTTAAAAAAAAATCTTCTCATAGATGATATTACTCTAATTACGGGCGAAGATCCTGTTGCTAAAAGAAAAAAACTATGGATAAATAGCATAATATGTGCTACTCCTGAGATTACAAAAAATGATCTTGATAGACAAATTGTATCTCCAAAGCAATTTAACTTAATAATTTTTGATGAAGCTCATCGTACTATAGGAGATTATGCATATGCTGGTATTGCAGAACGATTCCAGAATACAAATATCAGAATTTTAGGCATGACGGCAACATTGCCAAGTGAAAAAGAAAAAGCTACAGAGATTCTTAACACTCTAAAGATTACAAATATTGCACAAAGAAATGAAGACAGTCCTGATGTAATACCATACGTTCAACAAACTGATACTCAATGGATAACAGTTGAACTACCTCCTGAGATGAAAGAGATTCAAACATGCATAAAAGCAGCACTTGAATCAAGATACCAAGATTTACGAAGAGCTGGTCTTAATCTGTCTGATAGCAAATCACTTTCAGAACTCTTACGGGTAAGAGAATTTGTAATCAGACAAAATAGGAAAGCTGCAAAACCACTTTTTACAGCAATACGGATAATTCATGCACTAAATGTTCTGGAATCTCATGGTATTACATCATTTCTGAGATTTTGTGAACGTACACAACAGAAAAAAGGAATTGGGATACGGGACCTTTTTGAAAATGATTTGAATTTTGCTAAAGCCATAAGACTTGCAAAACATGCACAATCAAAAGGAATTGAACATTCTAAAATAATAAAATTAAAAGAAATCATAGAATCGCTTCAAGGTAAAGCTCTTGTTTTTACTAGTTATAGAGACTCTGTCGATGTTATTCATCAAAAACTAATTGAAATGGGAATTGCAGCGGGATTCTTAATTGGTAAAGCAGGTGAAACAGGACTCAAACAAAAAAAGCAGATCGAAACGGTACAAAAATTCCGTGATGGAGAATACAAAGTATTAATTGCTACTCGTGTTGGTGAAGAAGGATTAGATATTTCAGAAGTAAACCTTGTTGTATTTTTTGATAATGTGCCGAGCTCAATCAGATACATTCAAAGAAAAGGTCGAACAGGAAGAAAAGACTATGGTCGACTAGTTGTTCTTATTGCAAAAGATACTACAGATGAGACATATTATTGGATTGGTAAAAGAAAAGTAAGCGCTGCGAAAAACATGGGAGAAAAGATGTCAAAGGTTTTAGAAAAACAACAATCAGGGTTATCTAAAAAAACTGGGCTAGACGTATATTTCTAATTTATGAGGGAATTATTTTAAGACAATTGTCGATTTATAATAAGCCTACAATTAAATACGATAAAATTTCACCAAAATCTTCATGCAGCAATATGTTACCATCTTGTTATTTTCAACTCTCATCATTTTTGTTTTAAACAATGCAAATGCAGAAACAGGATCAGGTGGCATAATCGCAACTACTAACAAAGCCACTTTCCAACCAGGTGACAAAGTCATCATTACAGGATCGGTAGCAAAAATTGTTACTAATAACCCTGTAACAATAATTGTTAGAAATCCTATAGGTAATGTTTACGAAGTAGGCCAAGTTAACTTATTGAATAATCTATTTGTTCATGATTTTGTATTAAGTGATGACGTTACTGTTGGAACCTATAATGTACAGATAAAACATGGTACCCAGACAGGGCAACTAACATTTGTAGTCTATGGGAGCCAAATGCAACTAATCAAAGTAGGAGATTATAACATCAAAGTAAGGGGAAATAATACTAATTTGATTAATTACAACGACGTTTCCGTTTCAACAATAGATGACTCGCTTACCATATCAGTTAATGCAAGCGCCATATCAAGTGGTTCTGTAACACAAGAATTTCAGATTCCAAAAGCAATCATCGATGCACCTGGCGGATCTCTGATTGTAAAAATTGATGGAGCGATTTTACAATGTGGGCAAACAGAGACAACTGCTGATAGGATGCTAGACTGCATGATTCCTTCAAGTGCAAAAGAGCTAACAATAATTGGCACAACTGTTATTCCAGAATTTGGCTCAATAGCAGTCTTGATTTTGGCAGTAGGTATTTTTAGTACCATTTTTCTATCCAATAAAATGAAAATAAGGTAAGCCTTTTTATTTAGTAAATTTTCCTCTGCACATCATATGATTGCATACATTCTAGCAACCTGTATTCCTGGGCGTGAAAAAGAAGTCATTACAAGAATTAAGGTTTTGCCCGAAGTGGTTGAAGTAAATGGGGTTATGGGAAAATACGATGTTTTCGTTAAAATATCTGCAGATAATGCTCTGAAAGTAGATTCTGCAATATCCCAAGTACGAAACGTATCACACATTACAAGCACATTCACCATGCCTGCGATATATGGACAGGGTGGAACTATTGACGAAGAGAAATAAGTAAAACTAGCGAAATTAGCCAACTACACCATTTTTTCAAAATCGAAAATTACTCTTTTTTATTATTAAGAGACAAAATTTTTTCTCGTGTAAATTTAATCTTTAATACAAAAGCATTAGCAAATTTATTAGAAAGAATCACTAATAATTGCTAGTGAAAGTCATAGATGTTGTTAGCCCTGAAAGGATAAACAAAACACCTGACAAAATAATTGTTCTACTTTCTTCTGGAAATTTTGTCGAACAGGGTTATGTAGTTAAAAATGTGCATCTGAATCTTTACATGCAAAAAAAAGATGAAAATCTTGGTCCATATTCGCTTATCACGCTCTACGTAGAAACAGACAAAGGAGAAATAGAGATGACTTTTGATGAAGGGTATAGAGGGAAAAATGCCTTGGAAGAAACAGCCAGTTTTCTTACAACTCATCTTGGTATCTCAAGTCTCATTCTACGTTCAGTGATGCAATTAAAAAACACATTACAAACTACACAAAAACCAGATTAGGAATTATGTTTCTAAGGAGAAGATAAATTATGAAATTTGAACGTAAACCAATACAACCAAATCCAACTTGTGCAATGTGTGGAAAACCAATTAAGGAACACACCTCTCAAGAAATGAAAATCTGTATGGAAGAAAGACATAACTTAAAATTATAACCATTTGGTTTACAAATCTAATTCGCTTTTTTCTTGCAATTTTTCAGTTATCTCAAGATATGCATATGGATCTAGCTGTTTTGCAAAACATTTGTCGATATTTATTAAATAGACAGAATGTAATCTCGCATTTAGAATATCTTCAGGATCTATTGGAGGGCTTTTGTAAAATCTATCACAAAGATCTTTTATTTTTTGTATCTCATCACGCGTTCTTTTGCTAGGTGGTTTTAAGAATAATTTTGGAATTGGTAAAATTCCAACCACAGGCGTTGCTAGAGCAAATTTAGAACAATATTTACTGTATCTTGATATTTTGCTTGCAATTCTTGCTACGTAGTAATCTATTGTATCTAAGGCATGGTCTGGAGGTGTAAACCCTGTCTCTATTTCCATGATGAATGTTCCATCACCTTTTGTCGCAAAAACATCACAAACCAGAATATCGGAGAGATGCTGTTCAACATCTACCGTATAGCCTTGAGCAATAAGATTTGAGGCACATATTATTTCAAGTACAGAATGGTTGATCTTTACTAGATTTTGAGTGTATAATTCAATTAGTCTTTCTCGAACAAAATTTATTTTTGATTTTATTTCTGACGATTGTCCTTCTGATAATTTTTGTGCAATTGTATAAACATCATCTGTGAATTTTTCTACGTCCAAAATCTAGATTATCTTTGTTTTTGGGTTTTAAGAAGATAGCTATATTCAATAATGCAAGAATTTGTTATTTTTACTTGATTATTAGTAACCTTTTTTATTGCACTGTATAGACTCTAACTAAATGGAAAATCTCTCTTTAAATGATAGATTGATTTTGCTTCAATACGCTATAAACAAGTATGAAATTGAAAATGTTCTAATTGAAAAACTCAAAAACATTTTGTCTCTTAAAGACATAGAACGGATTATTGATATACTGATAGGAACTCAGAAAGTTCGTAGGATAGGACCTGATGTCTTACAAAATAATGTCAGTCACACAGGTGAACTTCCAGATTTACCTACTCATTTGAAGCCAATTATAGATAATTTATAGTCAATTCTTCATTTAATATTTAATAGAAATAAAAAATCTCTAGACCGAATAACTTAGAAAGGGATTGTAGTAACCCATTTTTCAATGGAGATAAAAAATATCACAGTATTAGGTTCTGGTATAATGGGACATGGTATTGCTCAAGTTTCAGCCATGTCCGGCTATAATGTCGTTCTTAGAGATATAGAGAAAGAATTTTTGGACAAGGCTATGGAGAAAATAAAATGGAGTCTTGACAAGCTTGTATCAAAACAAAAACTTTCACAACAAGAAGCAGATAAAATATTTTCAAGAATTACGCCAGAGGTTGATCTTGCAAAAGCACTAAAAAATTGTGACTTGATGATTGAAGCAGTTCCTGAAATAATGGAATTGAAGAAAAAAGTTTATTCAGAAGTAGATAAAGTTGCAGATAAAAAAACAGTATTTGCATCAAACACCAGTACACTTCCGATTACTGAGATAGCAAATACAACAACTAGACCAGAAAGATTCATAGGAATCCATTTTTTTAATCCGCCACAACTAATGAAGTTAGTAGAGGTTATTCCTGGACAAAAAACTTCAAGAGAATTGGTTGACATTACAATGAATTTTGTAAAATCTGTCTCTAAAGAACCTGTATTATGCAAAAAAGACGTTGCAGGTTTTATTGTAAACCGGATCTTTATCCCACTTGTTCATGAAGCAGCATGGGAAATGGATAGAAGTAATGCCTCAATGACAGAAATCGATTCTGCAGTAAAATTTAAGCTTTGTTTCCCTATGGGAATTTTTGAGCTTGCTGATTTCACAGGATTAGATGTGATTCACAAAGCCACCATTGAGATGCACTCAAGAGACAAAAAAGTAATCAACCCTCATCCTAAAATCAAAGAACTATATGATAAGAAAAAACTAGGCCAAAAAACTGGTTCGGGATTTTATGAATATTCAGGGGATAAGTATGAACGCATTCTATTATCGAAAGGTTTGGCAAAAAAATTCAACCCAATCCAACTTGTTGCAAACATTCTAAATAATACTGCGTGGCTTGTTACAAATCAAGCAAGTGACATACCAGAAATAGAAAAGGCCTTACAACTTGGAATGGGACTTAAAAAGCCAATTTTTGAAACTGCAAAAGAATTTGGAATCTCAAACATAGTAAACACATTATGTGAACATGCTAAAAAATATGGTCAGTTTTATGAACCAGATCCTTTACTAGCGTCTATGAAGAATTAATCATTTCTAAAATATATTTTACAGCTTCTTTTGGCGAGTATACTCCAATTATCTTTACATTTTCTCGATGGTCAAGATATTGATCTACAAACTTGTCTGCAATTCCACCAGTATTTTTTATTGCGGCAATCGGTTTTTTGTACATATATGCAGCACATGTTTCTGAAAGTGTACCTGAACCACCACCAACAATAATTACTCCGTCTGCAGCTAGCGCATTTAGAAAATCTCTAGCTAAACCAATGCCACTTGGAATGACGATATCACAGTATTCATTTGCAAAAGATGGATCGTTTTGTGGAATTATTCCTACAGTTAATCCCCCTGCATCTTTGGCTCCATGACATGCAGCACGCATAACGCCACCCAAACCGCCTGTAACAAGAACTGCTCCTGATTTTGCAATTTCCGCACCTGTTTCATATGCAATTTTTTCAGCTTCAGGGGTACAACCGTTTTCGTTATGTCCTATTACCAGAATCTGAATCTTCCTAGTCAACAAAATACATGAAAAACCACATAATAAAATTGTAATTTATATAATCACATCAATCCGTTATTGACAAAATAACTAAGTTAATGTTTTGTTTCAGTCTTTGTCTTTTCTACGGGTTTTGATTTTTGGGGATTTTTTTGTTTGAGCTGGTTTTGTCTGGGTTTGTTTTGAAATGTGATCTGAAGATATTGGCCTCATCTTATTCCAAAGTACGCTCATCCTAGCTCTGTACCCTTCTGCATATTCTAATTCCGAGGGAACAAGTGTAGCAGGGTGAACGAATCCTTGACTTCGCATTGCTATTGCTCGTTTTACTGCAATAGTTCTGATATAATCCCAATCTGCAGTTCCAAATCCATCTACAGGCCCAACAAGTTTTCCATCATGCATGCTAAAAACAAGACTGATGACTATAGGTATAGCAGAATTGATGCTTGCTGATGAATTTATTTTAACTGGCATTAGTGGCATGTGATGACTGCCTCTGGTGTTTCCTGCAACATAATGTGGGTTACTAAAGGCGGCGCCGACTTCTTCAGTTGCAGGAAAATCTTTTTGTGTTCTAATGATACAAATTGGATCATCCTTCCCTACGTATTTTCCTGCAATGTTATGAAGTCTATCTGTCGATGCAGCAAGAATTGGAAGATTGTCTTTTGTTGATACTGTTGATATCACGTATCTTCCAGGATACATTAGGGCAGCCTCGAGTGTTGGTTTGTCTTCCCACATATTCAGTTGAGCAATCTTTCCTTTTTCAACATCCATTACACTGATCCTAACTCCTTTTGCAAGATTTTGGTTTACAATTAAACCTGTATTACTTAAGGTATCTACAAACATTCTGTAAAATGGATAGTTAAAAGCACCAGGTTCGGTTTTGTCAGCAGCATATATTGTAAAGGCTTCGTTTGGTCTTTCATCAAACTGCATTTCTGCAACTCCAGGACCCATTCCTTTCACATTACCAGAAAAAGAATCTTTTAGAAGGTCTTGACCTGCTCCGTATAGTCCTTCATTTTTTGCGACTTGGGTTGCTGCTTCAAATGCTTTCCAAGCAAGTTGATGAATATTGCTATTATTTACTCCTTTTGTATGAGTCATAACAATATGGATGTCATCACCACAATAACCGATATAATGATCAATTAAGAGCCCTTTTCCATCATTTCTGACCTGTGATTTTACAACATTTCTTACTGCGTTTAGTAATCCATCACTTGGTCTTGTATGTCCGCCTATTCCACCAACATCAGCTTTGATAACTGTAACAGTAATTTTCATTATTCCTAGTCAGAAATCACTTTGATTTATAGTATGTGAAAAATAATCATTAGAAAAGATTCGATCAACAAATTATTCAAAATTTATTGAAAAGAATCTGAAAAAATCGAAATGGTAATAAAGCCCATGCCTAGAAGGGTTCGTTATGAGCGCAAGTAAAAAACCACACTTGAACATGATAGTTACAGGACATATTGATAACGGCAAGTCAACTTCCATGGGCCACATGTTGATGGATCTTGGTCTTATTGATGAAAGAACTATTGCTGCACACGCTGCAGAATCAGAAAAGCACGGAAAAGGTGATACATTCAAGTACGCATGGGTTATGGACAACATTAAAGACGAAAGAGAAAGAGGTATCACAATAGATTTAGCTTTTCAAAAATTTGAAACTCCAAAATACTTCTTTACATTAATCGACGCACCAGGACATAGAGACTTTATCAAAAACATGATTACTGGTGCTTCTGAAGCCGATTGCGCTATTCTAGTATTGTCAGCAAAAGAAGGTGAAACAGATACCGCCATTGCACCTGGAGGCCAAGCAAGAGAACACGCGTTTCTTTTGAGAACTCTGGGTGTCAGTCAATTAATTGTAGCAATTAACAAGATGGATGATAGTAATTATTCTGAACAAGCATTCAAGGCAGCAAAAGAAAAAGCAGAAAAATTGATAAAATCTGTAGGTTACAAACTAGAAAACGTTCCAATTATACCAATATCTGGATGGAAGGGAGATAACCTTGTAAAGAAATCAGAAAACATGAAATGGTGGACAGGAAAGACTCTCCTTGAAACATTCGATGATTTCAAATTACCAGAAAAACCAGTTGGTAAACCACTAAGAATTCCAATCCAAGATGTTTACACCATCACCGGTGTAGGTACAGTTCCAGTAGGCCGTGTTGAAACTGGTGTCGCAAAGGCAGGAATGAAAATTGTTGTCATGCCATCTGGTGCTACAGGAGAAATTAAAACAATTGAAACTCATCATACTCAAATGGAATCAGCAGAAGCAGGGGATAACATTGGTTTTAATCTCAGAGGGATAGAAAAGAAAGACATCAAGAGAGGAGATGTAATTGGAACACCTGATAATCCTCCAAACGTTGCAAAAGAATTCAGAGCTCAAATTATAATAATTCACCATCCAACGGCAATTGCGCCTGGATACACACCAGTTATGCATGCACACACAGCTCAAGTCGCAGCAACCATTGTTGCATTTGAATCAAAAATCAATCCACAAACAGGTGCGGAAGAGGAAAAAGATCCAAAGTTTCTCAAAGCAGGGGATTCTGCAATAGTAAGAATCAGACCTGTCAGACCACTGCCAATTGAAACCTTCCAAGACTTTCCAGAGTTAGGAAGATTTGCACTCAGAGACATGGGTGCAACAATTGCGGCAGGTGTTATAAAAGATATCACTGAAAAATTCACCAAATAGTGGTCTGAATGACACAACTGGCCCGAATCAAACTAACAAGCACTAGTTTGCCAAGACTTGATGGCGTTTGTTCTGAAATCAAAGGAATAGGTGAAAAAACAGGTGTCAAAGTCAAAGGACCGACACCACTGCCAGTAAAAAGACTAAATGTTGTAACTCGTAAATCTCCATGCGGTCAAGGTACCAATACTTATGAGAAATGGGAAATGCGCATACATAGACGTGTAATAGATCTTACTGCTGATGACAGAGCAATTAGACAATTAATGAGAATAAAAATTCCAAACGATGTCTACATTGAGCTCACATTAAAATAATTCTGTTAACCTTAAATTACAGACATTTTGTTGATTAAATATGGCTACTGAAGAATCCTCAAAAATTGAAGCTGAATCAGAACAACAACAGACAAGTTTCAGTGTTATCTATACCTGCCTGCGTTGTGGCACTCAAGTTACCCAATCTGAGTTAAGCAGGTTGCCTGAGATTAAATGCATCTGTGGATTCCGAGTTTTCAACAAACTGCGACCTCCTATAGTAAAAACAATAAAAGCTGTTTAGATGTCTCTTGTTCCACTGTAAGAATGATTTCTTTGTAAATGTGTTCTCATTTGTTCCATACTGGTAAAAGACTGGTTACATTCTTTACATTCATACGGAATATCTTTTCCATGGACTACTTGTTCATGTTGCATTAGCTCTTCTTGTTGCCTGAATTTTTTTTGACATTTTTCACACCTAAATTTTTTTAAAAAAAACATTTTAACCTAACTTTGCTTTTTGAGAATCCCAACATTCTCTACACAATTGGCCTTGTAAGACCCATTGTCTTTTTGGATTATATCGTATAACGCTTAGCTTTTTTCCACAAGTACTACAAAATGTCTTTGATTTGTTATATTCTGCATTTTTTATATCAAAACAAATTTTACAAAGTAACCCTTTCATCTCCCATTGATATTTTGGTTCCCACAAATCTGGTACGTTTTTTTCTATACTGCACATGACACATTTTTGTTTGACACTTAGATCATAGTATTTTTGCATTTGAGTGATGTAACAATCTCCACATAACGACCCTTCTACATCCCATTCTCTTTTGGGTTTGTGTTTATGTATGATACTTTTCTTACAAACAGAACAAAAGGAAGGTTTACGGTTAAAGATTTCCACAAAATTACTATGAAAACCGGGTTAAAAAAACATTAGGAAAATGAAAAAAGTTATTTGATGTATATTTTATGCATGATTCAATACTTCTTCAATAAGTTGACTTGTATTTAGCATTCCTTTTCGTTTTGCAATCTCTTCGATCTTTCTGTATTGATCAGTTGTAAAACAAATAGGCATTGAGCGTTCCTGCATGATTAATTTCAGGATTGATATTTTATATCTTTTTTGGTTATTCTCTGTTGTTGTTTTAATCGAATTTGTAACTAAACAGCGTTTCGTTTTTGATATTAACTAACATTTGTAAGCATATTCTAGATTGAAAATGTGGATGTTTTTCTAATTAATTTAGATCAAAAATCAAATAGTTGAATTCTTATTTTGTGGGTGGTTATTCCTTGTATATGTATGTGCGTTGCCCTTTTACTTCTGGGTTATTTTCAACATCTACAAGGACAAATTCCTTTTTACTATCCAAAAGGTTTTCATTTGGTCCACGTTTATTTTCATGAATCTCCTCGTATTCTTCAAGTGAAAGCTTTATTCTATTTCCCATTTCTGATTCTAAATTCATATCTTTTACAATTTCCTTATACCTTGGTAAAATTACGCCACTAAAGACCATTGCACTACTTCCACTTCCATATGAACCAAATCCCACTCTCTTGCCTTCAAGATCTGTTCCTTTCTGGAATTCAAATTCAAGACAGCTTCTAAATCCAAGATAAAGTGATGCAGTGTAGAGATTCCCAATCATCTGGGATGCGATAAGTGAGCTAGCAAGCTTTTGATCATAAACTTCTTGGAATTCCTCAGTTTTTGTAAACTTTTTAGTAAACTCGTGATCTTTTGCCATGAATTCAGAATCTGCTAATACTGATTCAATGGTTCCTCGTGGATCTTTTGGAACTGGTTCTTCCATTCCCATTTTATCAATTATGTTTTTCCAGCGAGGTAGTTTTCGCCATTCATGTCTTAGGAGATATGCTAGTGCTTTCTTTCCCATGTTACTATATGGAAGATGCATGTTAAGGAAGTCGATATAATCTAAAATGGTTTCACCCTCTTTTAGTTTTATTAAACCAGTAGACAATGCCTTTTCTTTGTATGTCATCAAGGCCTTCTTTACTTGAATCATGTAAAGTAGATTCGAGTATTGCCCATGAACTATGGGCGTTTCCTTTCCAAATGGTCTATAGAAATCATATTCATTCTTAATTGAAGTCGATGTTACTTTAGGATCAAATTGTAAAATTCTAGGATTGTCATTAACAAGCATTGCAACAGCCCCTGCTCCTTGTGTATATTCACCACTTGAACCAAGATCATACTTTGCTATATCAGAAACAACAACAATGGCAGATTTTCCTTCAGATTCGCCTGCTCTTATCCAATTAGAATTATCATACAACGCATAAGAGCCACTTACACATGCAAACTTGCATTCAATTCCTCCACAATGCCCAAAAGAATCATCGCCATAGATTTGTTCAAGCATACCAATTACGTAAGAATTCATTGCCTTTGATTCATCTAAAGAAGATTCAGTGGCTACGTACAGTCTGCCTATATCCTTTGGAGAAAGACTATCTCTTTCCATTAGTCTCAAACAAGCATTTGATGCCATACATGCAGGATCTTGGTTTGTATCCACCATAGCCATTTTAGATACACCTAGTCCTCGCTGGAGTTTGTCGGGGTCCATTCCTCTTGCTTTTGCAAAGTCTCTTGCATCTACAAACAACCTTGGAATATAGATGGCAATGTCGTCAATTCCTACGGTCAACAGCTACACCTTCGACATTACAAATATAAGCATTTTGAGGGTCAAATTTGATGCCCTTAAATCATAATTTTTGTTCACTTTTGCAGATCAGATACAAAAATTATACTATGTTTTGAGCTTTGACTTGAAAATTTCATCAAATACCTCATAAGGTTGAGCCCCTACGATCTTAGTTACAGAATTGTCGGGCCCAATAATGAAAAAATCAGGCGTGCCTGTAAGTCCTAGGGTTTGTGCGTCTGTTACGCTGCCCTTAATTATGGAAGTATATCTGGCAACAGACATGCATGAATTAAAGTCAGAGTCTGTAATGCCTACTTGTTTGGCAAAAGCAAGTAGATTTTT
>VBPW01000053.1 GCA_005877305.1 Nitrososphaerota archaeon | reverse complement strand
AGAGTGAAAAATTGTAAAAAAATTGATGCCATAGTGGTTGCAACGACGGAGAATGCTACTGATGACATAATCGAGGAATTGTCAAAAAAAATGTCAGTTAATTGCTTTAGGGGAAGTGAAAATGATGTCTTAGACAGGGTCCTCAAAGCCGCAAAATCGGTAAAAGGGGATATCATTGTAGAACTATGGGGGGATTCTCCTCTAGTAGATCCAATTCTTATTGATGAAATTGTGGAATATCATTTGGAAAATAATTACGATTGTGTGGGCACCACTTTACCAAATTTCAAAAAGACTTTTCCTTTAGGTCTTTCAGTGCTAATATTTCCCACAAAAATACTAGATGAAGTTGACAAAATAACTCAGAAACCCGAGGATAGGGAAAATGTTTCTAATTATATCTACGAACATCCAGAAAAATACAAAATTGCTCCAATGCAATGCCCTGATGAGCTTAACTTTCCAAATCTCAGATTTACTGTGGATGAAGAAAGTGACTTTGAACTTGTTAAAACAGTTTTTGAAAATTTGTACCCAACAAATAACAATTTCAGAGCATCTGACGTTATTAAATTTCTAAATTCAAATCTACAAGTTAGAAATTTAAACAAACATGTAATACAAAGAAGATTAGCTGCATGGGATAAATTTGTGATAAAATAAAAGATAGTGATAATAATGGATAAATTTGTGATAAAATAAAAGATAGTGATAATAATGGAAAAATTTGTAAAATTAAAGGAAGTTACAAAATCCGATTGTCATTTTTTATACGCCCTACTCCATGAGAGAGACACAATTGTC
This sequence comes from Nitrososphaerota archaeon, assembly GCA_005877305.1. Taxonomy (GTDB): domain Archaea; phylum Thermoproteota; class Nitrososphaeria; order Nitrososphaerales; family Nitrosopumilaceae; genus TA-20. The sequence continues at coordinate 6,169 of VBPW01000053.1, read as the reverse complement.
AACATATCTCATAAAGAGATGCCTTCGTACAAAAAACATGTACGATTCGTAATGTCAAAACCGTATTCAAAATGGTATATCATATATTATGAACGACAAAAATCAGGATCAATTTATCTAACACGTCAGAATGAAATAGGCATTTTCATAAAAAAAAAGATGCAAGGTTTAGGAATTGGCAATAAAGCATTGCAATTAATGATTGAAAAAAATCCGAGAACAAGATATCTGGCTAATACAAATCCAAAAAACTCTAAATCAATTAAATTTTTCACTAAAAAGGGTTTTAAACTCATTCAACACACTTATGCACTATCTGGGGAAGAGCTAGATTCATTCAAAAATGAAAAAAATTAAGCTATTTGATCCTTTTATCGGTAGGGATGAAGAGAATTCTCTTCATCGTGTTCTCAAAAGTAAATTTTGGGCTTCAGGTGCTGGAATAGGCAAAGTGCAAGAATTCGAGGAAAAATTTAACAAATATGTTGGTTCTGATAGTTGTGTTGCAGTAAACAATGGTACCGCTGCTTTACATTTGGCATTATCATTATTTGATATTAGAAATAAAGAAGTGATATTACCATCTCTCTCATTTGTTTCAACGGCTCATTCAATACTTTACAACGGTGGAAAACCCATTTTTGTAGATGTAGATCCAAAAACGTTATGCCTTGATCCAGAGTTGATAGAAAAATCAATAACAAAAAGAACCAAAATCATTCTCCCAGTGCATTTTGGTGGTATGCCATATGAATTAAATAAAATAATCAGTTTATGTACCCGATATGATATTGTGATGGTGGAAGACGCTGCACATGCTACCGGTGCATCATATAAAAATAAAAAAATCGGACGCCATGGAGATGCAGTTTGCTTTAGCTTTCATCCGGTTAAAAATTTAGCAATGCCCACTGGTGGTGCTATCACATTAAACAACAAGCATAGTAAAAATAACAACCTCACACTGAAAATTAGGAGATGGTGCGGCATAGCTAATAGAAAAGGATCTAAATATGATGTGGTAGATTTAGGATGGAATTATTACATGAATGAGTTTTCCGCTGCAATAGGTTTGGCGCAGCTTAGAAAATTAGAAATGATGAATTCCAAAAGAAGAAAAATAGCTAAGACATACTATGAAGAAATTGAAGTTAAATCTAAAATGCCATTTAATAAGGAATGTTGCTACCATCTATATTGGATACGGGTTAAAAATAGAGATCTATTTATGAAAAAGATGCAAGAAAACGGTATAGAAACAGGTATTCATTATTTTCCAATTCATCAGATGAAGTTCTACAAAGGAACTTCGAAATTACCAATTACCGAAGAAGTAGGCAGAAGTGTAGTATCAATACCGAACCATCCAAACTTAACTGAAGAAGATGTGGATAGAATAATATTACTGGTAAACAGATTTGGATCATAATTTATTGCTGATAAGGAACTTGAGATATTGGGCAGACGTACTAGAGTTTCTAAACAGCTTTTTTGTAGAATTACAAGGATAAACCTCATGAAGAGATACAGTAAAGTATTATCACAGTATAAAATAAAAATCTGCATGATGTTGCATATTCAACAGAAAAATCATTTGTACTCAGTTATACCATCTCCAATCTTGATGTCTTTTGTTGCTTTTTTTCCTTGTACTAATCCAAGAAACCGTGGTTCAAGGCCTCTCATTCTACCTCCAGGTCTAAGAACATCAATATTTACGCCTTCCTTTAGAATTTCACCCTTTGAGATTTCCCTAATTGCTTGAATGGCTCTAGTTGCGAACTTTCGTAATTCCAGCTCTTCTTTCAGGATCTCCTTTCTACCACTTCCTAACGCTGATTCAGCATATCTGATTGATTTTATCATCAATTCCAATTCACTTGGAATCAAGGCAAATGGATGATCCGGTCCTGGGAGTTTTCTATCTAATGTAAAATGTTTTTCAATGATTCGTGCACCTAAACCAATTGCTAAAATTGGAGCAATCATAGGTTCAACGCTGTGATCTGAGAATCCAACTGGAATGTTGTATCTTGACTTCATTTGAGGTATTACAGACAAGTGATTTCCTCTCTTCATTACCCGATCTACAGCAAAATCGATCTGGTCGTAGGTGCTAGCACCGGTAGATATCAAAATTGGTTTTCCAGTATCTGCTAGAAAGTCAAGTAATCTAACATGATTTATCTCAAACGAGGCTATCTTGTGAATCTGTACATGCTGATCTACTTCTTTTGCATCTTGAATTGAAAAAGGAGTTGACATAAACATAATATTTTCCTGTTCACAAAATTTGGCTAGTTCTGGCAACATCTCATATGGCATAGAAAGCCGTTGAAAAATATCATTAATGTTTTCATTTATGCCATGTTCTGAAAGGTAGTTGGTCTTACCCGCACCTAAAACATACGTTGTTTCGGGCTTGTATGTTTGGAACTTTACTGCATCCGCACCTGCTTTTGCAGTAACTTTAATCAGTTCTTTAGCTCTTTCCAAATCATCATCATATGCTCCACATTTCCAATTTGAACCGACTTCTGCAATAACAAATGTGTGTTTACTATCTTTAAAATTTAGTTTATTTCTCATCGGATAAAAATTCTCCTATTATTAGAAATCACATTAGTGATATTCATAGTTTATCATTTTGTTTATTAGTTTTATATTACACAAGTTGTTCATCTAATATCGTTTTTTGTTCTAAAAATCTACTTGACTGGCACAGGTTTGTCCGCTTGATTATTTGGTATAGATTTTTACTAATACAGTTTATTAGACAATAATAGATGATTTCTTTATGCGTCAACTACGTTGTGGAATAATTGGTTGTGGAAGAATTGGTTGTAGTTTTGATGATTATACAAAAAATAAAACCATACGAACTCATGCAGGAGCTTATTTTAAAAACCATACTACAAAATTAGTTGCTCTTTGTGATATTGATAAAGATAAATTACAAAAATACGGAAAAAAATTCAAAGTTACAGGTATATATACAAATAGCTCAGAAATGTTTAGAAGTGAACATCTTGATTGTGTGTCCATCTGTACTTTACCTGATAGTCATTTAGATTTGGTAAAAGAAGCTGCAAGTCATGGAATCAAAGGAATATTTCTTGAAAAGCCTATGAGTAACAGCTTATCAAACGCAAAAAAAATAATTGAAATTTGCAAAAAAAATAAGATAACATTAGCAATAGATCATCAGAGAAGGTTTGATCCTTTTTATTATTCCGTAAAAAAAAATATCAAACAGAGCAAGATTGGGAAGATACAGCTTGTTAATCTATATTATGGTGCGGGGATAGCCAATACCTGTTCACATGTATTCGATGTGCTTCGTATGTTTTTCGGAGAAGTCGAATCTGTAAGCGGTAATTTTAGTACAAATGAATCCGGTAACAAACTAGATCCTAACATAGACGCGGTACTGAAATTTAAAAATGGAATAATTAGTAAACTAAACTCCATAGATGTTAGAAATTATGGAATACTAGAGATGGATATTTTTGGCACCACCGGTAGAATAAAATTAAATCTTGCCACCAATACTTTAGAATATTTTAAGACATCCCGAGAAGATGTTCTTGTTTACAAGAATTTAGTCTTGTCAAACATTAATGTGAAACGGTCCCACCAGTCTGCCATAACACTTGGAGTAAAGAATCTTGTAAGATGCATACAGACAAAAAATGAACCCTTGTGCACTGGTGAGGATGGTTACAAGTCAATGGAATTGATTCTTGCATGTATTCAATCATCAATAGAAAGAAAAGAGGTTAGCCTTTCTTTATTACACAATGATTATAAAATCAATTCCAAGTGATATACGTTATTGAGTAAACTTGCAATTCATGGAGGACCCAAAATTAGGAGCAAACCATTTCCAAAGCACCCCATCATAGGTGAAGATGAAAAAAAACAAGTCATGGAGGTGCTAGACAGTGGAAACATTTCAACTTTCATAGCATCTCCCGGAGAAAATTTTCTTGGCGGAAAAAAAATAAAGGAATTTGAAGAAAAGTTTTCCAAAAAAATTGGTACAAAATACGGTATTGCATTCAATTCTGCTTCTTCTGCACTTCATGCTGCCATTGTTGCTGTAGGAGTACAGCCCGGTGAAGAAGTAATTGTTCCACCGTATACTTTTACATCAACTGCAACCTCGTCTCTTATGCATAATGCGATACCGGTGTTTTGTGATGTAAAAAAAGACATTTACTGTCTAGATCCAGTTAAGCTTAAAGATGTTCTCAGTCCCTTAAGTAAGGCAGTAGTCCCTGTTCACCTTTTTGGTCACGCATGCGACATGGATGATATTATGTCTTTTGCGCGTAAAAATAATTTACGCGTTATTGAAGATTGTGCACAATCTCCTGGAGGAGAATACAAAAACAAACCCTTAGGTACAATTGGAGATTGTGGTATTTTTTCATTCCAAGAATCAAAAAACATGATGACCGGCGAAGGTGGAATGCTCCTAACAAATGATGAAGAAATTGCAAATATCGCTAGAATGGTACGTAACCACGGAGAAATGATATTGGAATCATCAAAAAAGCGTACATACAAGTCTGAATTTTTAGGCTGGGGATATAGAATGACAGAATTAGAAGCTGCATTAGGAGTTTCACAAGTTTCAAAACTTGATTATTTTAATGAACAAAGGATCAAACTGGCAAGTTACCTAGCCAATGAAATCAATAAAATTCATGGATTACATCATACGAAGTATGACTTTGTTAAGCATGTTTATTATCAATTTGGTTTTTCTTATGATGAAGGTAAGATTGGAATATCTCGTAATGTATTTTGTGATGCTTTAAGAGCTGAAGGAATTCCTTGTTCAGATGGGTATGTGAAGCCACTCTACTTAAACCCGCTTTATCTTGAAAAACGTGCTTTTGCATACAAGCATTATCATGGAAATGTGAAATATGAAAAAGGAATTTGCCCTGTAGCAGAATCACTTTATGAAAATGAGGTGATTCTTATTCCAGTTTGCAGACCACCAGCAACTATAGGTGACATGAGTGATATTGTAAATGCAATTCATAAAATAATTGAGAACAAAAGTGAACTCACAAATTAATAATTGACTAGCACAGATTAAGTTCAAATTCCTTTCATCTCCTTTCCTAACACAAAATCATATTTTGAAGACAATATTTCGAAGAAGGTTCATAAAGATTAGGCGTGCTTCAGTATGTAACCATACTTTTTATAAGAAAAAATCACGAAAAATTTGATGAGAGCAAGTTTTTTAGTTATTTTACATATGGCTTATTAAATAACTCCACAACGAAGGGAAGGTTTTTTATTACAACATTAAGAATGAAATTATCTTGTTTGATGGTAAAAAAATACTCATAACAGGCGGAACCGGTTCATTAGGGACGGCTTTAACCAAAAGATTACTAGAAACTAACGCTGACACGATACGAATCTACAGTAGAGATGAATTAAAACAGGTTCAAATGCAATCTACTTTCCAAGATAAAAGATTAAGATTTCTCATAGGTGATATTAGAGACAAAGAAAGATTATCAAGAGCTCTCGAAAATATCGACATTGTTATTCATGCAGCAGCAATGAAGCAAGTACCAGTTGTAGAATACAATCCCTTTGAAGCAATAAAAACCAACGTTTACGGTGCACAGAACTTGATTGACGTATGTTTAGAAAAAAATGTGGAATTTGCTCTTGCAGTAGGAACTGATAAAGCTGTATCACCATTGAACACCTATGGTGCAACAAAATTATTGATGGAAAAATTATTCATTTCAGCAAATTACTACAAAGGAAATCATAAGATTAAATTTTCTTGTGTCAGGTATGGAAATGTGCTTGGTAGCAGAGGTTCAATAGTCCCACTCCTCATCAGTCAAATTCAATCAGGTAAGAAAATTACCATTACTGATCCAACTATGACTAGATTTAACATAACAATGGATCAATCACTTGATCTTATTTTTCGCGCAATAAAAAATGGGATTGGAGGAGAAGTATTCATCCCTAAGCTAAAAGCATACAGGTTAGGAGATATGAAAGACGCACTTATTGACTTACTCAAAGGAAAAAACGAGATAGAGAAGATTCCCGTAAGACCAGGTGAAAAATATCATGAATCTCTAATCAGCAAGGACGAAATCAGAAATGCCTTTGAAAC
>VBPW01000052.1 GCA_005877305.1 Nitrososphaerota archaeon | reverse complement strand
CCTCCAAACGCAGAGAACTTGAAGCGGCCAGAGCTGCCAGATTTGTCATTATACACCATTATGGGTACTCCTATTACTGGAATGATGGTATGCGACGCAATCATTCCTGGAAGATGTGCTGAACCACCTGCTCCAGCAATTATTACTTTGAATCCATTTTTTTCAGCATGTTTTGCATAATCTAATAGTCTTGTTGGAGTTCGATGTGCTGAAACTATCTGGTCTTCGTGCTTTACCCCAAATTCATCTAAAACAGCAGCTGCTCCATGCATAACCTTGCTATCAGAACTTGAACCCATTATAATGCCCACTAGAGGTTTTTTTGAATAATTCACAAGATCAAACAACCTCTAATTTTAATAAACCCAGCGAATTGAATTGTTATTTTGAAGTTAAATCAAACTGTGATAATTAAAGCATATATCATATTGTCATATATCTACTCACGTGGTCGAAATAAAAGTGGCAATTGAGATTAATGCTCCAGTAGACAAGGTTTGGGAAGTTGTATCAGATTTGGATAACGATATAAAGTTCTGGACAGCCATTACATCAATAAGAAATTTTTCCAGTGAAAATAACGAAGTAAAACGTGAGGTTACGCTTGCCAAAACAAACAAGTGTTTGCAAACAATTACTCTTTATCCAAGAGGAAAAATCCACACTGAATGGACAAAGGGAACAATCAAGGGTACAAAAGATATCATTCTTACCCCACGAAATAACACTACTTACCTAGAAGCTATTTTAGATTATAAATTCACTGGAATGGCTGGCTTTATGTCAAGAAAAATTACAAAAGACATTCAAAATGAGACACAAAGAGCAGTTGAACTCATAAAAGAAAAAGCAGAAGGCGCGAATAAAAGTCTAAAGATGGAAGATAGGAAACATTGGGCCGATATGTACGATGAAAAAGAGTAATTTCTAGTTGAATTAACAAATTTTTCAAATTTCAAACTTTTAAATTATCAGAAAAAGAAAATTGTGTATTCTTTATGCAACAAACCCCTCTTGAGGTAAGGCGAGCATTTGGGCTTCTTTTTATTGGAGTCTCAATAGCTGTTGGTGCTGCTGCCATTCTAAGCGAGATTGCTTTTGTAAATAAATTTCCAACCTTGTATTACGCTATAATTTGGTTTGGCAGTTTTGGAATTACATTTGGAATAATCTTTGGCATATTTCGTAAAATAATTCCCTCAATTAGAGGCAGAATGAAAAACAGTGTCAAATGGTCAAGAAATGTCAAAGCTATCAATGGTTTGTGCTGGGCAGCGCCATTTGCGGCAATAGGCTTGATTCCAAGTCTTTATCAATATCTCATATTGTTGGGAATTGGGTTGGGAAACCTTTCAACATATCTGTTTATGAGAAGATATAGTGGATTAGATAATCGTGAACAAATTATTGTTGCCTTAATATCTCTTCTGGGAATTCCTGTAGCAATGGTAATTGATACCTCACAGTTAATCACAAGTCAAACTATCGCTGTGATAACCTCAAGAATTTTAATTTCGATTGCATATGGTGTAGGTGGAGTCTATGCTTTGGTTGCAAAAAAATAAAACATCATAAAAATTAGAGTTGCTAGTACAATAAATTTTTGCGAAAAAATCATGGTGATAGTTTTTTACTGTTGAATTTGTTTACGGAATTTTATCTTATTCCTAATTTCTTCAGCTTTTTTTATTAGATTGTTGATGTCTCTTGTATCATTTACATCTACGATGTTCAGATGACCCATCTTTCTTTGAGGTTTTGCCACATCTTTTTGATACATTTTAAGGTATACCTCTTCCTTTTCTTCAATCTTTATTGGCTCGTATGGCCCTTCAAAGTCTTTAGGACCCAAGATATTACACATCACAGCATAGTGTAATAGATCAGTTTTGCCAAGCTCCAATCCAAGTATTGCCCTGAGGTGTTGTTCAAACTGTGAAGTTGCACTTGATTGCAAAGTGTGGTGACCAGAATTGTGTACCCTTGGTGCTATCTCGTTTACGAGTAGTTTGTCATCTTGTGTTAAAAACATCTCTATACCAAAAACTCCTGCTCCTTGAAGTACATCCATTATTTCTTTTGCAATTCTTTCTGACTCTTCCAGTATTTTTTTACTTACCCTTGCAGGAGCTATTGTCATTTTAAGTATATTTTCCTCATGGATGTTTTCGACAACTGGATATGTAGAAATCTGACCTTTTGTGTTTCTTGCAGCTATTACAGATACCTCCATCTTAAAATTGATAATTTTTTCAAGCATCATTGATTTTTCCTCAAATCTTTTATAGGCCGTTGTGAGGTGTTCTGGTCTTTCTATTTTAAAATTTCCTCTACCATCATACGCATCTCTTCTAGTTTTGAGCATTACTGGATATCCAAATAATTTTATCTTTTCTTTAAGATCTGAAGGTGATTCAATTAGTGCAAAATCGGTAACAGGAAATCCGTTTTCTTGCAAGAATTTTTTTTGAACAAACTTGTCTTGAATTGTTCTAAGGGTGGCAGGTGATGGGTTTACTGTTACATCACGGTTTAACGATTCTAGAACTTCACTGTTTCCTGATTCAATCTCATATGTTATGATATCTGATTGTAATGAGAGCTCAACTATCGCATTTTTATTCTTGTAATCAGCGATGATTTGTTTTGCTCCAACCTTTGCTGCAGGGCAATTTTTTGTGGGATCTAGTACTATTACATCTGAAATATATTCAGGCATTTTCTTTGCAGCCTCTGTTAGCATCATGCCAAGCTGACCACCTCCTATTATGCCCAAAATTTTAGTCAACATCATGGCTCATTAGATGTTTTTAAAATAGTTACCTAGGGAATTTTGGATTACATTTCTAAATTTACATTGATTTTATTGAAGGAAATTCCAAAAATGGGATTTGTAATTTATAAAATGTCCTAGGCTTTAAATACAATTTTGTGAGATTTTTATTCATATGGACACTCAAGCTAAAGTACGGACTGGCATTCCAGGATTTGATTCCATAGTTTCTGGAGGATTGAGGGAAGGCATGACCATTGTTTTATCAGGTTCTCCTGGCAGTGGGAAAACAACCTTTGGGATGCAATTTCTATATTCTGGCGCAAAAGATTTTGGTGAACCAGGTGTATTTGTCACTCTTACCCAAAGTCCATACGAAATAGTTAATGATTTTAAAACATACGGATGGGATATTAAGAAACTAACTGATGAAGGGAAGATGTTGCTCATAGATGCAAGACCATTTAAAATGGAAGAGGGTTTTATCGCACTTGATGAATCTCTTTATCGTGGAGAAACGCTACCTTTTATGCATTTGACACAATTAATTCAAAGCAGCCTAAAACGTGTTGATGCAAAGCGTCTTGTTATAGATTCGCTGACTGTCCTTGACATGCAATACACAAACATGTTCTATGCAAGACTAGGGCTACAAGGAATGGTTCATTCTCTTCAAAACCAGCACTGTACATCGATTTTGATCTCAGAAAATACAGACACACCACAAGTCCCTCCAGAATGGTATGTGGCATCTGGGATAGTATTACTACATCATGTGAGAAAAGAAGACACTATGGAAAGAACCCTGCAAGTAATCAAAATGCGTGGTGTTCGTCACAACGAACAAATTTTTCCTATAAAATTTAGTGAATCAGGTCTGCAAATCTTACACCCAAGATTAATTCCGTAGGATTTACAGATGTATGTTTTTAGACTTGGACCATATAGCACTAAACAACATTTTCATAGAATAAATCATTGAGGCAGAGTCTGTCCATATGGCAGTTACGTGCTGGGTAGATTGACTAGCATTTTTTATAAAGAACAATAATTCATTATCATCTTTTGTTAGAAAACATAGATTTTCTTGTATTGATTCTGGCATTTTTTTAACTTTGGTTCTATCAATATCATCAAAAATATATATTGACTTTTCTGAAGAAGACGTTAGTAATTTGAGTTCTATTTTAGAATTATCCAACGATTCAAAGAAACTAGAATGATAAAATTTCAAAAAGTCCTTTTCAGAGCCTAATGCCAAAAACTCTTGTGTGGTATTGGCAATCATTTCTTTTATCTTACTATGTATTTGATTTGCTCCTTCTAACATCTGA
>VBPW01000003.1 GCA_005877305.1 Nitrososphaerota archaeon | reverse complement strand
CCGATCGTTTGTCAAATTAGAAGGTAATTTAGAAAATTAATATATATCCTAAAATTATAAAAAATTTAAGAAAAATTATTATACTAGATAAATGGTTATTGTGTTCATGGCAGAAGCAGGCATGGAAATTTTCATCGCAACTGCTGCTTGTCTTGCGATAGTTACAGCGATCCAATTTGGAGAACGAGCGTACAGACTCAAACGAATCAAGGAAAACAAACACGCTGGCACATATGGATTCAATTTTGAATCGTCTGGAACACACCAATAAAACAAACAGCAAAAAATCCTCTTTTTTGTAAATCTATCTTTAGTAAAAATTATTTTCTTATAGATAGACTAATTTGAAGCAGTAAATTATTTACAAGATAATGAGGGTAAATTTAGAAGAAGATGAACATGTGATTGCCGCTTTACCGAAGATATGGGCAATAGTACTTGGACTGATGGGGTTTTTCAATAAAAGTAAAGAAGGAATTCTTGTTCTAACAAACAAAAATCTCATCTTTGTTCCTCGTTACTTGTATGTTTTACAAAAAGAAAGGGAAAAATATTTTGGTGAAGATAAAGTAAAAGTGACACAGCTCTGGGATTATTCTGAAACGCAACTTGACGAAGACATTTCTGAGAATTCAAAAAGCTGGACAATGCCTTTAGAATCTATAATAGATGTCACGCAGATAACACTTCGAAAAGTAAATTTCATGAGAATAAAATTTTCTTCTAATGGGAAAGAAAAGACATATGATTTTGGAATAGCTAAAAGTGTAACTAATTATCCCATCAGGCAACCGCTTTTGTTTTACAATGTAGATTGGATTGCTTGGATAGATTTATTAAAATCACGTATCTAAATTTTTCCAATTTTCAAGGTTTAAATTTTATAATTCATCAAAAAAATTTCTAATCTAATTTTGTTCTCCTTGTGTTCCGTGCAAAATCTGCCTAGATCTACTTACAATGAAATCTTGTTCGGATTCTGATTCTTTTAAGAATTTTATGTCGGTGAGTCTTTTTTTGTATTTGAATATTTCAAGCTCATATGAATCACCTTTTGGTTTGTATAATGCAAGTCCAAAATTAGCAGCGCCATCATAATCCTCTTTAAATCTTTGGTAATTTTCAGATGTTTTGAGAGATTTCAAGAAAACCCATGTTGTTAATAAGATTCTTGATTCACAGTAAAGTACAAATTCAAAAGAGTCATCGGTTTCAACAAATCTAATTTTGATCTCGTCGTCTGGCCAATATTTTATGATTTTATTCCAAACGTTGGCAATTTTTCTTCTCTCATCAAAAATTAAAAGAATCTTTGGCCGCACATCATAGAAAAGATACCCCACACCAAGAAAATCATCAAACCAATTGATCTTTGTATCAGCCAAACCTATTTTGGCACGTCATTTGCCATATTTAACAATTAAATGCTTAATCTCATAGTAGATTTTTGAACCTAAATTTCTCTACAAGTTGATAAATTTAACACAAAAAATCTTTCACATGCTTGCCTTTTATTTTTATATGAGAGAAATAATTCTAAATCATTGAGAATTACTAAAATAAAACCACTAGATGAACTTCTCAAGATGAGTAAAGAAGAATTGTTTGAATATTTGAAAGAATCAGAAATTTCAATGCACCCAACAGATTCTATAGAAGTAGTGCCTTTTGAACATGGAACCAAGATATTATACTATCACAAGGACCAAACCAAACCATACAAGACTCGTGCATACCTTAACAAGATTGAAGATTCAGAGATGTTAAAGTAATTAATAGAAGTACATAATTCTGATGATGCGTATTATAATGTATGCCAGCTAGGGAAAGAGGTGAATTTATCGATACAATCCAAGGATGGTTTTTGCCAAAAAGTAGATTTTGGGCTTTGATTAGTGTACTTTCAATTTTTTCTCTAATTATTTTGCAAATTATTTTTTCCATAGCTACAGAAATTAATCCTAATGCAAGGCAAGGAATAGATTTTCTAGTAATACCACTTCTAGCTTTATTTGTATTCAGTATTTTTTGGCGAGGTTCAATACCAACTTTTCTTTCCTTAGCTGGCTCATTAGTGACGTATACTGGGATGTATTATATTCAAGCAAAATATGCAGGTCTTCAAAATTTACCTCCAACAATTGCAAATAGATTAGGGTATGGCATTATTGCTGAGAGTCATTTTCACATAGACTCATATGCACAACTTTATTTTCTTTCGGGAATTTTTTTCCTTACATTATGTCTAGTGATAGCTCTTAAACCATCATTCTTTAGAGCAAAGGGAGTAAAATATTCACCATATCCTGTTTGGGATAGCGATAATGCAAAAATAATATCAGGTAAAAATTTCTCTCCGTTAATTCCTGTTTCAAGTTTGCTTAGTTTTGCAGAGCAACATATAGCTACAACTTATAGATACATCATATTGATGATCTATGGAGGAATCTATTTTGTTTCACCCGATGATTGGGTACCACAAGGATCTAATATTATTAGAGATAAAGAAAATGGTTCGCTTATGGGAATCCCTAAAGTTCCTGATGGATTTAATATTTGGTGAAAATAATTAAAATCTAGAAAATAGAATCTTTTGGTTTTAATTCACGCCACTTACCGCGAGCCCATAATCCCCATTTTTGTTTATCTTCAGATGGATAAAAGCACTTTTCGTTGTGTGCACAACTCATACATCTTGTAGATGGTTCTAGAGCTGGTACCACATTATTGTTCAACAATGTATTAAGAATACGCGCTCTTCGTTTGGTTTCGCCAAAAAGTTTCTCACTTTTTGGAACAATGAACTCCATTTCATTACCATCCTTATCAAAATAGACTATAACACCCTCTGGTTTGTCAAACATGTGTAGGTAGGAATTTAATTGCATAAAATGTTCAGCGTGTGGCATCTCTGGTAATTCTTCTGCAGTTCTAAACATCATTACTACATCATCTTCTACCCTATCTGCGCGACCGACCAATTTTAGTTTGGGATCGATTTCAATTACTCCCTCTGTTGGTTTCTCTAAAACACTTAAGGCGCTTTTTTCCATTATTGTTGACATCATTTGTTTGTGTGTTCGTTCAGCGGGATCTTTACGATCAAGATATGCACTTCTAAGACATCCACTTACCTCATCTACGGAGATTTTACTTTCATCCTTTAGGTTTGGATTTATTACTGCAAATACTTGTTCTATTACGTCATAGACATCTACTTTAGCTGGAGCATCACTTGCAGCTCTGTAATTTTCAATACCTTCTTTGATTTTTTCCTGGACCTTCTCCAAAATTTTTTCTTTTTGTACTTTCTGTACTCCCGACATCTCTACGAAATCTGTTCTACAACTATAAAAGGTGTTTTATCGTAAAAAATTTTTTTTATGATATTATTTTTAATTGAAATTTTTTGTATAAATTTTAGCAATACTTTAATAAAAGCTATTCATAGGTGGTTTGGGTTACATATTATGAAAAAAATTGAAGCCATAGTTCCAGTACCAAAAGTTGAGGCAGTTGCTTCGGCAATACTAGAAACAGGCATAGGCGGTGTGACAATATACGATACGAAGGGAAGAGGAGTGATGGAAAAACCAGTGTTTGCTAGTGGAAGAGGAACAGGTGCCTATAGACCTGCATATTTTTCAAATTCGACAATAATGGTCGTAGCAAAAGATGATATGGTTGATAAAATTGTGGAAAAAATTATTTCCGCTGCTAGTACAGGAGCAACAGGTGAAGGAAAAATCTTCATAACAGCCATGGCGGAAACAATTGACATAGGTTCTAAAAAACGTGGAGATTCCACACTTTAATTTCTTTTAGTTTTAATAATCACAAACATAGATTCTAGTAGAAACGCAACACGATAATTTCAGAACTAAATTGTAGTTTCTATTTGATCCTGAATTTCATCATACAAATCATTATAACTCTAACAAATAGACTAACTCTATGTTTTGGCCTGGGATGGGCGATCCTACAAAGCGCAAAAAAACCCTCAAATTCTTGGCAATTACTGCAGGCATTGCTATTGGAGTAGCTTTGGTCAGTACATTTGTGCAAAGTGTACTTTATGCTGACAATCCGCTCAAACAGTGTATAAATAATCGAGAAATAAATTACAAAATTTCAGCAACTTTGGAAATCACCATAGATGGAAAAAAAGCAGATATTCCAGCTAAGGTAGGGTTTGAAGGCGGATGTCAGAAATCACTGTATACGCTTTCAAATGACGGGGTGATTTATGCAGCTTGGACAAAAAAATATCCATTTGAGATAGGCCATTTTCTTTGGATATTTAATTTTCCTTTACGCGACATGGATGAATCTAAATCAAGAATACTTGTAAATGGAGTAGAGTCACCAGATTTTATTCACACGCCACTTGAAGATGGTACTCATTACAAAGCAGAATTTATTTCAAAAGCTTCTGGAAGTGGCAGTCCAAGCTTCACTCCTCCTGGAACTTGACAATATTCATTATCGTTTAATTAATGAAAAATAAGGAAAAAGATGGAAATTTACCAGTATTTTCCGTTGTCTGGTATCAAACCAATGCCTTCTTTCTCAAAGTGCTTGTCAAGCTCTGAGACCCATCTTTCTCTAGTATCTCCGCCCAGACCGTGTACTCTAAGCCAGAATGCAATGACTCCAAGGAGGAATACTGCAAACATCATGGTCGCAAATATGTAGATCATGACATCATAGAACAATGGGTCATAGTTTGGACCTATTTGACCAGCAAAGTTTGACAGCATACCTACGAGCATAGTAAATACAGCGCTCATCAATAATCAAAACATTTCATGTATGATATATACATTTCTGTTAAAAGAAAACGATCTCATCTTACAATAGAGAATTAAAATAATAAAAAGGAAAGAGTTAGTATGTTATTTTCTTTGCTTGTTTTGCCCTTACTACAAAGGCAATGAAAATTCCACCAAATACTGCACCGACCGCTATTGATGCACCAAGTACACCACCTGCGTCAAGAACAGGAGTACCAGAACCTGTATGTGGATTTGCCTGAGCTTCTGCTACTTTGGCTCTAGCCAGTTTCAACTGCTCTTCTAATGTTGAGCCTCCTGTATATGCTGGGCTACTGCTGTATTGTGCAGCTGCTAGTGGCAAGAATGCAGATGCAGTAAATAGGCTCAGTAGAACCGCGCCAATTATGATAGGTTTGTTCACATAAAGCACCTGCCTTGAAATGCGCGTTCGTTCATATTTAACTTTTGTGTCAAATATCAAAAATTTTTGTAAACTCTAAGTAACGTTTATGTTTTGCTATACAGCCAATGCAACCTATGGGCAGAATGCATTCACACAGACATGGACAATCACATTCGATCAGGCCAGTTACACCTAGTCCACCAACATGGATAAAGCAAAGCCCAGATGAAATTGAAGAGCTAGTTTTGAAATATGCAAAGGAGGGTCTAAAAACAAGCGAGATAGGAGTCAAACTCCGAGATCAACACGCTATTCCACTTACCAAACAAATAGTAAAAAAATCCATTACTGAGATACTTACTCAAAAAGGGATCAAAACAGATATGCCTGAAGATCTTAACAATATTGTGAATAAGGCATTAGGGTTACAAAAACATCTCAAAACTCACACATCAGACAGACGAAATGTAAGATCCCTTGAACTATTGGAAGCTAAAGT
Source organism: Nitrososphaerota archaeon (assembly GCA_005877305.1). Taxonomy (GTDB): domain Archaea; phylum Thermoproteota; class Nitrososphaeria; order Nitrososphaerales; family Nitrosopumilaceae; genus TA-20. The sequence continues at coordinate 8,069 of VBPW01000003.1, read as the reverse complement.
TCACAGACTTTCTTCCTACTATAAAAAAATAGGCCGTATTCCTAAAACTTGGAAATATAAGTCAGTCATAGCTCAACTTGAGTAATGACAAACAAGCTTGATGCAGCGCTGTCTTACTTTCATGATAGGGTTTCAGATTGTATAAAGTCTGGCAAGAACATTTCTGTTATAACTCATCTTGATTGTGATGGGATTACATCTGGGAGTATTGTAACAAAATCTCTCCTAAGATCAGGTGCTAAATGTTCAGTCCGTACAGTAACTGAATTCAGCAAGAATTTAGTTGATAGAATGAAAAATGATTCTAGGGAATTTCATATAATTACTGACCTTGGTGGCGGGTTTGCAAAGGAGCTTGATGTCGGACTAGATGATAATTGGTTAGTTGTTGATCATCATCAAATCCCAGATGAAGAATTTGACAATCAGCGAGTGATTAACGCGTGGAAATATGATATCGATGGAGGTTTAGAAGTTTCGGCCGGTGGTATGGCATATTTAGTTTCAAAGGCATTACACAAAGAAAACACAGATCTTGCATGGATAGCTGTTGTGGCTGCTCTTGGTGATAGACAAGATCAAGGTGAAAAAAAATCTTTCTCTGGAATTAATTTAGATATTGCGTCTACTGCTAAAAAAAATGGCCAAGTTGAAATTGATCTTGATATATTGCTAGTAGGAAGAGAAACAAGACCACTTCCAGACGCTCTTGCTTTTACATCTCATCCCTTTATAGAAGGTCTTACGTGGAATCGAGATGCATGCTTATCATTACTGAATTCATCAGGAATTAAATTAAAAGATGGGAGTAGATGGCGTGTTCCAGCAGAGCTTACCGAGGATGAAAAAAGAATTCTTCTTCAAACAATTTCTAAATTTACAACAAGCAAAAACGCAACAGAGATAATGAATGAGCTTGTCGGATACACATATACCCTTTCGGGTGAAGACAAACGTAGCTTTTTGCGTGATGCTAGAGAATTTTCTACGATGTTAAACTCTTGTGGGAGAATTCGCAAGGCAGGAGTTGGAATTGCAATTTGTATGGGTGATAGAACTAAAATGTTAGAAGAAGGCGAAAATATCCTTGTAGAATATCGCACATTATTACGATCCTATATGAATGCACTTTCAAGTGAACGCTGGAGAGTAGTTGATAATGGCAAATATGTGATGGTAGATGGTGAAGGATTAGTATCAGAAAACATGACAGGAGCAGTCTCTTCACTTCTAGGTGGTTCTCAAAAGAATACGGGAAAGATTATCATATTGAGGACAAATGGCGAGGATGGAACGATCAAATTTTCCTCACGAAAATCTACAGGATGTAAATCTGAGGTTAATTTAGGATTACTAATGAGATCATGTGCAACAAAAGTTTCTGGAGTCGGTGGTGGTCATAATGCAGCTGCTGGAGCTAGAATAACTAAAGACAAATTGGACGAGTTCTTAGGCTGTTTAGAAGAAAATGTCGCTAGAGTGTAAAGTTCAAGTCTTTCTAAATAACCTCACACACCAAAAATCTGATGCTATACGAAACGCGTTGACACCAGACAACTTAAACTTTCCAGAAAATCTTTCCCTGGATATTGAAAGTATCAACAATTCACTTGTCTTTACATTTCAAAGTAAAGGAAATATACGAACATTAATTTCTACTATTGATGAAGTCCTTGAACATGCCCAAGTGGTACTCAGAGTGACTAGCTAATGCTTGATCCTAAAATTTTACGAGAAAATCCTGATAAAATTAGAAAAATGCTCAACGATAGAAACGTTGATTTTCCATTAGATGAATTGATAAAACTAGACAAGAGTAGGAGAGATCTTATTATTAAAACTGATGAACTACGCAAAAAAAGAAATGAAATTTCAATAGAAATTGCTAAGAGAAAAAAAGCCAACCAAGATACAACATCCTTAATTGAACAAATGCAAGAAACATCTCAAATATTAACAGACCTTGAAATCGAACAAACCCAGACAGAATCAAATTATACAAAACTAGCATTAACCATTCCCAATTTAGTTGATGAATCTGTTCCAATAGGAAAGGACGATACAGTAAACAGAGAGATAAAAAAATGGGGCAAAATTCCGCAATTTGATTTTAAGGTAAAAGATCATATCAACATATCACAAAGTCTTGATCTTGTAGATTTGGAAAGAGCCGCTAAAGTTTCTGGTGCAAGATTTTATTACTTGAAAAACGATCTTGTAAAATTGAATCAAGCGTTAATTCAATATGCGTTAGATTTTCTTTCTGATAAAAATTATACACCCGTTCAAACACCATATTTGATAAACCATAGTTCAATGGAAGGTGCTATAATCGCACAGGATTTTGAGGATGTGATTTACAAAATTGAAGGAGATGATCTCTATCTAATTGGCACATCTGAGCATGCAGTAGCATCAATGCACTCTGACGAAATTCTAGAAGGAAAGATCTTGCCTCTCAGATATGCAGGATTAAGTTCTTGTTTTAGAAAAGAGGCAGGTGCGCATGGAAGAGATCAGAAAGGGATTTTTCGCGTACATCAATTTGAAAAAGTAGAACAATTTATTTTTTCCAGACCAGAAGAATCTAGGAAAGAACATGAACAAATGTTATCCAATGTTGAAGAATTTTATCAAAAACTTGAGATGCCATACAGAATAATGATTTTATCAAGTGGAGATCTTGGAAAGATTTCCGCTAAAACATACGATCTTGAAGCTTGGATGGCAGGTCAGAATAGTTATCGTGAGATAGTCTCATGTTCTAACTGTTTGGATTTTCAAGCAAGAAGACTCAAGATAAGATTTCGTGATAGAACTAATGACCAACCTCAATATTTACACACATTAAACAGCACGCTAGTAGCTACAACACGAACTATTGTTGCTTTAATGGAAAATTTCCAGACAAAGGATGGTCACATTTCTATTCCAAAGGTTTTACAAAAATATCTTAACAAAACTATAATCTAAAAAGTCGTACAACTTATATTTTGGCTTCAAACGTCGGTTATCGTTGGCACGTCAAAAGACAACTAGAGTGAAAGACAAATGGAGAGAAAAGAAATGGGTTACCGTACTTGCTCCCTCTGCATTTAACAATTTGCCTATAGCTTACATTCCTATAACTGATGATGCATGTGCAATAGGCCGAGTAGTGGAGGTTACTTTGTTTGATATAGTCAAAGGTGATCCTTCACAGCATCAGTTCAAGTTGTATTTCCAGATAAACAAAGTAGAAGGCGAAACTGCAACAACAATTTTTAAACGATATGAGTATGCAAAAGAATTTCTTAGAAGTCTTGTAAGACGTGGTTCTTCTTTGATTAATTTCATAGGAGATTATAAGACAAAAGATGGAAATATTTTCCGAATAAAGATAATTACTCTTACACAAAAAAAATTGAATACATCTCGTAAGCATGCTCTTAGATTAATTGCAAAAGATGTAATGACAAAAACAATTCCTGAAATGACAATTGAGCAATTTATTCAAGCTACTGCGTTTGGAAAGATAAATTCTGACATTATGGCTGCTGTTAAAAAGATAATTCATGTACGACATGTAGGCATAGAAAAAGCAAAGATAATTAGAACTGCAGAAGCTGAAATTGCCTTGCTGCATGCCTAATAGATTTATTATTTATTTATAATCAAAAAACATGGTAAATCATATAGAGATAATTATCGAGATCATAGTACATGCAACAGAAGACACAAAGAAAATTTTTGAGCCAATATTGGAATTATTTGATATAAAAGAAGAAGAATTTGTAAAAGAAAGGTTGGAGGGTCATTTTGGAAATCCTATTTTATTGATAAAGGCAAAATTAGGAAAAAAACGAGCTGAAGAATTCATTAAGAAGCTGGTTTCAAAAATTTCGAAATCACAGATGAATGAGTTTTTACAAAACATTGAGATGTATTTTGAAGGTTCTTCTTTGTTTATGAGAATAAGTAAAGGGGATCTGGTAAGAAGATCTATTAGTTTGCAACAAAGTGATGCCTTGAAAATCAAAATTTCGACACCTGTTTATAAAAAGAACGAACTTGTCAGAACATATTTGGATCTTTTAGGGAAATGAAAAAAAAGAAAAGATACCTTTTGTTAGAGTTTGAAGAACCAATCGAATTTGAAAGGTTCACTGAAATCAAAGTAATCTCAAATGAAGAAAATCAGGTTGTTATTTCGTGTGAACTTGTTAAACTTTCACAAGTAATTGCTGAATTTGAAAAGGTTTGTAAAATTGTGAATGTTTCAGGAACCCTCAAAGCACTACGCAGAGTTTAATAGTATTTGGAAGACAAGATAAAAAGGGAATGAGGTAATATATGCCGCTCCAGTCTGAGCAATCGCTGTGAAGAAGCCGCGACGAACCGACCCAAAAACCTGATCTATTTCCATACGGTTCTTTTAAATATAGTGGATCCTGTTTTTTGGCTGTGAAAACCGATTATGATATTATTGTAGCTGGTGGAGGACTTGCTGGAATGATTGCCGCACAATCAGCATCATTTTATTCTAAACAAAGATTATCAATTTTAGTTATTGATAGGAATCCAGAACCAAACGTAGGAAAAAAAACAATAAATGGTTGGATCTGCGGGGACGCAGTAGGTAAAAACACTGTTGACTTTATGACAGAAAGAATTAAGATTGCTTGGGGAAATCCAGAGATTGAACATCCTGTCAAAGGAGTAATGGCTTTTTCGCCAGACAGACAAACTTCCATACCTTTTGATGGTGATGGGTTTATGTTAAATAGACAGGAGCTTCCACAGCGTCAGCTTCGTGATGCAAAAAAAATGGGGATAAGCATGCAATATTCTGTTGCGCTAAGGAACTTGTTGTATGAAAACGGTTCTGTAATAGGAGTCGAAGGAACCGATCTTACAACAAATCAGCCTTACAAAAAAACTGCAAAAATTGTAATTGATGCAACTGGTGTCACATCTATGCTACGAAATGGACTTTCTATAAGTTCAAAAATTGAGAAAAAAATAGATCGTGATGATTTAGAATCTACTGGTAGACATATTATGAAATTTGAGCAAGGAATAGAGAATAAGGTAGATTTTGATCCTGATTATTGCATTATACATCTAGATCAAGATATTGCCCCAGGCGGATATGGATGGATCTTTCCAAAAGGCAAGAACAAGGTAAACATTGGTCTTGGAATCCAACAAAAAGAGCTTCTGAAACGAAACGAAAGGTTGGGAAGAAAAGACGATGTTAACAAATTGATTAATGATTATGTAAAAATCAACAAGGCTATCGAAAATCCACGTTTATCTGACGATCCAAGTGACTCTCACAATGTAACTGGAAACTGGCAGGTTTCTGTTAGAAGGCAAAATGATTGTCTTGTCGCTAACGGATACATGTTGGTTGGCGACTCAGCTTGGATGCCAAAACCATTAGATGCTGGAGGAATAGGACCGGCTATAGTAGCTGCAACCATCATTGGGAAAGATGTAGTTTATGCCATAGAAGCAGGCGATGTAAGTGAAAAGGGCCTATGGCTGTATAACATTGATTTCATTAATGAGTATGGATACAAAACTGCAGGTCTTGAAATTTTCAGAAGATTATTGCAGACTTTAACAAATGAACAGATTAACTATGGCATGAAACACTTTTTGTCTAATTTGGATGTAGAAGCGATAAGTAAAGGAGAACACCCTGATTTTGGTACGGTCAGTAAGCTTGGCATGATGATAAGGGGAGCTTTGAACAAAAAACTTGCTGATGGTCTTAAATTTACCGCCCAACAAAATAAAAAATTAACACACCATTATTACAATTTCCCAAAAACTCCAGATGGATATGATGCGTGGCATAATACTTTGCATCATATTTTAGATGAATCGTATGCCAAGCTTGGTAACTGATCAACCCTATTATTCTAATTTAGTACGAGAGAAAGAATCAATCACTTTATTGAAGAACTAGTGGTATAGCGCCACTCCCCCAAGATTCTTTGATAAGAAAAGAATAATTTTTTGTCGGATCATAATCGAATCCTTCATAGAAGGTCCAATCCAGAAATTTTGGAATATTTGGTAGCAGAGTTAAACTTCCATATACGAGTGTGTTTGTAGCATAAGGAATTTCCTTTTGTCCATCACTTAAAGCATAGTTACATAGATTTTGTCTTGGACATGACATTGTTATTTCAGAATTTCCAGTATTTTTTACAACAAAATGAACAGTCAATATCGTCTTTCCTTCTTCAGTGTGATCAATGTGATTACTAACATAATAGAAAGTAACTGGCCCAAAAGTGTAAGGAGTTGCAATAGACATACTATTTTTTATTTTATAATCAGATTTTATTTCTTCTTGACAGGTTTCTATATCAGCGGCAGATTTTAATTGGCTACATTTTGAAATATCTGAATCATTCTGAGTTAAATTTTGAGTTTGTTTTATATTAATTATTCCTGTCTGAATCAAATATTGTATTCCAGAAACAAAATCATTATCTGTTATAGTACCAGTAGCCCACCAACCTGCATTATTTCTTATCCATGTTGGAATAGTATTTGATTGTGCGACATTAGTACTAGAAATTGGAATCTTCATTATTCCATTTTGAATAAGGTATTGAATTCCTTTGATAAAATCAGAGTCATTTATTTTTCCCTCAGACCACCATTTTGCATTATTCTTTATCCAACTTGGAATCTCTAATTGTTGTCCATATATTACTTGAAGAATACCTACCAAGAAAATAGAACTAATGGCAACAAAAGATAAGATTGCGGTTTTAAGAAGTTTCACTAATGTAAATACTCGTCTTTGAAATTAACTTGTTCGGTTTCAATGGTACTAGTGGCAATAGTTAATCTAAAAACAAGGCAATTTTAAATTAAGGTCTTATGCTTTCAATATTGTGCTAGCGGAATCATTGTATATAGATTGGAATAATTCCTTCGAAGTCCTAAACAAGGCATTTGACACTGATCTGTTTGTATTAATAATTGGGCCAAAAGGCACTGGTAAAACCACTCTTGTTCGAGAGTTTGCTGCAAAAAAAGACAAAAAGCTTGAGTCAGTTAACTTTAGTCTACGAACCCGTGAAAGTCATCTAGTAGGATCAAAAACTCTTGAGAGCGGCTCAATTGGTTTTGAGCAGGGAATATTAGTGAAATCAATGAAGGAAGACAGTATCCTATACCTTGATGAAATTAATGCAGCCGAGGCAGATGTTTTACTTAGATTAGATGAAGCATTAGATGACCGTAGACAGCTTGTCTTAAAGGAATCCAGTGGAGAATTAATTCAGGCAAGTAAAGGATGGTTTGTTATAGCAACTATCAATCCATTAACACATGTTGGAACAAAAGAATTACCGCCACAGATTCTTAGCAGATTTCCTGTTAGAATAAGACTAGAATATCCACCAGAAGAAATTGAACTTCAAATCGTTAAAAAATACATTTCTGGCTCACATGACAAAGAACTTTTACAAGCAATAAAACTTGCAAACATTTTGAGACAAGCTGCTTCTGTAGAAGAACTCTATTATTCCCCAAGCTTGAGAGAGACTATAGCTTTTGGAAAAATACTTGATTCTGGAGTCAAACTAAGACATGCGGCAGAGATTATTTTTGCAAACATATACTCACAATGGGGAAATGTTGAATATCAGAAAGTAAACGACATCATTTCATCCATGTTTGGTAATTAATGCAATCTCTTCATCTCAGAAATGATACTCTACTTGAAATTGCTACATTTCTTGTTAGACGATGGTCTGAGAGACAGAAGGTTACAGTAGGGATTGTAGACCAGCAAGAAATTCAGACCAAACTAAAAGAAAACAAAGTAATCATGTTTCCTTTAGATCGTTTTTACGGAACTGATTTTCAAAAATACCGACAATTTAGGACTGCTTTATGGTATGAATCGATGAGATTAAAGTACAGCAACAAAATCCTTAGTAATGATCATGCTTTTGGCTTTCTATTAAACACTCTAGAAACGAGAAGAATTGAAAACAAAGGTAGGAAGGAATGGCGAGGAATGGATGAAGAAATTATATTCTATTATGGTTTTGCTT
>VBPW01000051.1 GCA_005877305.1 Nitrososphaerota archaeon | reverse complement strand
CTTGCTGAATTTACCAAAAACTCTTTTGTGTTACCACGATCTGTAACCAGACTAATATCATATGCCTGTGTAGGTAATGCTGCAAGTTTGAGGTTCTGCCCTACCTTGGTAAGAGTTTGCCCAGGGGATACAGCCTGATTTATGCTGAATTTTGTAGTAGACCATGTAGGATCTGTTTTATTTTGGATCCACAACCTTGTAATATTAAGAGGAAGTTGCCCAGTATTTTGAACGGTAATATTGAATTTGTTGTTGTCTCTTGTCACACTGGTAATCTCAAATGCTTCATGGTCTCGGTTTCTATCGTCCTGACTTTTTGTAATGATCGTTTGGCCAATTTTATCTATTTGATTCATACTGTAGACCACATATGTTGCTGCTGATGTAAAGACTATTATGAAAAAAATACTTCCAATCACTGAGCTTAATCCTTTTCTATTTTTTAGCAATCCCACCAGCATTAGTAATTCAAATTTCATTTTTTAATCACTACTTTGTGTTGGTAAAAGTACAAGTGACAATACCTTTGGGTACAGTCACTGATATCTGGTTAGAGCTTGGTAGTGAGTATCCATTATCACAATACCTATCAATTAGTGTCCAACCATTTGGAACAAGTTCGCTTATGGTATACTTGCCTGGATCAACAAAAAACGCACTTGTACTTCCAACACCATTACTTTCAAGTTTGATTGAAGTAGTTATTTTCATATCAGAAGCAACTGTGTGACGCTCAGCATAGAAGAAATCAAAATCATAACTGTTTCCACGTACAAGTCCAAGATTGTCCAAGTTTACTGAAGCTGGTGCAGCAGAATGTACTCCACCAAGATCTATGACAAGTTGATGGTTAATGAAAACCCACACATCATCATCTCCTGTGAAATCGAATTTTTCGCCACCTTGATAGGTAAATGAGTTATGTATCTCGTATGTAAAATGGTAATTACGTGACCATCCTGGAGTATTGCCAAATAATTGGTTGTCTATCGGGAAGAAGTTAGGATTATCATAAACCCACGTTGTTGTTGGAATAGTTTGGTTTTTGATGAGGGTTATGCTCAGATTTTTCTTAACGTTTACACCAGGAGTATCGTGAAACCATTGATTAAATCTGACAAATCCATTGTTAAACGGAGAGTTGGTCTGATTATTATATACAGGCTCATGGTCAACTCCTAGAGTTTGTAAAACAATTCCAGGGTAAAGACCAAAAGAACATGGACACTGTTTTTCAAAATCTGGGTGGCCGCCAGGGTTATTGGTTCCATTGAAATCACGAATTGTACCAGAGAGTATAAGATTGCCATTTTGGTCTAGATTAGCATTAGCAACATAGCCTGTTGTCGGAATACTAAATGTTCCTAGATCACCATTGAAGCTAAAGTTGCCATTGCCTAACTTTGATATTTTCTTAACAATTAGTACTCCATCGGTTGGAGCCTCCAAGTGCATTCTAAAAATTGAACCTCGGTTAGTAGTTACATAGAGGTCAATAGGATCACCAAGCCAGTAATATCCAATTGCCTTAGTGTATATACCGCCAGGTAGAATTCCTCCATCAGTAATTGATATGACTTTGTCAATTAGGCCCTCTATTTTTATCTGCGTAACATTAAGACCAATAGTGCCAGTATTTTTCAAAACTATGTTAATTTTTTGTCCTGAAGTGTTATACCAAAAATGTTCTAGTATCAAGGATTCTTTAATTTGATTAATTATACTTGCATCCTGAGAACCTAAAGCTTGTTCTCGTACACTAAGATTGCTCTGAGACCAAGATACAGTAGTGACACCCATAACGGCAACAGCTGAGATCATGATTGCAGTAGTAACAATACTAGCTATTCCTCTTCTATAGTGATCTCGATAACTTGTGCTATATTTCAGATGAGCTGTTAACCTAACAAAAATGGTATTTGTTATCGTTAACAAATCTTGTTTTTTCATTAGGGTGATGCCTGGGTTGTAAGTATTGAACCTCTTGAAGTAGTAATTAAAATGTTAATAGGAATGTTATCACTATAGCTATAAGGAATCTGTATTGATCCAGTTTTTTTTGGTAAAATTGCTTGATTGCTAAATTGAAATTGGTTACTTGTAGTTGAAGTACTAAATTGTATTTGTGTAACATTTAGACGAATATTGCCATTATTAGTCATAGTAATGTTTACAAATTTCTGTGGATTGATTCCAAACCAAATTTTTTCTATTGCCAGATTCTCATTAATTCTATTAACACTAGTTGTAGTTGATGATGCAACGACCATCTCATTTGCGGAAAAATTGGATTTGCCCCAAACGACAACACCGCTACCCATTATAGCGATGGTTGTAAGCATCATTGCGGTAGTAACTATAGAAGCTAAACCTGATCTAGAATATTTACCTTTTTTCCTCATAGGATGAAATTATCATTAGTGAGGTAATGTGCAATCGCATGTCTCCTAGAATAACACACTTATTTCCAATATTGGAAATTAGACCTCTAAGGATAGAGTTTGCCTATATCCTAATTAACAAATTATAAAATTATTTTTTCTACAATTGACACAAATACATTTTGCATTAGTTTAATAAATTACGATATTGATAGATTGATAGGATTATTTGCACAAATCGTATTGTAATTTACTTTAAGTGATAAATTTAATTTTTTAATTTTGCTTCTTTTGATAGATAATTTTTTTAAGATCCAATTAAATCGGATGCATAAAAATCATTTTCCAATTTATTTTTTTCTTCAAATCTAGAAAAAATTTCTTCAGTTTTATTGATCATTGTATCTGTTATCTTTATTATCCATTCATCATTTTGCTTTTCAAATTTTGTTATATCCTTTTCTGTTTTATTGATCATTGCATCAGTTATCTTTGTTATTTGGGTACTATTCATATGCTCAAACTTTGTCATCATTTTTGTAATATCGGAAATTTTGAGAGAAGAGTTTTCTATGTTTAACTTTTTGTCTTGCCCTAATTCATAATGATTGCCTTCTGTCTCAACTATCTGCATGAGACTTGTTATGTTGCGTTTTTATTGTATACTTGCGTGTATGTAATGGATACACACTGATATCCATTTTTGGGAATATGTAGAGAAAATGACTATTTTAAGTCATTTTAACTTTATCAGATTGTATATAATTCAGGATAACATTCAACATAATATTCTTGTTCATTTGTATTGCCAACAAAAAAACCTTTTCTTTGTTACATAATCACTTTCTGAATTAATTGGCATCTACATTGCAACTGTTGTTTTGAACGATTTTCTGATCTTTATAATTCCTAGTACTGCAATGATTATTCCTATGGATAGAACTGCTCCAAATTCTCGTACTGCCCTATTTGGTAGCTCTCTTCCTTGCATGCCAAGAATTATTGAAGTACCAATTATGATTAATGCACCACCTATTATAATTAAAATTCCGATCTTTTGCGATGGTTCCTTTCTTGTAATAAAAAACGATATGATAAGCATTGCTGATGGAATAATTCCAAAGATTGATCCTCTGACAGATGGGTTCATTTGAAGAAAGCCAGTCTTTTCGTTCTCATTAACGTTTCCAGCATTATACCCAGCAACCATGACGTCTGCACCATATGTTACAAGCATGGCTATTGATATCAAAGACATTATTATTGCTGCCTTTAACGCCATAGATTTCTTGCTCTGTTTACAATTAATAAACCTATGAAACTTCATATTATCAGATCTTGCCTTTTGACCTGAGTTGTCTTGATAAAAAAGTTTAACTTACAAATGTTTTAATTGTAAAAAACTTAGCAACTATTTGTGAAAGCTCTTATTTTATCAGGAGGGGCAGGAAAAAGACTAAAACCTATGACGGATTACGTGCCAAAACCACTTGTTCCACTAAATAATATCCCAATAATAGAATGGCAAATAAGGTATTTCAAAAAATTTGGAATAAATGAATTTGTTATTTGTGCAGGATACAAGAGTGATCAAATAATAAATTATCTTCGCTTGGGACTGGCGGGGCAATAAGAAATGCACGTGATTTTATTGATAATGAAAGCTTTTTTGTAATAAATGGCGATGTGATAACAAATCTTGATCCAAGACAGTTAAAGGAAAACCCAAACTCCATTGCAGTAATTCCTCTTAGGACATCATTTGGGATAGTAAATCTGGCAAAAGATAGAGTTAAGAGGTTTAAAGAAAAACCTGAGATCTCAGATTATTGGATGAATGCTGGCATTTATTACTTGTCTGATAAAGTCTTAAGATACCTTCCAAAAAAGGGAAATATTGAAAACACTACTTTTCCCATCCTTGCAACAAAAGGATCACTTTTTGCAGTTAAATATAAAAAAGCTTTTTGGTATTCTATAGATTCGCACAAAGATATTGAACAATGTACAAGCGAAATGAAATTACTAGACTATGAGAATTTTATATTCAAAAAATGAGATACCATGAGAATTGCCTATAGCCTAGGGTCATTGTTATCTGTAGATGAAATACTGAAATGTTCTAAAATTTTATCCAAATACAGTCCCGATTCTATTTGGATTCCTGAGACATGGGGAATGGAAGGAACATCAATGCTGACAGCAGTATCTCAAATTGTCAAAAATTCTAAAATTGGTTCATCAATAATCAATATCTATTCTAGGACTCCATCTCTTATTGCAATGGGTGCAGCTACTCTTGACACCCTTTCAAACGGACGATTAATACTTGGATTGGGAACAAGCAGTGAACCAATCGTACAAGAATGGCATGGTCTTGAGTTTAGTCAACCAATTCAAAGAATGCGTGAATATGTGGAGATCATTCGATTGATAATTTCAGGAAATAAAGCAAATTACTATGGAAAATTATTTCATATAAAAAATTTCACATTATTAATCAAACCACCAAGAAAAAAGATTCCAATTTACTTGGCTGCGATAAATCAGAAAATGGTTGAATTGACATGGGATATTGCAGACGGAGTCATATTCTACCTAAGGCCGATTTCTGAACTTCAAGACACAATACAAAAAATGCAATCAAAAAGAAAAATTGATGTCACAAGTCAATTCATTACCTGTATATCGGAAAATGAGGAACAGGCCATAGAACGAGCAAAAAAGACACTGGCATTTTATGTATCGGTAGGAAAAATTTACAGAGAATTTTTAGCAAAAAATGGATTTGCAAAGGAAATCCATGACATATATGACGAATACAAAAAATCAGGATTGCGTACAAATTACAAACTAGTTTCTAACAATTTGCTTGATTCGCTTACGATATGTGGTACCCCTGAAGATTGCAAGAAAAAACTAGGCAAGTTCGTAAAAACAGGGGTTTCATTGCCAATAATACAGTTTAATCCCATAGGTGAAGTTACGAAATCCTTTAAACTGCTTGTCTCTACGCTATCAGGTAGTAAAAATTGAAAAGAGTAGCCATAGGAGGATTTGGACTCACAAAATTCAACAAAGATGATATTTCTATAGAAT
>VBPW01000002.1 GCA_005877305.1 Nitrososphaerota archaeon | reverse complement strand
CGTTATCATTATTTTGAGTTTTTGCGTTATTATCAGCAGAATTAGCAAAAAATCCAGAGCTTATTGTAAAGAATATGACAAAAATAATTACGCCTGTAATAGCTGCCCCTATCCCAAGTGATGGGTAATGAATCTTCAACGATCTCAGAAAGTTTTTTGCGATATTTAGTTCTTGTTAGGGTTATCTAAATAAGTGGGCACCATAGTGGAAAATTTATGAAAAGAGTTTTTGTCAACGGATATGGTTCAATAGGAAGTAGAATTGCTCAATTTATTGCTGAAGATTCTGATATTGAAGTATTAGGAGTTGGGAAATACTCTCCAGATGACAAAGTTAATGATGCAATTTCGAGAGGGTTTGGAGTTTATGTTCCTAAAAACAAGGTTGAACAGTTTAAAAATTTTAAAATAGCCGGTACAATTGACGAAGCATTAGAAAAATGTGATTTGGTAATAGATGCTGCTCCAGGTGGTACTGGTTATACAAATAAAAAAAATTTGTATGAACCAAAAAATATCAAAGCCATTTTCCAAGGCGGAGAAAAAATTACTGGGGACAAAGCTGTTGCTGATTTAATATTCAATTCTAGAGTGAATTATGACAGTGCATTTGATAAAAAATACGTCATGCAAGGAAGTTGTAATGTAACTGGAATGGGAAGAATCCTTCAACCACTAAAAGAAAAATATGGTAAAAAAATAAAAAGATTTGATGCAACACTTCTTCGCAGATGGGCAGATTTGGAAGATTTGAAAATAGAAGTAAAAGACTCGATTGAATGGACACACAACCCACATCATAACGATGATGTTAAAAGTTATATGGGTAAAGATACTCCATTGTTTTTACGGGCATTCAAAATACCAACACGACAGATGCATGTACATTTGATGGATATTCGATTCAATGGAACAGCTCCAATATCATCCGAAATTTTAGATCTTTACAAAAATGAATACGGTGTTGCAATACTATACAATGCTAAAGGAACAAAAGATATTCGAGATTTTGCTGAAACTATAAAGTTTAGCTTTAAAGATACCAATATGATTCACATACATGCCGATTTGATAGAAATTCAAGACGATGTAGTAAAACTAACTTATTCTGACGATCAAACTGGAATTGTTGTCCCAGAAAATCACCTTCTTATGCAAGCTATGCTTTTTAAGAAAAAAAGAGAAAACGCATTCAAACATACTGAAGAACTTTTTCACATGGAAGAAAAGAAGAAGCTTCTTGAGGAACATTTTTCAAAGAAATAGGAAGAGAGACGTCTAAGACTTTAAAACTACTGGTTATACTACTCGATTTGGAATTTTACGTGAACTTATAAAAGAGACAACGTGTAATATTACACATACAACAATTTGCCTACACATACAATAGCCTATTCATTGTTTAGAAAACACAATTCAACATTGGCTGCAACATGTGATGCGCCAAAAGGTGATACCTCCTAATGGACCAAAATCTAATTTTTGATATACTCTTGCTTGCAATTCTCATTGGCCTTTCTGGGTTCTTTAGTGGATCTGAAGTTGCTCTAATAGGAGTCAGTAAAGCAAAGGTGAATCAGCTTGTAAAAGAAAAAGCAAAAGGTTCTGCGTCGTTATACAAACTGAAATCAAATCCTAGCAGAATGCTTGCGGCAATAAACTTGGGAACTAATCTTGTTAACGTAGGTTCTTCTGCACTTGCAACTCAAATGTCGCTTGGTTTGTTTGGTAGTAATGGTCTTGCCATCGCAATAGGAGTTATGACATTCCTACTTCTTGTCTTTGGTGAAATAACCCCGAAATCATATTGCTTTGCAAACGCTACAAAAATTTCACTCAAAGTAAGCGGCTTACTTTTAACTTTTAGTTATGTGTTTTACCCATTTGTGATTCTTTTTGAAAAGATAACTAGGGGAATGCTTCAGCTTGCAGGAAGCTCACACCATCCTCCACCTATTACCGAACAAGAAATTTATAGTGTTATAGAGCAGGGACTTGAAGACAAGGCATTAAAAAAACATGAACATGAACTCGTACATGGTGCCTTAAAGTTTGATGATACCATAATCCGTGCCGTGATGACTCGCAGAACAAAAATGTTTATGTTGTCTTCCAACATGTTGCTATTTGACGCCCTACCTTTGATTAGCAAAAGTGGATATTCACGAATTCCGATATACAAAGAAACTACTGATCAGATTGTTGGCATATTGCATGTAAGAGATTTGTTAAAACATCTTGAAAAGGGAGAAAAAATGATAAATCTTGAATCAGTTGCAAGAAAGCCAATTTTTGTATCTCAAGAACAAAGAACTAGCAAATTATTGAGAGAAATGCAGGGAAAACAAACTCACATGGCTATAGTAGTAGATGAGTTTGGAAGCGTAGAAGGCTGTGTAACATTGGAGGATCTCTTGGAAGAAATCGTCGGAGAGATAATGGATGAAACGGACAAAATTGAACTAAATTTTAAGATCCTTGACAAAAATACAATGCTTGCAAGTGGCGACGTTGAAATTGATACAGTAAATGAGATACTCAAATCCGATATCCCTCAAGGGGAAAACTATTCTACTCTTAGTGGTCTTTTGCACGATAAACTAAAAGACATACCCAAAGTTGGAGACAAAATTGAGGTCGATTCGATCAAAATGGTTGTTGAAGAAGTAGTAAATAATCAAGCAAATAGAATCAAGATAGAAAAAGTAAGCACCTAAGATTTTGGGGGGTTTGCAAACTTGTTTTTAGAATCTTTGTGGTAATCCACTGATATACTTGCATCTTTCTGTCTTCCTGTAAGAATTCCAACAACAACGTCATCTTTTTTGATAATTTCTTCAGCAATTAATTTTTTAACGCTTGCAGGAACAGCACCAGATGCCATTTCACAGTCAAATCCATTCAAACCAACCAAGGCCATTCCATCCATCATTTCTTGATCACAAACTTGGGTGACAATTCCATTTGTAAACTCAAGTGCTCGTAAACCTTTGAGAATATTAGCCGGTCTTGCAATTTGAATTGCAGTAGCTTTGGTTTTTGGTCTTATTCCATTTTTATCCATGTGATCATAATATCTTTTAATTATTTTCACATCTGGTTTACCTTTGTTCCAACGTAGCTTTGTATCTTCAAATTTACCATTGTAAAGTGTGTACAATGTGTTTGCACCCTCCGAGTTAACAACCGCAATTCGTGGGATTTTTTTTATCCAACCCCATTCATAAAGCTCCATTAGACTTTTACCGCAACTAGACGTATTTCCTAATGCCCCTCCTGGATACACAATCCAATCAGGAGGATTCCAATCAAGATGCTCTAATGCTCTAAATACGATGGTTTTTTGCCCTTCTATTCTATATGGATTAACAGAATTGACCGTATATCCTCCAACCTCATTTGCCTTTTTTAAAGAGACTGAAAGTGCATCATCAAAATTTCCCTTTATTTCAATTACTTGGGCTCCAAATTGAAAAGCTTGGCTTAGTTTTCCTGGTGCTACCTCTCCTGCTGGAATATACACATCACATTCAATATTTTCATTTGCAGCATACATTGCAGCAGATGCCGAAGTATTCCCTGTAGAAGCGCAGATAATTTTTTTAATGTTGACTAGTTTAGCATGTGTGACTGCAGTAGACATTCCATTGTCTTTGAAAGAACCACTAGGATTGTATCCCTCAGGTTGAAGCCAAAGATTTTTGAGTCCTGCATAATCAGAAACTTTTGACATGTGATACGGCTTAGATAATCGTCCTTCAGCTCCATCTAACGAAACAAGATATTTTGAACATTCTTCAAAATTTTCAGTTTCTATTTGACAAAAATTCAATAATTCTCTGAATCTCCAAACTCCACTTTCATTAAAGATGTTGTTGGCATGGTTTCTTCTTTTATAGAATACGTCTTTAAGCGATGTAGAAGGGGCAATTTTGTATTTTATGTCTAATAAGTGACCACGATCACACTCTATCCTGATATCAGAAATAGGATATTCTAAACCGCATGTAGGTTCAATACATTTTTGCAAAGCTCCTGATTGCAATATGGAAACTGTAGGTAGTACTTATTTAAATCTAGAGCAACTGTCCGTTTATTCCTATTTTGTTAAATTCATTAGGTTAGATTTTTTATTGATCAACAAATCATAATGTGAGTAATTATCTAATTGTGGAAGTTTCTTAGAAAATTTGAAAAAGAAAATAAAAGTTATTTTTTGGGGCCTGATCTTGTATGAAAGTTAAGACAGCATTTGCATTCTTTTGTGATGCACTCGCTTTCAGAAACATGGCCACAAATTCCACACTCACAATGAGTTTGCATATATGTTATTAATTTTTAGATGATATAACCCATATGGTGGGTATTTTTCTGATTTATAACTCAATAAATTGTTACTTTTTGGATTTCTTGGCAGATTTAGCTGCTGGTTTGGTTGCTTTTTTGGCAGATTTTGCAGCGTCCTCCATATGTTTTGCTTTTGCCGCTTCAGTTTCTTTCGTTTTTTCATCTACTGCTTTCATTATAGATTGAATTAAACCATCTAAATCACTGTCCGATACAGACGGTTCAACAGCAGTAGCAATCTGATTAATTGTATTTGATATAGCTGAGCTTACCTCTTCAAAGCTTTCGGGATCCTCATATGCAGCATTGTATAATGCCTTTAGACGTCTTACGTCCATTAGTAGTTGATCAGTCATGGTCAAGCGGAGTTTTTTTCCATTAACAGTTATTTCTTGACTTATCATGTTTGCACTCTTCATCCTACTTTCATAAAGGTTTCTGTAGACAAACAACTAATAATAGAATAATTATGAATTAATAAAATTGAATAGAAGTATAGTTGAAAAAGCTCAGAAATATTTTACAACCGGAGTCAGTCTGATTACTTCTTCTGGCCCGCATGGACAAAATGTAATGGCTGCAGAGTGGACAATGCAGATTTCATATGAGCCGATGCTTATTGCGATCTTTATTCATGAAGGTAATGCAACTTTCAAAAATATTAAACAAACAAGGGAGTTTGGAATAAATGTATCATCTGAGGAGCAAACGATGGCAGTAAACATTGCTGGTGGCTACTCGAGAAAAGAAACTGATAAATTAAAAATCAATGATGCCTTTGATACAATACCATCAAAAAAAATAAATGCTTTCATGATTGCTGGGTGTACTATAAATGCAGAATGTAAATTAGTTACGATGAAAAAACTTGGTGATCATACCATGATTGTAGGTAGGGCAGTTGCAATTTCGTATGATGAATCAAAAAAACCACTCATATATCATACTGGAAGATATTTTCGGCTTGGCCCAATAATAGAATCTTTTAGAAAAACAATAAATGTTGATGAGACCGCGATTAATTGGTTTTCTATTGAATCTGACGGTAGATTTGTGTTAAAATGTGTTGGTCTCATAATCAAATACAATACCAAAATTTTGGTTTTAAAACACACCACAAAAAACCATTCATACATGACAATTCCATTAGTTGTGCCTAAAAGAGGAATGGCATATACCAAAGTACTTGATTCCTACCTAAAAAAAATAGGTTTGAGGGTAACAATAAACAAGGTTCCTACGCTCAAAAGATTGATCATAAAAAACAAAAAGAAAATTCTACGAATCAATTTTGTTTTGTTTGAAGGCAGATTAAAATCTGGCACTAAAAACTATAGATGGAAACCCGTCTTGTCAAATTCGTTATTACATGAATTAACAAATTAGATTACAATATAATCTAGTGCTACTGCATCACTAAGCAAAAGTGAGTGTCTTGTACTAAGTATATACCCATTTTTAACATCTGTTGTTTGGACCCATCTGTTTGTTGAACTATAATGTCTTTTTTCTTTCAGTTCTTTCTCAATTTCTTTAAGATCAAACTCGCCTTCTTCAACCTGTTGAGTTTGAATATGCTTTATGGTTACAAGAATTTTTTTAACTTTTACCCTTACACCAAATCTCCACACATGATCTGGGATCTCATCTTCAACCTCCAGTAGTTTTATTTTGATTTCTTTACTGCCAAATGCATCATGACTTATCAGACTCCTCTCATCAACAAAGTTCTCAAAGCTCAATATATTAAATCTGGTATTAGTCATTAAAGAAGTATTCGATGTATTATGATACCAAATGTTTTGATTTGAACGGCATTTGACAGTTTTCGAGTTCAAGTTTTTGCCTTTTTCCATTGACAAGAGCATATGTTTTTCCCTCATAAGTACAAACACAATCTGTTATAGCATTTGATTCATCCCATGTTTTGTAAAATTCTCGAAGCTGTCGATGTTCGTATTTACCTGTTCCTGTTCTTTTTTTTGAGATAAATTTGAAGGCAAGGATCATCTTTCTTGTATTATAGAGTTCAAACGTATTAATCCATTTTAAGCATCGTATAATTTGATCATATGGAACATATAGTGTTGTTCCAGTTCCCGATTTTGCTTCAATTGTAAAAATAGTATTTGCATTAGTACTTACTGCCAAGATATCTGGTAATGCTACGCTTGGTGAACCTAGTCTAAAGGCCTTCCAGCATTCAGTTGCGTTGAATCGTTTTACTAAAGTATCTTCCCAATTATATCCACGTTGTCTTCTTGTTCTAGCTATTTTTTTATTGGCAATAGTTTGAAGTTGATCGTCTATACTTGTTGTTTTTTTAGATGCTAATTTGGCCATGTAATTTCTATAAATTGGAATACTTGTGTTTTTTAGGATTTTTCTTTTAGGTAACACCATAATCTAGTCGTTGTAGGCAATATAGAATAACAGGTAATTATGCTAATACCTAGCAAAAAGCTATGTTGAAGCTAAATTTAACACATCATTTACCAAAACAACCAAGGTAATAGAATGTCATATCAGCCAGTAGAGTTCGTAGAATGGTCAAATATTTGTCTGAAAAGGGAATAAAATAAAATTTCAAATAAACTAATTTCAATATATTCTAACCAAAATAATGGCAGATTGTATTTTGTAATTTAATTTTATTCCATCAATTTACAGTATTATTATATGATATCATCGCTATAATTATGACCAATCCCTTCCATATTTTGCAACCACGCCTTTACAATCCTTATCAGTAATTTTCGCCAAAATTTGACCCGTAACCATAATAGAATCATTTTGTTGGTGACTTAACCCAAATACATGACCTAATTCATGTCTTGTAACTTTGCCTAGTAATGGAAGGGAAACACCTGCAAATTCTCCTGGTACCGGTCTTAATTTTTTACTACTATCCACAACATATTTGACTGTACTATCATCATAATATTGTGTGGTATAGACCTCTACGTATGCACTGTCTTCTTCATATATCGTTATCCCCTGTGCTTTTACGTCAAATTGTGGAGCACTGGGTTTTTTCAAAAAATGAATCTCCGTAGTACATCCAGAAGCATCTAAAGGATTCAATAACGTTATCATATTCCAAGCTTTTGGATCTTTTGTATAAGATTTTAATTTATTTTGCCAATCTAAAACGCTGTCAATACCTACTCTCATAATCTTATCATCAGTTGAAAAGATGCACATCACAGGTTCTTTTTTGAATTTGAAATCAAGGTAAACTGGAACGATTTCATTAGATGAAGTTTCAGCATGGACTTGAGGAAGCACCGAAATTCCTATACTAAAAATTACACCAATAACTAAAATAAAAAACTTCATTTCTTTAGATACTCCGAAAATTCATTAGAGGGGGAGTATCTTGATTTAGAAGGAATCAGTTCCTTAACTTGAATTGCATTTTGTGCATAGACGGTTAAATTAATTTCAAATTTTGGGGTATTTTTTTTACACTTGTTACATTGTGATGTCAATACAAAATCATGAAAAATTTAATTTAATTGTGTCAGTGTGTAACATTCATTCTGGACAGTTAATTATATACTTCAAAAATTAGATCTGGCATAATTCCCAACTAAATGCAGGATTAATATGTAGTCGTCAGATTACCTCAAAACATGTCTCAAGGAGATTTGGTTATAACCTATCTCAAGTATAAAACATATGAAGATCTTTTAAAGGTGATTTTATATTCGTCGCAGTCAGTATTAGGCGCAATTCCATTGTTGTATCATATTACTTACAATAATCAAGAGATTTTGTTCATTCAAACCGGTGGTGTAGGGAGCAATACTGTTCACTATATGTTATCAAAGGAAAAACCAAGTAAGAAGTTTATTGAATTGAAGAGGTTAACAGGGGAATTTAGCTTTGTTGATAAAATAGGCAGTGATGGAATGTCACTTTATGTTCCTATATTATACCTAGAAAAATCAACTCTAAAATTCCCATAAATTTTGTAGCTTTTCTGATTCAAAATTTTCTTTGAGAACACCTTAAGTTAATTCATTAATGTGTCATAAACTACCTTTAGTTTATGGCAATGACAATCGCATGGAATTGTTAAACAATCTTGGTGCTTGTGAAATTTACATTCTATGGCTATAAACAATGTCATTACTCCTTTGGTAAAACCTTAAAGTGTATATGAAAAAGTAGATAACTTCCTATAATCATCAATCCAATCCATAAAGATACTAGTATTGATGATGTATTCTCATCCAAATTTAATGCAGAATTGTCAGCATCGATAGAATGATTTGATAAATCATGAGTATTTGCCAAAATCTTATTTCCTGCAAACCCAAAGTTTAGGTTAGAATAGAACGAAAAATAAGCAAAAACGGACATTATTGCCACTATGCTAATGACAAGACCAATTATTCCAATATAGCGTCGTTTTGAGATAGTTTTATTCAATTTAAATTCAAAAGGGTTTGTTTTTGATATAACAAGCTGTAAGTCTTAGAAAATCACACACATACTAATTCGAATTTATACAAGTTTTAAATTGAAGTTTTGGTTCAAGTCAAATTTGGTTTTTCTTTTATTGATGATCTGGTTGTAAAAACCATAAAAAACTATATAAATGACTAAATTTGACGTATTTGATGAATGTGATTTAATTTAAGATTATTAACCCCCAACGTTATTTCCAAATATGGGAATAACATCTGGTATTGGTAGAATTAAATTCACATCTCCTGCGACCTTAGGATATCTAGTTGTAATTATTGCGGCTACATTAGAAGCACTTCGACAGATTCTTTCAAAAGCACTATTGGTACCAACTGATCAAATAACTACTGAATTAAATCCTGTTACCATTTCTTTCTTCATTTTTATTATTAATGGATTATTTTTTTCTCCTTTTGCTAGGAAAAGCGGATCAATTAGAAAAATAAGAAAAAAGGACTTATTTTTCTTATCATTAATTGGAATGGCAGAAGGCTCAGCATTAATTACATATTTTTTTGGATTACGTGACTCTACCGCCATCAACGCATCAGTTCTTAACAACGGTGAGATAATGTTTTCAATTTTATTGGCACTCATAATTTTCCGAGAAAGACTACAAAAGATGGAAAGAATTCCTTTTTCAATGATAATCATAGGGATGGTGGTTTTGCCCATTGGTTATGACTTTTATAACAACGGAATTACTATGACAAAGCTTGTTTTCGGTGATATCCTGCTCCTTTTAGCTGGGTTTTTCTGGGCTCTTGATATTAACATCTCAAACCATGTTAGCGATCGATTAGGTTCACAAAGAATTACACAGCTTGCTTCCTTTGTAGCGGGATTATTTGCTTTGAGCCTGATTTTAATATTTCAAATTCCATTTAAGATTGATTTCATACACATGCCTACTATTGCGATTATAGGCATCGTAAGTATTGGAATGTCTACTGCTCTTTTTATTACAGGCTTAAAATTAATAGGTGCAGTAAGAACAATCCTGATTTATTCAATAAACTCTGCATTTGGAGTCGTTTTATCAGGGGTATTTTTACATGAAACTGTTACCATGGCAAGCATACTTTCTGTAAGCATAGCCTTCTTAGGACTCTATCTGATTAGAAATAGATTAGGCAGTAAAGAAATAATGAATAGATCAAAGTAAGAAAAAACAGTAGTTTTCAAAATTTACTATAAGATTTTTGAGGGTTTGTATGTTCTGTTTTTTTCTTCGATTTTTTCCAATCTGCCTAGTCTTTTCAAAACAAAAGCTACGGTTTCTGTTACATTAGGATCGGGATCTCCCAGCGCTTTGAATAGCAATTCTTTAGAGTCAAAGGCACGCATCAACCCAAGAGATTCGATTGCTTCATGCTTTGCAATTACACTAGGATCATTTAACGCAGTTTCAACCAGATCAGGAATTTTCTTTCTCATGTTTCTTGCAGCTATTTGGTAACATGCCTCGTGTTTTACAACCCCATTGCTGTCATTTTTTAATACCCATGACATTAGATTAGCTACCTCATCAAAAAGTGGAGTGTCAGGGTTTAGCTCTGCTATTTCACCAGCCAGCCATACTGCATCCCACCTAAACGATTCATCTATTTCATTTTTTATAATTGATGTACATGCGTCTAATCGTTTTCTATATGGCAAATCTCGTATTCTATCTTCATCTAGTATAATCTTACTCATTTCCAGATTTGGGAATATGCCTTACGGTAAATAAGTATTGTCATATTGTCATGAGACATACTAGTGGATTATAATCCCACTATCATAGTACTTGATATCATGTCAGGATTAGATACACTGATAGCAAAATCTCTAGATTCAACAATTAAGGAAAATTTAGGTAAAAAAACACTACAAAAAGTTGAACAAAGACTCTTTGAGAAATATGGTATAAACCTTACACAATCTATAGAAGATTTTACTAAACTAGACAGTGTTTTAAGAGAATTTTTTGGCGAGGGTGCAGAAGGTCTTGAAAAACAATTCTTGGAAAATATTGTCACATTAGAAAAAGAATCAAAAACTCAAAATCCAAACTGGGTTGCAATAGAGGATTCATCTCTTGCCAAGTTAATTTTAGAATCATTCGGAGATGAAGATAAGAAAAATATCCTGAATTCTGTCTTAGATGAACCTAGGATTATTTCAGAAATTCTAGAAATTTCACAGGTACCCCAAACATCTGGTTATAGGAAAATCAATTCCTTAATAGATAATGGGATGCTAATTGTTCAAGGTCATGTGACTACCCATGATGGAAAAAAGGTAAACAAGTATAAATCAATATTTGATAATGTAACAATCAATATCGAAAAAAACAAGGTTATTGTTAAAGTTCTGCTTGCTAAAGAGTCAATAGAAAAAAGCTCAGTAATACAAGTAGTACAATGCAGGTGATTATCCTGTGTTACATTGGAAAAAGGATGCCGATAAACCTGAAATAGTACCTGAAAAGCTTCAAAGCCAGATCAATCCAAAAATTCTAGTACTAATTTTAGGTATAGTTATATCTTTTCAAGTATACCTGTATCTTGCTTTCCCAAACCCAGATGATGCTTCCCACCTAGTAGACATCATTTCTGTCATTAATCCATTAATTTCTTCATTTGCAGCATTTTATGTAGCTAGGAAATATTGGGGTTCAAATGTTTTTGGAAAAGCGTATCTTGCATTAGCATTAGGATTGGCTATGAATTGTATTGGAGAAACTGTTTATGGTATTTATGAAACGTTGGGTTATGATACTAGTTTTACTGTTGCAGATATTCTATTTTATACGTTTTATCCTCTTCTTCTCATTCACTTGGTATTGAATATTCGATTCTTCAAACCAAAAATCAGCTATTTTACAAAAGCTTGGGTTGTAGCCATCCCCATAACTATCACATCAATTTACTCAGTTTTATCATTTGGGAAACTAGGTGAAGCTAACTTCGAGTTTTACTCAGGTTTGACTTACGTTATCTTATCATCAACGATTCTTTCAGGTACATTACTTGGTGCCAGAATATTTAGACAGGGAGTTTTAGGAATAGCATGGCTTGTCCTATTAATTGGAATTATATTACAAACAACAGGAGATGTTTGGTACTCTTATCTTGACACCTTCAATCAATATACGCTAACCCATCCTATGAACTTGTTTTACTATGCAAGCTATATGATAATTGCTTATGCGCTATACAAGCATCAAAAAATCATTTAATTTTAAATATTTTTTATTAAAGACAACCAAAAATTACTTGTAACATATCACACTATAAATTAAAAATCCTTAAAATTTTATCCTATAGTAAAATTGTAGTTTTTTTTTATTACTTAATACTACATATCTAGTAACAACATTGCCATTTTTGGCAGAGTAACCTTTTATCTAAATTAATCTATACTACAAATAACAATGCAAAGACCAAACATTACACAAAAACAATATGAGATTCCACAACGAAACAAATTAGTTACTAAAGTTTCAATAGGATATGCTGGATTAGAACCATCATCTATAATAAAAACAATGATAAAAATTATCAAAATGAGTTCTAAAGACAGCATGGATAAAGAGACTCGCAAACAATTTTCTAAGATTACAGACGCAGTTATACGAATGGCAGAAGAAATAAGAGAATAAACAAGAAATATACGACATTTTTATTCAATTTTGTGTCTGTAATTCTATAAGACATGCAGATATCTAAAGATGATTTACCCGATCAGTCTGTTACTAAAATGACAAGTGATATGGCTAATTTTTCCGGATTAGGCCCCGCTATAGAGTCAAAGTCCCATGATTATGAGGCACTGCTAGAAAAATTGAAAAATGAGTTAGCACAATTCGGATTAACCGCGAATCAATCAAAAGTCTTTTTATTTTTAGAAAAGTACGGTCCAAGTACAGCAACCCAGGTAAGCAAAACCCTAAAGGTGCCAAGAACTGAAACATATCATCTTCTCACCCATCTTCAAAACAAGGGGATTGTTTCTGCAACATTTGAACACCCAATTAAATTTTCAGCATTACCACTTGACAAAGCAATAGGCGTGTTGATAAATACTGAAAAAGAACGAGTTAAAACCTTGGAGAATCAAGAAAAAGGTCTAGTTGACCTTTGGAATGCTATTCCAAATTTTAAGATTGACCAAAATGCTTCTAAGGAAGGTAAATTCCAAATGCTCCAAGGAACAAATCAACTGACTGGAAAAATAAATGAAATGATTACAAACACAAAAAACGAAATTCAAATTTTAGGAACAGAAAAAGATTTTATGAAATTCTATCATTCTGGTTTTTTTGAATTAATCATAGACTCAAAGGTTGAAGCAAAAATGATCACCTCGTCAACTAAAAAAACAACCTATATTTTTGATAAAAAATTGATAAACAGTGTCAAAAAGATGCCAAACAAGATCAAGGAAAACCTCTGCTTAATTATAAAAGATGACAGTGAATTACTTTTATTTATGAAAAATGTGAGTGAATCTCCACAAAGTGTGGTGGCAATGTGGACTGATTCGACTTCAATGATTTATACGATGAAACTGTTATTTAGTTACATCTGGTCTAATTCGAGGCACATTGAACAATAAAAAGGGCCAAAAACATGAATCTCGATAAAGAACAATTAAGAAAAGCACTAGTTAGTCTTTCTGTTGAAAGAACATTACTCAAAATTGGCAAGCCGGTTTATGATAAAGTAGTCAAACAATTATCAAGAGAATATGACTGCTATTTACCCGATTGTTATGAACATCCAGAATACCTAAACAAAGTTCTAAAAAAAATCTTTGGTAATTCGTACATCCCTATTGTAGAAGCGATAAAAAATGAATTATGATAGTAGGATTAGGAATACTTGTTGCAACATTTTTTGGAA
The DNA here is from genome assembly GCA_005877305.1 of Nitrososphaerota archaeon. Classification (GTDB taxonomy): domain Archaea; phylum Thermoproteota; class Nitrososphaeria; order Nitrososphaerales; family Nitrosopumilaceae; genus TA-20. The sequence goes on along the minus strand of VBPW01000002.1, from coordinate 2,303 downwards.
AAGAAGTTGTTAAAACAATAACAGATTTTACATACATTCCAGTGGCTGGAATGCTTGTAGTTCTATCACTCATAATCTCAATAAGATTTCGAAGTACTGGAAATCATGGAAAGGCGTGGTTACTATTTTTAGGCACCGCAATTTCATGGTTTATTGCAGAGACCACATGGGTGGTTTATGAATTCGTATATCATCAAAATCCATTCCCATCATATGCTGACGCATTTTATCTTTTAGGATACCCATTTTTATTTTTGTTTTCAATTCAATATCTAAAACCATTCAAAAAATTAATTTCAAAAAAGATGATAATCTCGACTTCGATAATAGCCATATCAGTTTTAATTCCAAATTTATATATGACTTTGGATAATACTTCATCAGAAAGTAAATTTGCAATTACGTTAGGTGCAATTTATCCAGTTGCTGATGCTATTATTCTTATTCCAGCAATGATTGGAATTGTTTTATTTTTCAGAGGAGAAGTAAACTTTCTGTGGACTTTATTATTAATTGGGATTTTGTTTGAAGTAATAGCTGATACAGGATTTCAATATTTTACATTAGATAATTCGTATTATACTGGTCACCCGATTGACATTTTATTTTTATGGTCATACATCTTGTTTTCATTTGGCATTTATAGTCACATTCAAATATTCAAGAAGAAAGCAAAAATTAGTGATCCCAAAAACCTGTTTGACAACAAACTAGAAAATTAATTTAATTTAAAAGCTATTGCCAACTTTTAGAGCCAATTAATTACAAATTGGTATTTTATTTTAATTGGAAAAAGAAATTGCCTTTTATGTCATAATTGCATTTAACTAGCTCAAGATCTTGTCCAATCTGAGGTTTCTTTGTTCCTATTTCTAATTCTCCCATAATCCGAATCATGTTTTCAAATTCTGCTATACAAAAAATTGTATTATCCTTCTTTGAGAATTCTATTAGTTTTCCATTTCTAGACACTTGCCTCCATATTACATCGCCAAAACAACCACTGCAAAAATTGCTTGGAGGCCAAACAAGCTTATTGCATTTTGGGCATTCGCTACAGACGAATTTATCCTTTTTTAATTCATTTTCAAATTGATTCATGATTCAAAAATGAGCACGGTTGAAGAAGTAGCAGCTGCTGACATGTTTTGAACTAGACCTACTTTGGCCCCTTCGACTTGACGCTTTTCTGCTTTATTTTGAAGCTGTTGACTGATTTCTACAATCTGGGCTATCCCTGTAGCTCCCAATGGATGGCCTGATCCTATCAACCCTCCCCTAGGATTAATTTTCTTATCTTGTGTTTCATACATGTTTTTAACAAATTGATTTCCATTACCTTTTTGAGTAAAGCATAGGTCTTCTACCTCCATAATCTCACATATGCTAAAAGCATCATGTACTTCAGCAACATCGATGTCTTTGGGTTCTTTTTTTGACATGGCATATGCATCATTAGCAGCATATTGTGTAGATTTCATGCTAGTGAGATCATCATTTTTTGTAAAACCTGCTGAGATTGTTTTTTGACCAATGCCAGTTATCCATACAGGGCAATCCGTGAATTTTTTTATAATCTCTTCAGATGCAAGCAATACAGCTGCAGAACCATTACATAGAAAAGAGCAATCTAAAACGCGGACATCTTCAGTTATGTTTTTTGATTGCATGATTTCATCGACAGAATATGTTTTATCAAAATATGCATACGGATTTGCTAACGCATTTTTGTGGTTTTTAGCAGAGACAATAGCCAAATCTTCCATTGTAGTCCCATATTTTCTCATATGGGATTTTGTAAACATGGATGACCAATAGACAGGATGTTTATACTGACCTCGTGATATGTCCCATTCCAAAATTAGACCTGGGTTGTCAAATTTTTCTGCTCCAACTACCAAGGCTACGTCGGCTAAACCTGAAGATATATACGAAAATGCAGAAACCACACTATTTGCACCAGAGTTACATAAACTCTCAACAGAGTGGGATATTTTTGGCGATATTCCAGCAAGCTCAGAAACTATGTTTGCCAAGTATTTGCTGTTGTCATTAGTAGAGGTAAGAATAACATCTACATCTTTTTGAATTAAGTTTGAATTGTTATCAAAAAGCGATTTTACAGATGATAACATCAGTGATTCTATAGAAATATCATCTTTGTTGAATTTTGTGAGTCCAAACCCTCCTATGGCTACTCTTTTCAATTTTTACTACCTGATAGCGTAGAGACAAGCAGTTTAAAGGATTTCGTAACTTCACCTATGGGATTAAACTGTATTATTGGCAATGAAACCCCTGTT
>VBPW01000054.1 GCA_005877305.1 Nitrososphaerota archaeon | reverse complement strand
TTGCCATATGGAATCATGAGAACTAATAGCAATAATCTTCCATAAAAAAAGAAAAAAGTTTGGAATCACACTTTTGATTCAGCTGGTATGTTCGTCGAACCAGTTGTTGGGTTTGTGTTGCTAGACGATGGACTTGTGGTTCCAGATGGAGCCTGTCGTTGGTTCCAACCATGATCGCCCATAGAACAATGACCCCCTCCAAAATGTCCCATTCCAAAACCTCCAAAATTCATTGACTTGCCCTGTGATGTGTATAAGACCTTACCGTCTCCCGCATCTACGATCACAGAATAGACCAAGTTTTTGTCGTCAGCAATTTTGAAGTCATATACAACAGAACACTGTACCACAGTTAAAGATCCACCTATGACTTTACCATTAGCTACAGATGATAAAGCTGTGCTTTCAGCAGTAGAGAATGGTATCTTCACACTGGATATTAGGGTCTGTTGAAGGTTTACGGAGCCTTGGATTTGTGGTTGTGTTTGGTTTTGTGTCTGATTAGAACTTGAGGCTGCAAATACTGCCGATAATCCTCCAGCTGCAGCAATAACTGCTACACCTAGAATTATGGCAAGCAAACCTCGATTCTTTGTCAGGTCTCTTGCATTCATTTCGTTCTTGCTACTGTAGTTAATTAATAAAGAATTGTGGCACTTTGTGCACTAACAAGGTTAGCGAATGCCTTATAAACACTGCAACGATATCTCGTCGAAAATGAGTCAAACTATGGGAAAAGACAGGAAAATGAATAGAAAATACTTCATAGGTTTCTCAAATGCGACAAAAATTAAAGTTTAGCTTGCGTTTTACAAGACTATAAGCCCATAAACAATGAATGAATTAAACAGGCTTAATTATGATCATGAAGGTGGTCCTGGTGGTGGCATAGGCGCAGCCATAACTACTTCGGTAATCCATTCGCATTTGATGTCAACTTTGGTATGGTGCTCTTCAACCATTTCTTTGTTGGGGGCTTCAAGTAAACAAAAACATACACGTGATTCTCGATTGTAAAATAAATTTATGTGTCTGACTCCAAATTCATCACGCGGCGATTTACAAAGTTCGTTTAGATTGTCCTCTGAAAACGGCACCTTGTGAACATCAAGAAATATAGGCAATACCATTTGGAAGATTACCCAAGCTTATATAATTTATTGTGAGGCATTTAGCATTCACTAAATTTTAGAATTTCAGATTATTTTGCAAAAAATGGGCAACTGTGTTTATATTTATGAATTTTATCATAAATGTGAAGTTATTTGGAAACATCGCCAAATGTGAATTCTAAAAAACTAGTAAGTGAGCATGATATTGAAAATCCAGAAGAGGTATCGGTACAGGTTATTGCAAAAGTAAAGGAAAGGCTTGATTGCTGTTATGACAAAAATGGCTCAGCGGCCCAAATAGGCAGCGAACCACTCTGGAATGCCATAGCTCAGCTCAAGTATAAAGGAACAAAATTGAGACTGATTACAGAAATTACCAAAGAAAACATTGCCTACTGTAAAACAATGATGAGGTACTTTGATGTTCGCCACATGGATGACGTCAAGGGTAATTTTGAGATTTCTGACAGGGAGCAATATCTTGGAAACATGCTTGCATTTGATTGAAAACCCGAAACAGAGCTTATCCATATTGACAACAAGCCGTTTGTAGAATTACAACAATATCTATTTGATACACTTTGGAGTAAAGCAATTCAAGCTAGAGAAAAAATCAAAGAAATTGAGTTGGGACTAGACAAGGAATTTATTGAAACCATCAACGAGCCTTCACAGATACAACAGCTTATTCACAATCTCTTAAAATCTGCCACATATGAAATACTCATATTATTTTCCACGGTTAATTCATTTCATCGTGCAAAGAACGAAAACATTTTAGAATTATTAAGAGAATCTGTGGAACGTGGTGTTAACGTAAGATTGTTATCACCAACAGAGGATGATGTTATAAAAGAAATATCAGAAAAAAAATTAAAACAAAGACGCAAGCAAATTTACATTCAATACATTCGCAAACCTTTGCAAACCAATATTATTACTTTGATAATAGATCAGGCAATCTCACTTTCCATAGAAATCAATGATGACACTAAAGAAACCTTCGAAGAATCTACTGGATTAGCTACCTACTCAAATAGCGAGTCAAATGTTTCCTCATGTGCTTCCATATTTGAGAGTCTTTGGATACAATCGGAATTAGACAAACAAAATAAAATAAAACAAGTTTATTTTAAAGTGTTCAAGGGATTTGGGCTAAAAGATGAAACTTACAAACGACGTTGGCGCGATATGGACAGTGAATCTCAAAACATCTAATCTTTATATGATATAATATAGTGAACTAGACATGTTAAAAATTACATGGGACGATAAAATCTGTATTCACTCTGGCAATTGCGTAAAAAGTCTGCCATCTGTTTTTCAAGTAAAAGATGGGAAATTCGTTATTATTCCAGATGGTGCTCCTGAAGACCAAGTTCGTAAAACTGTGAATGCGTGTCCCTCTGGAGCCCTGAAAATACAAGGATAATGCAGTATTATTCCATTACAATACAAGGATTTCTCAACAAGATAATTAATTACACCAACAAGTAAAAACAAGGAAAAGGGAATGCAAAATGATGAAAACGATGATACATGTGCTATGTGTGGAAAAAAAATTAACGAACAGAAAAAACTAGTTCTAGTAGAGAAAATTGATGATGCAAATTATATTTTTGATAGTGAAGACTGTGCCCTGATCTTTAAAAAATTTAGAAGCTTGTATGGAAACAATTTCAGTTAACGTTTTGATTTTTATGTTTTTCAAGTAATCTCGTAGCAATTCCTAAATACATATGACACAATTTTAGAACGATGGCCAAGTGCATTGCTTTCCATTCGTACAAAGGCGGTACTGGAAAAACAACAATAGCATGTAATTTTGCGGCTGCACTAGTAAAAAAAGGATATCGTGTATTTCTACTGGATCTGGATGTTTCTGCTCCAAGCATACAAGCATATTTTGAAAAGACGCCAAAGAGATGGGTTAATGATTTTCTAATCAATGAAGCAAATGTTGAAGATTTAGCCACGGATCTGACCGATGTTATTACTGAACATGAAAAACAAAATGTGTCTGCAAGTGAAAACAAAAAAGGAAAACTATGGGTTGGTTTTTGCAATCCTAAAAAAGAAGAGATCTACAAAATTGAAGGTGGGAAAGAAGAAATTTCAAAGATGCAATTACATAAACGCGTTAGCTGTGGCTGATATCCTTTTTCTAACCCTCAAGATGGGGGATTTGGATATTGATGGTACAAAGAAAATGGCAGATGATATTTATGGCTCATTAACAAAGTTTGGCGCCAAGTCCTATCTAATTTTAAACAGGGTGGCGGGCTTTTGTGTACCGCATACAATAACCAAATCCATGTCTGACAATACGGATATTTTAATTCAGCAAGAATCTGACGTTAGTGATAGGATTTCTAAAACTGTTGGAATGGACGTGATATCTGCAATTCCGTGTTATTGTGATATTCAGTTTAGCAGAAAGGAATTCTTGACGGTTCTAAAACATCCACATCATCCTTTTGCAGATCAAATTGAGCAACTTTCTGAAGAAACACAAGTTAAAGTTTAAGCACATCTTTTTTCACTAACAAGTATCTTTGTCATCGATGAAATGCATGTTGTGCGGAAACACAATTTCAGGTGAACCAATAATGGACTCTGATCTTGTTTTTGATACTGAAAAATGCAGGCAAACTTATAGAAAACTATCAGGAGTATATGGACATAATATTTCAGATATGGGGTTGCCAGATGTTATTAATGCCAACTTTTTCTTTATTGATGTGGTTGGTCTTTCAGATCCATCTATGTCAGTAAAAAAACAGATAACAAAGATAGATGTTCTCAACAGGTTAATTGGTTCTTGTAATGTTTTTTTTACAACTCCAAAAAACAGGAAAATTATTTTACCCACTGGAGATGGAATGGCTATCGGATTCCTTTTGAATCCTGAATTACCACTACAACTAAGCATACAATTTCAAAAAAAACTTTCTGAATACAATCAAGACAAGTCTGCAGAGGACATGATTGGTGTACGAATTGGCTTGAGCTCAGGTCCCGTGTTTGTACACAATGACATTAACAATAACAAAAATTTATGGGGGCCAGGAATAGTATTGGCACGCCGTATTATGGATTTGGGTGATAATTTACATATCTTAATTACAGATAAGCTAGCAGAAGAATTAATTGCGTTAAAAGATGAGTATAGGGAGATCATAACACAAATTGCTGAATTTGAAATTAAACATGGACAAAAAATAAAACTATACTCTGCACATTCTAAAGAATTTGGAAATCCAAAATTGCCTGAAAAGGTTATGGAGCACATTGCTAAAAAAAATCTAGGTCAAGTGTAATAATTGATTCTATGCTATTTCTAGTCTTTGTATCTGAATATTGTTTTGTAAATATCTGACGCGTCTTTAACAGTCTGTTCTATACTATGAATTGCCCCAGATTTTTTAGAATCTATAACGGTTATTTTTAATTCGTCAACCAAACCCCTTACAGACTTTATCATTTCTTTAATGACAGTACTTATTTCACGTAGATCCTGACCACTCTCACCAAATGAATCCATTGTACCTTTGGCAGATCTGATTAACCATTTGGTTTCGTTTATGAGACCTGTCTCTTCTAGCTGTTTTAGGGCATCTTGCATCTTTGTGGATGCTTCGTTCATGTTTTCTGATATCAAACGAAAATTTTCAATATTCTTAACCATTTCTGGTGTTTTGAGCGATTCTATGATTTCCTTTGTAATCTTTGCAGTATCTATAATATTGCCAAAGGATTCTTGCACGTCAGGAGATCTAATCTGACGCATTATTTCTATTGCACCAGAAACAGTTTCCTTGATCTCTTTTAGTTTGCTAGTTTTTTCTCCTTGTGTCATTTCTATCTACCCTACACCCAGAAACAATCCACAGAGAAAGACTTTGGCCAGAGCAAACATGTCCTCTTTACCATCCACTAACCGCATGATATGAATAGCATGTTCTACACATTTTCCCAGTATAACTGAGTTCTCTACAATGTCTTTTGTTGGTACTGTTATCATGTGATTACTTGGTAAAAAAAATTATATATCAATTCAAGATATTTTTGCAACAAAAATGTTGGATTCAATCAGTAGGAACACGTCGTACAGGTAGGTTCTAGGACACGAAAAATTACAGATTAACTACCACTCGATTCTAAAAGTCTGTCCCTTTGTAATGCCTTGTTTTGCCCACCTTGCGATGAAATAACCATCTTCTTTTCTTATCTGAGGTTGTATTTTGGATTGCTTTTTTTCCTCGGTCTCTTGTTTTATCTCGTAAAAAACAGGATTAATGGAGTTGTCCCCGGGATACTTGAACTTTATCACAATCTTCTTACTATCAATTAAAAAGGCATTTTCAAAATATCTTTCTGGTTCCTCTACTTCGTATTCTAATATGTAGTAACGACCACTTTCATCTTTCAAAATTGGCCTGTTAAAATTAGTAGTAAACTCCTTCTGGGTGGGCTCATCAACACTGATACTTGATATCTTCAGTTCTCTGTTTTCTTCATCATATACTCTTACATTAAGATCATTAAGTGAGTACTTTTCAACATCGCATGCTATGCCATGAAGAACAGTATAGATTGGTTCGTCTGATATATTTTTAATTTCATAGGTTCTTTTGTGATGGACAAGCATTGCCTTAGGATCTTTGATCGTAAGAAATACTTCGATAAATGGATAAAGTGTTGTCTTTTGCCGTTTGATAATCTCTTCGCCCATCTTGCTTCTAAGAGCTGCTCCTTTGGTGGGAGGCTTGGGATTTCCAAAACCTTTTCCATATGCAGAGTATATGAGAATAGTTTGATTGTGTTTAATTGTAAAATCATGGACTGGTTTGATTATCATTTTATATTCATCTGATAACTCTCGAAGGTCTTCGGCCATTCTGGGGCTCAATAATATGTGCCCTTCGTCGCCAAAATCCATGACTCTTCGGGCAAGAATTATTCCTGGTCCCCAAATGTTTTTGTTATTCTTGATATCATTAACAACGAAGACGTTACCACTGTGTAGACCTGTTCTTACTCGAATTATTTCTGATGGTATTTTAGACCTGTTATACTCGGCAAGTCTTTGTGGGAGTTCTATAGCAAGTTTCAATGGAAGCTCTGGACCCTGAAGAAAACCTATTGCCATGCCATCTCCGGTAGGAAGCACTAGCATAGCGTCTTGGGGTGTTGTTTTGTAAACTTCACATAAAGAAATGCATTTATTTAAAACCTCAATTTTTTTAATCTGCGTCTTTGTTGACATGACAGGATCAGAAAGCCCTACAACATCTATGAAAAAAAAATGGGCATGAATTAGCTTAAGATCTGTATTTAATGCCATTATTTAGAAAATAATTAAGACTTGCAAATAAACACTTTCTATTCCAACTTATCTGATTAATTGACAATGATATCGAATAAATTTACCATAAAAATTTCTAGATCCAAAGCGTGAAATGAATTTTAAAAACAAAAAGTTAGTCTGGTTCTGGTTGTTTGATGACTATTTTATCATTCCATTTTCTGCCAGGTACGTAAGAGCATTAACGAATTCTTGTTCACTTACTTCACCATCTACAATCCATTTGGAGGTTTTCATTACCCATGATGGAATATGCTGACCCTCAATTCCCATAGAACTTAACAACTGAGAATCTGAAATCGGATTAGAAGAAAATCCTCCCCAGTCTTTAATGGTAGGCATTAGGTCTGGCGGGTTTATTCCCTCCTGGTTTGCATTCAAAACTTGGGATGTATTTATTGAATCAGTGAGTAGTACACTCTTGTTTGGTGTATATTGCGATGAAGACTCTACTTTCAGTGCATTTAATATCTTGACATCTGCAGTGGCATGTCGATCATTCCAAGCTCTAAAAATGAGATCAGATTTTTCCATTGGCTTTGCAAATGTAATGGTATAGACAATTTTATTTTTGCTACCTTGTGTGGATAGATCAAACTTCACTGCACCTGGTGCAAAGTAACCATGTGGATCAGTTATTTGCAATTTCTGTCCCTTGTCATATATTATACTAGTATCACTTTTGTCAACCTCTCTTGCATCCCCACGCAAGTTAGTATACAAGGCAAGATGTGTCAGTCCTGTAGCTGGAAGGTTTAGTTTTATCTCTGCTGGAACTCCTGTCGTTTCTGTCTTTGTTTGAATGGTATTAGCATAACCTGCAAGAAGATATCCTGCGCCGTCAATTATAAGAGGATAGTCAAATGAGTTGTCTAAAGACGGAGAGATTGGTTTTGTCGGATCCTGCTTTAGTACTTGTTGTCTAATGTTGTCTGGTAGTGCACCTTGTGTTGATGCAAAGAGATTAAGACCAAATGTTGGTGGCACACCTTGACCTCCTCCTCCGGTACCAGAAATTACAAGTGCCGGTCTAATGATACCGCCGATTGCAAACTTTGAAA
>VBPW01000029.1 GCA_005877305.1 Nitrososphaerota archaeon | reverse complement strand
GTTCATTATTTACTAACAGTAGCATTAATTCCAAGCCAAAGAAAAACTTCATTTAATGCCGTAGATTTGGATGTAGTCATTCCAAATATTTCAACTCTTTCTTCATCCCCACAAGATGCACTTGTAATCGCGTTTCCAAAAACTAACGATCCTAAATTAATAATGAAAAGAGTTACTGAATTGACAAAAATTCAGCCACACAAAGAAAACATATGGTTTGTTCTAGAAAATGAATTGCCACTAGAAATAAAAACATACAAAGTAGGTAACACTAGTGAAGAAACTTTTTCAAATATCATAAATGACATTATTTGGTTTACTTCAAACAGAAAACAATCGAAACTTAAAATTTTTAAGATATAAGAGATTTTACATCAACGTTTTTGCTAACATGTTCAACCATCTTCTCAATTTTATTCAAGTCTTTGATAAAAGGAATTGTGCCTAAAATTGGAACATTAGTAAGTTCATAGAGTGTTTTTGGCGCATTCTTTTCTGAAGGTGTTCCTTTTTCATCAAAATTATTTATGATAAGACCGCGGATTTTAATGCCGTAATCTTTGCACATTTTACATGTCATGACAGTATGATTTAATGTGCCAATTGTGGCTCTTGTTACAATAATAGTTTCAATGTTCATTCCTTTTATGAGATCTGCTACAAAGAAATTTTTTGTAATTGGAGTCATAATTCCTCCAATTCCTTCAACTAGTAATATTTCATGCATTGAAAGTAATTTTTTAAATTGTTCAAAAATTAATGGCATGTCAATAGATAATTCCAAAAGTTTTGTTGCATCATAAGGAGAAGTTGGGAGTGGAAGAAAAACAGGATTTATTAGATCCTCAGGGTCTTTTATGGAAGCTGCTTCCACTAGTTTATTAACATCACCTGATTTGAAACCTGATTTTTGTGAATACCCAGTCGCAATTGGTTTCATTATTCCCACATCTATGCCCATCTTGTGTATAGAACCGGCAAGTCCAGCCATGATTGACGTTTTTCCAACCCCCGTATCTGTACCGGTTATGAAGTAGGCCTTCACATAAGACAATTATCACAGTTCTTTAAGAATTCACCGTACCATTATTATTGCCAAAGTTAGAAATTCCACTAATTGAATTCTAAAGATTTCGTATGGCATCCATATACACAGATGAATGAGTGGAAAAATTTTGATGTCATAATAAAAGGCGAGGGAATGTGGCTTATCGATTCAAAAGGGAATAAACTTCTTGATGGAATAGCAAGCATGTGGTGCAATGTGTGGGGCCACTCTAAAAAGGAATTAGTAAATGCAATGATAAAACAAACGCAAAAGTTACAACACTCTTCTCTGTTTAATCTTACAAATGATCAAGCAGAGTTACTTGCAGAAAAACTTGTCAGTATTTCTCCTGGAATGAGCAAAGTGTTTTACTCTGATGATGGTTCAACTGCAATGGAAATTGCAATAAAAATGGCTGTTCAATATTGGCAAAATATTGGAATTAAAAATAAAACAAAATTTGTTACATTAGAAAATGGATATCATGGGGATACCATTGGCACAATGTCAATTGGATATGTTCCATCATTTTTTTCAAAATTCAAAAAGTTGCTTTTTCCTGTAATTAAAACACCAACGCCACACAAATATAGAATGCCAAAAAATTTTACTTTTAATGAATATCAAAGACATTGTCTTGAAAGAATAGAAAGCATATTTAAAAAAAATAATGAACTGGCTGCTTTTGTAATGGAAAGCGGTGCACAGGTTACGGGGGGTGTAATAATTTATCCGCCAGAATTTCAGAAAAAAATAAGCCAATTATGTAAAAAACACGATGTGCTTTTTATTTTAGATGAAATAGCAACAGGATTTGGTAGATTAGGTTCATTTATTGAATACCAAGCTCAAAAAAGTATTCCTGATATTGTATCATACGGAAAAATGCTAACTGGAGGGTATTTGCCACTTGCAACTACATTGACAAATCAAAAAATATACGATTCTTACCTAGGAAACTACGAAGAAATGAAGCATTTCTTTCATGGTCATACTTTTACTGGAAATCCACTTGCTTGCGCTACTGCTCTTGCCAATCTTGAATTATATGAAAAAAATAGTCTTATTTCAAGAATCCAAAACAAAACAAAGCAATTCGAAGGACGAATTGATGAAATTAATAATCTGAGTTTAGTAGGTGACGTCAGACACAAAGGTATGCTTATGGCAATTGAACTTGTAAGCAATAAAAATAAAAAAACATCAATTAGTCCAGACAAAAAAATTCATCAGAAAATTTTTGTCGAAGCTAAAAAACACAAAATATACTTGCGCACACTTGGTCACATCATAATGTTAGTACCGCCGCTTGCAATTTCTACAAAAGAACTTGATTTCTTACTTGATGGCACTATAGATATAATAAAAAAAGTCACGAAGGATATTTGAAAAAACTATCTCCTTCGCGCTCTTCTAAGTTTCAGTTGGAGTTCTCTTATTCTACGATCTCGTACTACAATAGACTGCTTTAGTCTATTTCCTTCTCTCCTTACCATGTCATGTGCTCTTCTAGCTCTGTTTAGAGATTTACCAAGTCTTATCATTTGATAGCGAGTTGGCCCAGGCTTAGCTCGTCTCTTTGCTCCTCTTGATCGTCTTTTAGATGCCATGCAACACCTGCATTGAGGAAATAATTAAGCATGACGCAGTAATGATGTTCAGTTAGATAACACTTTAACATGTTGTCTTCGTATAAATGAGATAGATCGATAACATGCCACAGATCCGTATATGCCCCATTTGTAAAAAAGTGTTACAAGTTAATGAGATTCACAAATGTGCAAAACAAGATCAGAATTTATAATCTGTGACAAATGTGGACAAAAATACAAAGCTTAGCAAGGACAAATAGTCCTATCATGATCAAGTAAATTTCTTGTATTCGTTGTAAACAAGATACATGATAAAATGCGTAAACCAGTTAGAATTTTGAGGTTTACAATTACAATAATCTTAATTAATGGAACTAAAAAACACTGATTATGAATTCTGAATATGCATTCATCATGAAATGCAAGCAAAAGGTTCTATCTAGCCAAAAAATTACTGCTTACGAAGCTAAATCACTTATCAACATTTCAGATGAATCACTACAATTCTTATCAGATGCAGCAAATGAGATTACAAGAAAATTTAATGGGAATGTAATAGATGTTGAAACCCTGATCAATGCTAAAAAAGGGACGTGCCCAGAAGATTGTTCTTTTTGTTCTCAATCTGCTTTTTACAAAACAGGTATTGATATTTACAAACTATTACCTGCAGAAACCATAGTAAAAAATGCAAAAATTGCAAAAGATAATGGGGTTAAAAGCTTCTGTCTTGTCTGTGCATGGCGTGGACCATCTGAAAAAGATTTTGAACAAATATGTGAAATAGTAAAAAAAGTAAACTCTGAAGTTGGAATCGAAGTAAACTGCTCCCTTGGTTTCATTGACAAGAAAATGGCAATACGTCTCAAAGAACTCCATGTAAGAAGATACAACCATAATTTGGAGGCTGCAAGAAGTTTCTTCCCAAAAATATGCACCAAGCACACCTATCAAGAAAGAATTGATACAAATAAAATAGTAAAAAAAGTTGGTCTGGAGCTTTGCTGTGGAGGAATTATTGGCATGGGTGAATCCAGGATGCAAAGACTAGAGCTTGGCATTGATTTATCAGATTTAAATCCAGAAGAATGTCCAATTAACATTCTTGTTCCACAAAATGGAACTCCACTTGAGCTTCAAACAAAACTATCACTTTCAGAAATATTACGTACCATAGCTGTGTTTAGATTTTTGATGCCAAAAACAATACTAAAGATAGCAGGTGGTAGAGAAGTTCATCTTGCAAACGAACAAGAAAAAGTTCTTCTTGGAGGTGCAAATGGAATCATAACTGGCGGATATCTAACCATAGACGGAAACACAGCTCAAGAAGACATGCAAATGATCTCAAGAATAGGTCTTGAAACATAAATTAGATTTTGTAACTGAAACCCTTGAGAAAATAAAAACAAGGAATCTTTACAGAAAACTACAAGACAATAGAGTGCAAGGACCATACATCTTATTTAAGAAAAAAAAGCTCATTAATCTCTGTTCAAATGATTATCTCGGATTAGGTAACAGTAAAATTTCAAACATGCAATTGCAATCAAGTTCAAGACTGGTTGCTGGAAATGACTTTTCTTTTAGTATTTTAGAAAAAAAACTTGCACGTCATAAATCCCAAGAATCTGCTCTCATATTTCCTACTGGATATATGGCCAACCTTGGCTCAATACCAGTACTTGCACGAAAAGATGATCTAATTTTAAGTGATGAATTAAACCATGCAAGCATAATAGAAGCGTGTAGACTATCAGATGCAAAAATTTCTGTCTATAAGCATAATGATAATGAAGATATCAGAAAAAAAATACGACAAAAAGCAAATCGAAAATTCATAATTACAGAAGGCATCTTTAGCATGAATGGAGACTTTGCAGATCTAAAGAAGATTTCGGAAGTTGCAGAAAAAAATGACGCATTGCTTGTCTTAGATGATGCACATGGTGATTTTGTCGCAGGTCGTGATGGAAAAGGCTCTGCGGAAAAGTTTGGAGTAGCAAAAAAGATCGATGTCTATGTAAGCAGCCTAAGCAAGGGTTTGGGAGCTTTTGGAGGATATATTGCTTCTAGAGACAAAATAATAGACCTTACAGTAAATGCCTCTAGGCCGTTCATTTACACTTCGGCGTTGCCAAGTTTTATAGTAGATCTTGCACTAAAACGATTTTCATCCAAACGAGAAAAACGCCGAAAGAAACTCTGGAATAATGTCAAAATGATACAAAATGGTCTAGAATCTATTGGATATACTTTCAATTCTTCAAGCCAAATAATTCCAATTATCATAGGTTCTGAGAAGAAAACAATGGAATTTGGAAAATACCTGTTTGATGAGGGTGTTTTTGCACAACCAATCAGATATCCAACAGTTGCTCTAGGTTCAGCCAGGATCCGACTTTCTGTTACTGCTTTACTTACACGTGAACATATTGAGAGGTCTTTAGACATCTTCGAATCTGCAGGCAAAAAGTTTAGAATTTTATAAATTTAATTTACAGCAAATTTGGTATGCTAACAATATTTGAAAATAATGTTTCAAAATTCGAATTTAGAAACATAATAAATTAATCCTGTGGACTGTATCCATACTCAACTGTCACTGCAGTTACATACTTGATAAGAACAAGTCACCTTAAAACCTAAATTTTGATCACATGCAGTCAGCAAATAATGAACTTTGTCAATAAATGGAACCAACAGAAAGATAGCTTGTCTCAGAAAGTAATTGATAAAGTAAAACCAGATACCCCACTTAAACCAAAAATTGATGAAGCGCAAAAAAGACTTCAGCTTCAAATAGTAAAACTTGATTCAATCTCAAATAAATTAAAAGAAAAAGATGAGTTTATTTTCAAAAAGGTAGTTGAGGCAGTAAAGCTGCAAAATCAGCCATATTCTCAAGCTTATGCTACCGAACTTCATGAGATTAGAAAAATGAACAACATGGTAACTAGTGCGAAACTTGCCATGGAACAAATTCAACTCAGATTGAACACAATTTCCGAGCTTGGCGATGTTGTAGTGACTTTGAGCCCATGTATGTCCATAATCAAAGGATTAAGTGCAGGACTTGGAGGTCTCATGCCAGAAGCCAATTCATCCATGCAGGATCTCTCAAACATTCTAGGAGAGATCATGGCTGGTGCATCTGTCAAAGGAAACGCAAACATTGCAATAGATACTACAAATGTAGACACAACAACCATACTCGAAGAAGCTCACGCAGTACTAGAAGGACAGGTACGACAGACTATTCCAGACCTGCCTACTTCACTTCCTGCTACTACGCGTACAGAAGAGCCCACTACTTAGATTTTTTCTTACTTATTTCTTGAAAGATTTTTTTTATCCTGGAAATAGTTGGATAGCTGTATCCTAACTTTCTATAATTTGCAATCATCATCTTCCAATTTTTTAATCTCCACTGTGCCTGTTCCGAAGTTACTGAATGAATTTCGCGCTTGATTATACTTTTTCGACCAACTTTTAGCACACCAGCGTCTTTTGCAGTCCATCTATTTTTTGCAAAGTGAAGACCCGCCAGGATTTCTTCTATTGGTATTTCATTAAAATATTCTTGTAGTTTTTTCATCTGTTGATCGGTAGGTTTCTTATTTGTTTTTAATGAAATTTCAAATTTTTGCATGTTAATGATTTTGGAATTAGTATCTAAATGAATTATGGGTTCTTTTATAACTAAATTGACCTTAAGCTAATCCAAAAATTACTCTTTTTGTGGGTTTTGTTTTCCCCAGAAGAATTCTTTTCTCATAAAAGAATCCAATTGATCATATGCTTCCATGGAGATTTGTTGGTTTCTAAACATTTGAGATACTAGCAGTAAGAATTTTTGTTGGAACTCTATATCATGTTGATGGTATCTGTCTAACTTGTCTACAAGCTCAGTTAGCTTCTCAAGTAGAGGCTTTACTTCATCTGATACTATCTTCTTTACTTCACTTGAACTTGCAGCCGAGTCTTCAAACTGCTTTCCCATGATTTAGTAGAGTTTTGCAGATATTTAAAGCAAGAAAATCATATTTTATCAATTGAGTACAGATCTTTCATCTAATCATGAGACAAATCAAATTTTAACTAAATTTTGGCACAGTATCTGAGACAGCATTTTTACATTGTTTACATTCACAGTCAAACAGGGCTGCTTTGCCCATACACTCATCGTGTTTTTCCTCAAAACACTTGTAACAAAGAACCATCTATACTTGATACGTCAATGTTACTATAAATTGGTATCATATTGCAGAAAGCTAAACCAAAAGCTTACAGGTAGTCAGTTTAGATATTATATGATGGAACGTAAAATCCCTGCTCCCGACAAGAAAACATTAGAACATATGGCTACTCTAAGCTGGAATGATCTTATGTTATTCATGCATAAAAAATATGGCAAAAAATTCACACAAGATTTTCTAAGAAATTACACATACAGATTACAAAAACTAAAGTGGCGTAAAAATCAGAAATGGAAGTAACAGGCTACAAAATCACAAATACTGAACGATTTATCGAATAATTAATGGTCAAAAGCAGGATGTTTACCAAGGAAGATGGAAGTGGAATAAGAGAAGAGACATACTTGGACCAAAAAATGAATCCAATAGATGAGGAATTTGCTTCTTTTGTAAGAATTAAAGAAGTCTTCCTTGATGAAGATGGACTAGAAAAGGAGCTTGTTACTGTCAAGAAGATGGATCCTATAATTCAATGCTGGGATGAAGAAGAAAGAATTGCAAAGCCCTAAACCTCCTAACAATAGTGCAAGAAGGTCATCGTTTGACATTAGAAATTATACGCACCAAATTGATTAAAACAATTGTCATTTTTACACTATTTTTACCCGGGTTTAGCTTTTATTCGTACCACAAAAGATCAGACAAACTCTTACCAGGTAATGGGGGTGATTTGACCATTGGCTCACATATACAGGCACAAAGGTTAAACCCCCCATTAAAAATCGATTTTTTGAAAATAACAGCCTATGCATAATTTGTTGAGAAACTCCACGGGTTTAGCTTTTACGAGTAATTTTCAATTTTTCTAGTTTTTCTAGTTTTGTTAAATTTACTGGGTTAATTGGGTACTTGAATTTTTTCCCTTGCTTGAACTATCTCTATTTCTACAGTTTCTATGGGTTCATCCACCACATTTCGCCTAATGGAAAACATTTTTGGTTTATCAAAGTCTTTAGTGCAGTCAGGACAGGCATAAACCAGGACTCTATATTCATTGGGAGCTTTTGGGTTAGAAAGGCGAGGGTAATAGACTAATCTTCCCCCACAATCCACGCAATATCTATTTGCGCGTCTTGTTCTGGCCAATGCGAATCTCCTGCATATATCCTGATGTTGCGATCGGTATAAGATCTAAGCAGTCTAATAGAATAAACCCAAATGTGATCGCATTATAATATTTCATAACTCGAGTTTTGAAACATATAAAATAAACACGTTTAGTTTTTTGTAGATTGCATCATCATATACAAAATATGATGTTTCTAAATTCGAATTTAGAAATATAATAAGCGCCGCCCGTCAGACTTGAACTGACGACGAGCGGATTAACAGTCAGCTGCTCTACCACGCTGAGCTAGGGCGGCAATAGATTTGTTCGTAGAATATACGGATTTAATCCTTGCTAAGATTATTTTTGGATCGAATCTAATTTTTCAAAGAGATAGATTCCATCTAAGAAAACTCTATGATCCTTGTTTTTGACTTTAGTATTTTGTTGCAAGCTTGCTGCAGTCTGAGACACGTCAGTCAAAACAGGTCCAGTTATTATCACATCGTCTCCTTTTGAGACAACTTTGGTATCACCAACTATTTTTGAAACGCGTGGGGCTCTTTCACCTTGGAAATTCTCTACAAGAATAGCATCATCTTTTACCTTTATTGTGATTGGAAAGTGAGCATAGACGATTTTCATCTTGAAGGTATATCCTTGTTGAACACCTTTGATGAGAGTTTTAATTATTGATTCTGCAGTCTTGAATATAGCATAATCTTTTTTTCTAGTTCCAAGTGATTTTAATATGATATTTTTTCCACTTACCTGCATGTCTACAGGAATTTTTTTGAAAGTTTTTCTTGTTTTACCTAAAGGTCCTTCAACATTTAGAATTCTATGTTTTTCTGTAACCTTGACATTTTCAGGTACAGGAATAGTCAATTCATGGATTTCAATCGGTTTAGTAGACATATCCTATCAAAAGTCCTCCTAATCCTTTTGTTGTCGCTTCATGATGAGACAACACTCCCTGATTTGTAGTTACTAAAAGCATACCACGTGAATATGATGGGAGATATTCTCGCTCCCATTTGGAATAATCATCCTTTTTTACCTTGAATCTTGGAGTGATTGCTCCACATTTTGTTATTTTTGCCAAAAGTTGAATCTTGAATTTGCCACCTTTTTTATCATTAATGTGTTCAAATTCTCCAATATAGTTATGATTTTGAAGTGTCTTTAGAATTTCCATGGCAAGTTTTGATGATGGTAATACAATACATTCACTTTTGCGTCTAGCTTCAGTATTGAAAAGAGTAACAAACAGATTCGAAATTATATTATTTGATGGCATCTTCTCACCTAAACTTTCTAAATCCCAATGATACGGCCACTTCACGGAAACAACGTCTGCACAAGGCCAAATCATACTTTTGAATTATGGCATTATAATCACCACAGCGCTTGCACCATCGTGAGCCCTTACCAAATTTGTGTACAGTTCTTCCTGTCACTTTATAATCACGATTTTTTACCATTCTATACTACCTCTATTCCAAATTCTTTGGTTAGAAATTCCTTTGCGTCTTCCCTTGTAATTCTATGATGACGACCAACACTTGCTTTATGTTTGCTCCTAAATCTGATATTAAATCCCGGTCTTGCCAATGAAATGGATACATCTAATCCCAAAATACCAACTTGTGGATCATATTTTACTTTAGGAATATCGATGTGTTCTTTTATCCCAAACGAAAGATTTCCAAAATCATCAAAAGATGAACCATTTATCTGGTTACCTTTTGCAGCAAATAGTCTTTTAATTAGCTCAATTGCAGGTTCTCTTCTCAGGGTCACAGCTACGCCTATTGGTTCACCTTTGTGCACACCCCAATCTCTTTGTGTTGCTTTGGCCATACGAGCACTTGGTTGTTGACCAGTAATTTGTTGAAGTGCATTCTTTGCTTTTTCGATAGGTTCACCTGATTTACCTACACCCATGTTTAACACTACTTTTGCCACTGTTATTTTTTTCATTGAGGAATCTAATTTTTGAGACATTATACACTTACTCTATTTGTATTACGGGTTTGTCTTTTCCTACCGCCATCACAAGTTCTGCCGGAATTTCAATTTGTCTTTCACCAATATCTACTAATGCACGTCGTGGAAGTACAAACGTTCCTTCTTTAATTTCAAGAACTTTACCAACATGGCCTGCGTTAATTCCACTTGTTACAACAACTTGGGCACCTTTTTCTAATTTTATAATATCAAGAATTTTGGTCTCTGGAATTTGGGCTACACATGTATCACCAACATTTACTTTTGCATCAGAGATAAGAGAACGTCCATCATGAAATCCAATTTGCGTTTTAGAACCTTTTATTGTTACTTTTTTTATTACTTTTAGTAATTTCCTAGTCTTTTCAGATGGGTTTATCTTGATTGGTCTAAGTACAGAGGAATTTTTTGGAACAAGTCTATAAACATCTGAGATGCTGTCAAGCTCTATTACATCCATAAGGCCAATACCGTGATGAAGTGATCGTCTTATCATTCCATCTACCTTGACCTTTCCTCCATAAATTACTGATTTTGCTTCTCTTAGTGTGGTTACAAGTTTCAAGGTATCACGTACAAAGATCGCACTTGGGATTGCAAGATGCTTTGGATGACCGCCAGGTCTTACAGTTACTACAAATCTCGAATCCGTTCTAGTAATCCCCCAGAAAATTGGGGCCATTTGGCGTTTTAATTTCTTGCTTCCTGCTATACTTACCATTACTTAGTCTCCTTTTTCGCTGGTTTAGCTGTTTTTGTTTGTTTTCCTTTTTTTTCAAGGAGTTTTTCTGATTTGGTCGGTTTCTTTTTTGATTTTGGTGCTACTTTTGATGTTCCTTTAGTCTCTGTTGGTTTTTCTTTAGTCTCTGTTGGTTTTTCTTTAGTCTCTGTTGGTTTTTCTTTTGGTTTTGATCTTTCTTTTGGAGCTTCCTCGGATTGTTCTTTTGGAATCTTTGTCTTTTGCCCCTCTAACCTATTTTGTCGCCATTTGTCTTCCAAGTTCAAGCCTGTAATCATAAGATTTGATGGATGAATGTAAAGGTCAACATTACCTCCTTTGAGTTTTTCACGCTTTATTCCTTCAATTGCTACTCCGTGTCTTTCTGGAGATACTTGCGTTACCTTGCCTTCTATTCCCTTGAATTCGCCACGCATCACTTTTACATTATCTCCTTCAACTACACGTACACTAGGTTTGTGATATTTTTCTTGTAATTCCTTTGAAAGCATTGATCCCAGTTGTTTACTTCGATAATGATGTGGAGCTTGGAAAATCATTCTATTTCGAATTATTGTTGGCTTCATTTTATACCACCATCGATGCAAGGTTTGCAATTCTTGGCCATTTTTCTGACGCTTCTACTGCAACAGGGCCTTTGATTTCAGTTCCCTTGATCTCTCCTTCAGGTGTAACCAGTACACCAGCATTGTCCTCAAACGTAACTCTTACACCACTTAATCTTTTAATTGGATACTTTTGTCTTATGATAACTGCACCAAAAATTTGACCACGAAGTTCTCCTGGGCCTTTTTTAACAACAACGTTTACAAAATCACCTACAGCTGCTGAAGGATATCGTGCAACCCTGGTTTTTGTTTTTTGAACCATTACAATTTCTAAAACCTTTGCACCTGTATTATCTGCACAAATTATTTGTGCTCCAAGTGGCAATGCCCTAGTGATGTATGGTCTGAATTCTTGTACTCCTTTTGCAGATACTGCACGACTTTTTGTTGCTGTCATTATGACTTGACCTCCACAACTACAAATGAAACGCTTTTTGAGATTGGTTTACACTCAGCCGTAAGAACAATATCCCCTTCTTTTACATCAATACAAGAGGGCTTGTATGCATGAGTCTTACTTTGGCTTCTTGCATATCTTTTGAATTTTGTAATAAACTTTGGGGTTTCTTGTTGAACGACAACCATTTTTGGTGCTTTGGCACTTACTACTTTTCCTTGAATCAATTTTCCACGTATGCTAAGTATGCCGTGGAATGGGCAAAGATGATCAGTACATTCGGTTGTAGGGGCAGTTACTGGAAATCCAATATTTCTTATCATGCTTTTATTCCTAATCTTTCTTGAGGTCTTTTTGCCAGCAAATTTCCGTTCACTATTAATTCATTTTTATCAAAAGAAAATTTCCATTCAGTGTTTTCTTTTGGAATTTTTTTAATACCATTTTTTGTATTTAGAAAGAACATTGATTTTGTTTCATCTATAACCTTTCCTGAAATCCCAATAATTTGTTCATTACTACTTTTTACAATTGTGGCTTCTAATCCTATTATTTCATGTATGAACAGGTTTTCTTTAGTAATCATTGTTTTTTCATCTCATTTAGTCTTGTTAGCATTCTGGCAATATCCCTTCGAAGTGGTTTTAATTTGCCGCTTTCTTTTCTAAGAGTACCTTTTGATGACTCTATACGCAATTTTGTAAGTTCTGAACGAAGTTGTTCTAGTCTGTCTTTTAGATCAGTTTCATTAAATTCCCGTATTGTCTTCATTTTCATTCGTGTCATTACTTTAATTCCTCTTCTATTTCTTCAAAAGTCTCGACTTGTTCTACTAGTTTTTCTTCTATTTCAATTAGTTCACTTTCGGTTCTTGGCTTTGTCGGGTCTATTGGAATTTCTTCGGTTACTTCAATTTCTTTTTCTTCAACTTCTGGTATTGCTTTTGCAACCTCTTTTTTAATTTCCCTGAGTTCAAATTCTGGAATATAGCGCTCCTTTCTTGCAATTCTAATTCGTACGCCAATTAGACCCATCTTCGTTTTAACATGAACAATATCCTCTGAAACAATGACGTCTGCAAAATGGCCAGCTCTTGGCAAAATTCCTTTGCTATGTTTTTCAAATGAAGAACGATCACCCCTGAGTTTTCCTGAAGTTGTAATTTGTACTCCCATTGCACCAGCACTCATTATTGTTTGCATAGTCCACATCACAGCTCGTCTAAACGCTGTTCCTCTGGTAAGGTGTTGGGACATCCTATTACACATCACACTTGGTTGAAGTTCTGGTTTGATAATTTCTATAACTGAAATTTGTGGATTTTTTAAATCAAAGTCTTTTTCTAAAACTTTGGTGAGATCACGGATTCCTGAACCCTTTCTACCTATGACAATTCCAGGCCTCGTAACATGCAACCCTACACGAGTTCCTGTCGGTGTTTTTTGTATATCCACATCAGCAAATCCTGCTTCCTTAATGGCCTCTCTAAGATAGTCTTTTAGAAGCATGAGTTTGTAGCTATCATTTATTACATTTTTTACTGATGACATTTCAAATCTCTTGAGCTACAAGCTCCACATGTGTAAGTATGTTAATTTTTGGTGATGCTCTTCCCATTGCACGTGGAGTGAACCTTTCAATTTTTCTTCCCTTATGTACAGTAGCGTTTATTATTTTCAATCTGTCTAAATCCATTCCACGGTATTCTGCGTTTGATTCTAGATTATCAAGAAGTTTAACAAACTCGTTGGCTGCTTTTTGTGGATATCTTCCAGCCATTACTCCTGTATCTGATTTGTGCCCAACTTCATTATGATATCTTCTGAACGGGACTGCGCGTTTTAGTCTTATGACGTCCTGCAGATAATTTCTGGCAGATTCTATAGACATGTCCTTTATTTTAACTGCAATTTCACGTGCATGTTTGTGAGAAATTGTTTTTTCCCTCAGAGAAGCACGAACGTGTCTTGTCCTATCATAATTTTGAAAAGCATATCTGAATTGCATATTAATCACTTTAATGGTACATACAAGCTAGAACGCGATGCACCAACACCTGGTGCACCATGTTGGACTCTTTTGTTCGTTAGTGAAAATTCACCCAAATAATGACCAACCATTTCTGGTTTTATTAATACAGGATGAAATTCTTTTCCAGTAAAAACATTAATTGTAAGTCCTATCATATAGGGAAGAATAATCAAATCTCTAAGATGGGTCTTAATTTGGGTAGCAAGTTTGCCTGCTTTTGCCAATTTTGCTTCCTCAAGTAGTTTTCTTTTATCATCAGTGATACCTCTGGTAAGAGACCTTCTGGCTCTGGCTGGAAAGAGTTCAAAGAGTTTTTCTAGTGACAGACTCTGTAGTTCTTCTGTAGATATTCCTCTATACTTGAATTCTTTAACCAATTAAATTCACCATCATTCGAAATGATTCATTGTAGACCATATTATAGCATTCCTATCTTCGTTGCCAGATCCCGTGCCTTTGCTACAGTTTGGAATTTGACAAACGCTTTTTTCCCATAAACTGTTCTGCATACGTTTACACTTACAGGTTCTTCTTTGTAGAGAATTTTTACAGCTTCCATGATTTTCGGTTTAGTAGAATTTTCCTTAACTAGAAAACAAATTCTATTTTCATTTTCAACTAATGCAAATGTCCTTTCTGTAACGTATGGTTTGAGAACAATGTGATTGGCTTCTTCTACATTCATCTTACTGTCACCATGAGATCCAAGTGTGGAGATTTTATTTTCGAGAGTTCTTCAATTGCGCCCTTTGAAAATACTGTTAATCTGATTGGGTGAGCACCCGGAACTAAATCCAAAACACTCAAGCTG
>VBPW01000028.1:43819-53661 GCA_005877305.1 Nitrososphaerota archaeon | reverse complement strand
ATGATGCTAATACATATGATGTAGCTAGAGCAACAGTAATGGCAATCATAAAAGGACCTGTTGAACGCATTCCCTGAATTATTCCCATTAGTGTAAGTGACGCGTATCCCCATCTTGCTGATTCAGCAATTTCTTGGACCGGTTTGAATCTGTAGCTTGTAAAATAGTCTGTTATCCTCTGTATTATTGGCACTAGAACAACTCCTATCACTGTGCTACCAAACAGTGCATATGCAATCTGAGTGTGACCAAGGAACAAGAATGTAAAGACAAAATTAAGTGCAATTGCTATTGCCGCAGAAACATAGAATGCACGGGCAAGAGGCTTGTTGACTTCGGTCATCTTTCTTGGCCCTATTGTTGCAATACCAATAATAGATGCAAGTAGTCCGGAGGCACCAATTAACATTGGATAAAGCAAGTTTTGAGCAGTCCCAATCAGTGCAGCAATCAGTAATGATGCAAGCATGGTTACAATGTACGATTCATAAATATCAGAGCCCATCCCAGCTGCATCTCCTACATTGTCTCCTACGTTATCAGCAATTGTTGCTGGGTTTCGTGGATCATCTTCTGGGATATTTGCCTCTATTTTTCCTACCAGGTCTGCACCCATGTCTGCAGCCTTTGTAAAAATTCCACCGCCTACCCTGATAAACAAGGCAATCAAACTAGCACCTATACCAACTCCTGCTATTGTGATAGGGTTTGGAAATGCAAAATAGAGTAAGCTCATGCCCAAAAGGGCCATAGCTGGTACAGCAAGGCCTACTGTTGCTCCGCCCCTAAAGGCAAGGGCAAAAGTATGTCCAAGCCCTTTTCCTGATGCGTTTGCTGCCCGAACCGCAGCCTTGACTGTGATTTTAAGGGAGATCAATCCTGCAATTGCAGAAAGTCCAGCACCAACTGCAAAAGCAATGCCGTTGGTAGAACCAATTGCAGCACCAATCAGGACTGCAAGACCTATGGCTATAGGAATAACAATTTTAAACTCTCTTCTCAAAAATGCCATTGCTCCGATTCCCACCGCATTTGAAATATCTAGCATTTGTTGTGTTCCAGGTTTTTGTTTAGATACCCATGCTGCATGGACTGCAGCAATAATGAAAGCAATAATTGACGCACCAACAGGAATCATTTCTTTGAGCGTCATTTACTGGATTTTTGCCTATTTGCGGTAAATATAAACCATTTTAGAACATCTACTTTTTTCTTTTTTTGTACGGTGAAAACGTTTTACCTGCAAGTCCTTGTCTTACTAGCTTGTTGAACCTTTTCCCATGACTAAGATATGGAAATCTCATATGGATCAATTCGTGAACAATGGTATTTTCTAGAGTTTTTTCATCGGGCATTTTTCTAACATTTACAAAAATCAGGTGGTGCTGCATATAGGAAACTCCATAGTACTTGTAAGCAGATGTTCTTCTTCCTTCAGTCATTTCTTTTGGCGTCTCAAGAACTTCTTTGGTAGTAAGAAGCACCCTTGGTTCCGATATCCCGAATCTGTTGGCGTAAATTCCAGTCTTTTCTAGAATTTTAAATCGTAGATTAGAATCAAGTTTCACACTCATTTAATTTTTTAAAGAACGTTTAATTTCAATTGTCAATTGTTGTGTTTGAACTAGTTTACTTTTTCTATTTTACCACAAAAATAGTTATTCAGGGTCAGAACTTGTGTAGGTTAATCATAGATCATACAGCCACCGTGTCATCATACCCCAACTAACTCATAGAATCCATTATGGATTGAGCTTTATTTCTTATCTCTGCATTTATTGGTACAATTACAAGTCCTTCGTTAGGTTGTCCATACAAAACTACTGAATTTTCGGGTGCAAACACAACAACAGGTAAAACTAACAAGTCTTCTTCTCCGATAACAGCAATCCTTACTGGTTTTGGAGACTGGAATGCTTTTTTTATTGTGTTCAAACTTTCCGTTGTAATTTCTGCTGGAGGGTTAGTACAGTTTAATGTGGTCATTACATTAGCAGAAGGCATCTCTCTTTTAACTCTCTTTTCTACTCCATCTACAATTTGTAACGATGGAATGATTCCACATTTGATCAATTTTTCTGTTGTTGCGTCACCAACTGAAATTACAAATGACTCTATTGGGATGTTTTTCAAAATACTTTCTTTAGTTACATCAGAATCTTTAAGCAAAATTCCTAGAGGCTTTTTTAGTTTATCTCTTAGGTTATCTGGAAGGTGCACAAGATATCTTTGTTTTAAACTATTTTTGTGTAGCTACTTCGGCTTTCATTTCCTCATTTAACTGAGCTGCTAATATACTACATCTTGCTGCAACATTTTTTGCGACATTAGTAAATGCAGATGCGTGTGCAGATTTTGGATCTGTCACCAGTACAGGTCTGCCTGTGTCAGAACCTTCCATGATTCCTGGATTAAGTGGTATCTCGCCTAAGAATGGAATGCCATATTTCTCACTAATTTTTTTTGCACCTCCCTTACCAAAGATATGATGATCTTTTTTACAGTCTGGACATTTGAAGTAGCTCATATTCTCTATTATACCAATAATTGGCACATTTAGTTTCTGAAACATACCAAACGCCTTTACTGCAACATTACTTGCTACATCTTGTGGGGTTGTAACTACCAGTATTCCAGTAATTGGAATGGTCTGAGCAAGTGTTAATGGGATATCTCCAGTACCTGGAGGAAGATCTACAATAAGATAATCTAGATCACTCCAATTAGTATCAACAAGGAATTGTTTGACAATTCCTGAAATTATCGGTCCTCGGTATATTGCAGCTTGATGGTCTTGCTCCGCAAAAAATCCAAACGAAACTACTTTGAGTCCATTTGATTCGGCTGGTTGTAGCTTGTTATTTTCAACTTCCATTACAGATTTTCCCATACCAAGCATCAATGGGACACTTGGACCATAAATGTCAGCATCAAGCAATCCAACTTTTGCACCAGCCTGTGCCAAAGCTAGTGCAAGGTTAACTGAAACAGTGGTCTTTCCCACTCCGCCCTTGCCACTTGCGACCCCAATGATGTTTTTTACAGTTGGCATCATTTCATCCATGTTTAGTGCACGGCCTTCCATTACTTTGGCAGTTACCTTCAGATCAAGTTTTGAAACTCCTAGTGTGCTTACTGCTTTTCTAACATCTTCTTCTATTTGATCATTAAATGGACATGCTGGAGTTGTAAGTTCAAGAGTGAATTTTAGATCATTGCTGTTAATTTCTAGATCTTTGATCATTCCCATAGAAACAATGTCTTTTTTTAGATCAGGATCAATCACTGTACTTAAGGTCTTAAGAACGTCATCTACAGATACCATTAATTAAAAAAATCCTAGTACATTATTTAAACATAGGCAAAAATGGTTAATTTTATCATCCAAAGATTCATAAATTGAAATTTTATCAAATTTCTTAGATGTTTTCTATATCTACACTTACTGATGTAGTTAGGATTCCCCCTAAACTCTTTGGTGAGTCTCTCAAAAAAGCAGGAACTACCATACTTAGAGAAAAATACGAGAGCATGATAAATCCCGAACTTGGCTATGTAATTATGATTCTTGATACAAAAGTTGAAAAAATGGGAAAAATTGTTTCTGGAGATGGCGGTACATATCATAAAGTTGAATTTACAGCCTTGACATTTTATCCAAAACTTCAAGAAATTGTCAGAGGAGAGATTGTCGAAATTACTGACTTTGGAGCATTTGTAAGAATTGGAGCAACAGATGCATTGTTACATCTCTCACAAATTATGGATGATTATCTAAAAAGCGATGTAAAATCCGGCATGATACTTGCTAACCAAAGTGGAAGGACCATGAGAATTGGTACTACTCTTCGTGCAAGAATAACTGCGGTTTCCCTTGGAAAAACGGCAGCAATGAAGATCGGTATTACATGCAGACAACCTTTCCTTGGTGCAGATGAGTGGATAGAAGAAGAAATAAAGAAAGCAAAAGCTCCACCAGCGAAAGCTCCCCCTGCTCAAACTGAAAAAGCCAAGAAGACCGTAGAAGCAAAGTGAAATTAACATGGTAAGAGAAATGGCCTGTAGAAAATGTAAATTTGTTACAATAGGCAAAGTGTGCCCTGTTTGCAAATCATCAGATCTGACACCAGATTGGCGCGGTTCTATTCTTGTTGTTGACCCAGCCACTTCGGTAGTTGCAAAAACTTTGGGAATAACAGAAAAGGGCAAGTACGCTCTCAAGGTAACCTAGATTGCACATACGTGCAAGAAAGGCACTTGACAGTTTTTTAGCTGAAGATATAGGAAATGGAGACATTACAAGTAATCTTTTACCAAGGAAAAAAATTTCTGCAAGCATAATTTCACGACAAGGCGGAATAGTAGCTGGTGTACAATATGTAAAATTCATCTTTGTCTCAAGGGGATGTAAAGTCAAAATTCTAAAAAAAGACGGTTCCAAAATTAAAACAAATCAGAAAATAATGATTGTTTCTGGTTTTGCACACACCATATTGTCATGTGAAAGAACCGCGCTTAATTTGTTATCCAGAATGAGCGGCATTGCAACTCAAACCAATCATCTTGTGAATAAAATAAAGAAAGTAAATCCAAAAGTAAAACTCTATTCTACAAGAAAAACAGTACCAGGATTACGTTTGTTTGATAAAGAAGCTGTGGAAATTGGCGGTGGCAATAGACATAGAATGTCGCTTGATGAGATGGTAATGATAAAAGATAATCATCTTGCGGTTGCTGGTTTATTAGAGTTAATTCAGAAGGCACGCAAACAATACAGAACAATAGAAGCCGAGGTGGAAAACCTTAATGATGCAATTCTTGCTGCAAAAGCTGGAGCATCCATAATAATGCTAGATAATCGCTCACCAAAAGAAATTTTAAAAATTGTTAACACTTTAAAAAAATTGCATCTAAGAGATAAAGTAAGAATAGAAGCCTCCGGCGGCATTGATTCTACGAACATCCAATCTTATGCAAGGACAGGTGTTGATATGATATCAGTTGGAAAAATTACTAGTTCAGCATCAGGGCTAGATTTAAGTTTGGAAGTTAACTGATTGCAAGCATTCGTTCTATTGCAAGTTGTGCTTTTTGAGCAATATTTTTTGGAACCCTGACTTCGTATTTTTCTTCTTTTAGCGAGGCATAGACTTTGTCAAGAGTTATCATCTTCATGAATTGGCATACTGCTTTGTCTGAGATTGGGATGAATTCTTTTTCAGGATTTTGTTTTCTCATCCTGTAAAGTATTCCCGTTTCTGTTGCAACAACAAATTTCTTTGAAGTTGAGATCTTTGCGTGATTCATCATTCCTTCAGTAGACAAAATCTGAACTTGTCTACCTCCATAATCTCCTGATGCAACATCATACATGACTGAAGAAGTACAGCTACATTCTGGATGGATAAGAAATTCGGCATTGGTATATTGATTTAGTTTTTCTTGTACATCCTGTGATCTGATTCCGGCGTGTACGTGACATTCGCCTGCCCAGATAAACATGTTCTTGCGATTTGTCATCTTTGCAACATATGATCCTAAGAACATATCTGGCAAAAAAGTTCAGATTTCACTTCTGCAGTAGTATTTACATAACCTACAGTTATGGCTCCTGGGTGTTCGCTCTTCCATTTTCTTAATTGATCTGCTGTTATTGTATCAGAAAGTGAGCAGCCTGCAGCCAAGTCTGGTATGAGTACTTTTTTCTCTGGACATGTGATTGCAGCAGTTTCTGCCATAAAATGTACACCACAGAACAAAATCGTTTTTTGTTTTGTCTTTGCAGCTTGCCTTGATAATCCTAAAGAATCGCCTACATAATCGGCAATATCCTGTACTTCAGGAATTTGATAGTTATGAGCCAAAACAAGAACGTCTTTTTCTTTTTTGAGCTTCAAGATTTCTGACTTTAAATCCATTTATCCAAAAGAAATTGCCTACTTTTCTCATTTAAAGGATCAGGTCTATGACAAATTTTATGACATGTTGTTATATGATGGCAATATTTGCCATTTATGTTCCAATTCTAATATCACTTTGACAGACTGCCCTCAAGCACTCTATTGCAGATAAAATTGCAAGTCTACTAGTTTTTGGATTACTAGAGCTTGGTACATTTTCTACTTTAATCAAGAATTTACCAAATTTACCTTGAGCCATTATCTCATGAGTATTTTTGTCAGTGTTTGGATCTGCAACTATTCTTACTTTTGTGTTTAAGCTGCCAAGCCCAGCCAAGCTAAGAAGAGCTGACACGTTAATATTTGCTGGAAAAAGTCTGACAGCTTCTTGGGCATTGCCTTCAAAAATTGTTGTAGACTCTTTAATATTTTCAATATCAAGTTTTGAAGTTTCAAAAAATTTTGCTCCTTTTAATGATCTTGGACTTTTTGTCGTAACCAAAGTAATTGATTCCAATTCATCTTTTACTGATCTTATACCGTCTAGACCCAAAATTGCCCCAGAAGGAAGATAGATTGACCTCTTGAAATCCTTGCAACCTTCAATTATAATATCAAAAATTGATTCGTCTAAAAGTGCTCCAACACTCATAATCATCAAATCTTTTCTGTTTTGTAGTATGCTAAGCGCATTGTCTCTAACTGCATCCTGTGATGCCGCTTCTACGATAATATCAGATGGTGCAGCAGCAAGCAATCCTATGTTTTCAGTGATCTCAGGTTTGTTCTTTAGTTTTGTTACTAGTGATTTTGAAGCATCTTTAGAATAATCAAAAACATGCGTTAGTTTGGCTGGAATCTTTCCTGAATCAATTGCCAAGGCAATTTCAGTACCAATAGCACCACATCCTAAAATTCCAATTCTCTTCAAACTAACCGATCTTATAGCAAACCCCTGTTAAAGCTATTAGTCATAGGAAAAATTATCCTACCCAAACAAGATTAGTACATAAAATTGAATAATGAAATTAATCTTGTTAAATATAGAGAAAAGAAGGTCATCTATTGAAGCAAGCTGAATCTGGATTAATGGAGAGGTTCCTCTTCAGGATAGCCAAGCAATGGATAGCTGGAGATACGATGGAACAAGCTTTGGAATCTGCACGTCTTGCAAACAAAAACGGCATGGATGCGATAATTAACAAGCTTGGTGAACACATGACTTCAAAAAATCAAATTGAGAACACTGTTTCAGAATATCTTGTGCTTGTTTCTAATTTACATGAATCTAAAGTAGAGGGCGGGGTATCAGTCAAACCCACACAGATAGGTTTATCTAAAAACAGAAAAGAATGTTCAGATAACTTTATCAGAATAATAGAAAAGGCATTCCTATCACAATCCTTTGTCTGGATAGACATGGAATCATCTGAATATACTGATGACACCATAGGAATCTATAATGAGCTGTTTGGCAAGTATGAAAGACTAGGCATAGCTCTTCAAGCAAATCTAAAGCGAACATCAAAAGATTTAGAAGAATTACTAAAAAAGGGAGCAAAAATTCGTCTTGTAAAAGGGGCTTATCGTGAAAATAAGAAAATTGCATTTCAGGCAAGAAAAGAAGTTGATGAAAATTATAAAAAATTAATTGAAATGCTTTTTATCAATGGAAATGAATTTGGGATTGCAACACACGATTCTAAATTAATTGATAATGCAATACAATTATCCAAAATACACGAAAGAAAGTTTGAGTTTCAAATGCTAAAAGGAATACGAGACGAATTAAAGCCAGTTCTTTTAAAAAAAGGATTTTCAGTATCCGAATACATTCCATATGGAACCAATTGGCTTCCCTATTCCCTTAGAAGGTTAAAGGAAAGAAAACGCAACATCTTGCTTTTGGGAAGTTCCTTTATTCATTCACATCGAGTTTGAGTTTGCTCTCGCATAAATTGAAGTAAATAGTAAGCTCCACCAGCTCCTTTACCTGAAATTCCAGACTCTTTCCAGCCAACAAAAGGTTGGGCTCCAACCATTGCGCCAGTGGTTGCACTGGTAGGTCTGTTAACATAGGTTACACCTGCTTCAATTTTTTCAAAAAAGGCTTCAATTTCCTTCTGGTCTTTGCTAAATATCCCAGCAGTAAGACCATAATTGGTTTTATTTGCCATTTTTATTGCCTCATCAAAGCTATCAAATTGGCTTACACAAACAAATGGCAAAAACAATTCTTCTCTTATCAGCTCATGTTCTTGTGGAAGGTCAGCAACTATTGTGGGCTCTACAAAATATCCGTGTTGGTAATCTGATTCCTTTAAAACAGATCCACCAAATACGACCTTTCCATCTTTTTTTGCAATATCTGATGCTCTTTGAAATTTTTTTACAGCATCTTCATTGATAACAGGCCCTAAAAAAACATCTTTTTCCCAAGGATGTCCTATCTTCAGAGATTTTACTTTTGATACTAATTTTTCCATAAACTGGTTTGCAATATTTTTTTGCACATAAACTCTGGAACAAGCACTG
This sequence comes from Nitrososphaerota archaeon, assembly GCA_005877305.1. Classification (GTDB taxonomy): domain Archaea; phylum Thermoproteota; class Nitrososphaeria; order Nitrososphaerales; family Nitrosopumilaceae; genus TA-20. The sequence continues at coordinate 45,226 of VBPW01000028.1, read as the reverse complement.
CATTTTTGTCCACCATAACCAAATGATGCCCGTAAAATTCCTTCTGCAGCTTTTTCAAGATCAGCAGATGCAGTAATTACCGCAGGATTCTTTCCTCCCATTTCGGAAATAAACGGTCTTGGTTTTTTTTCAACGAAAGAACGAAAGCCAGACATCCCAACCTCTTTTGAGCCAGTAAAAGCAATTCCATCAACAAGTGGACTTTCAAGGATTGTTTTACCTACTACACTTCCTGCACCAGTCACAAAGTTTAGAGCTGCAGGAGTAAGCTTGTGATAGATTGTTTCTACAAACATGAAGGCGGAAAGCGGAGTGTCACTTGATGGTTTAAGAACAGCAGTATTACCTGTAATGAGAGCTCCGGCAGTCATTCCAATTGCTATAGCCGATGGAAAATTAAATGGCGATATTATTCCCCAAAGACCATATGGTTTGAGCACACTTCGCGTCTTTTCATTTGTGCTTGCACTCTTTGTTTCCTTAGAAAAGCCTTGGTTTAATTCAAGTTGGTCTGCATAAAATCTAAGAAAATCGATTGCCTCATCTATATCGCCCATAGCCTCAAGGCGATTCTTACCGTTCTCATATGTCATCATAGCAGCAAGTTGGAATTTGTCAGAAGAGAAGGCGTCAGCACATTCTCTAAAGATTTCAATTCTTTTTTGATATGATGCTTGGCTCCATCTTGGAAAAGCATCCTTTGCAGATTCTATAGCATGAATTGTATCTTCTTTTGTAGCTAATGGAAAATTTGCAATAACAATTCTAGTATCAGCAGGGGATCTTACTTGGAATTGATTATCAGAGTGAATTTCTTTTCCTCCTATTATTATAGGATAACTTTTGCCAAAGTCTTTTTTTACTAGATCAATTGCCCGATCAAATTTACTATGAAATTCATCAGTAGAGTTGTTTAGTACTGCTTTTGCCCACGTTTTTTCATTTTCAAACACGGTTGATCCAAGGTGTTTGCCAAATAAATTAGTTAGCTGGTAATTTTATGGGTAGATCATAAATGAAAATAGCACCCAAGTGATAAATGTCATCCAGATGGGTAAAACATGCAAACGCTGTAAAACTGAATATGAAGATAATGGATATCCTGTCTGCAATTACTGCTTAGAGGTGCTAGACAATTATGAATAAAATCTAGTAAAGAAATGGATTAGCTATTAGCTTGTACACTAATCTGTTTTAAACGCTAAACATTTTATGCATGTATACAAAGTGTGCTTATGCTTAATACTGTCTATATTGATGCGTTAAAAAAACGAGAGGAGACACTTTCTATTTTAAAAGGAGAAAAGTTCGAGCAGATAATAGAAGAAGCCAAACATAATTGGATAGGATACATGCCAGAAAAACAAGATTCAGAAATTGCTGGAATTGACAGTAGTTACAACAGTA
>VBPW01000028.1:21852-43763 GCA_005877305.1 Nitrososphaerota archaeon | reverse complement strand
TAAAATGGAAATAGATGCCTGTAGCGCTTCTGTAGATAAGGCAGATGTGGTGACATTAGATGGTTCATTATATTCTCAGTTTCTAACTAGGCAATCTTCCCTTAGTTCTATGATTACAGCTGCTATTAAAAAGAGGAACAATGTGGTATTTGTTTCAAAAACTTCTTCAGCAAGAAAGCAATTTGAAAAATTTGGTTCTCTGGCTGGAGACATTTTCTATTATAATCACGCTATAAAAAAACCGGGATTTAGCAAAATTTTTGTAGACAAAGAACTCGGACCTGGAAAAGTTATTTCATCTGTCTATGCAAGGTTGAGCGATTCTACACCGCTAATAAAAATTGAATTATTAGGATCTGATCACGATGAATCAGAGATTAAATCACTTCTAGATAGATTATGTAAAAATAGTGTTTCAGGATATCCTTACGCCTTAAAGCTTGCACATAACAAATGCAAGATAACTCATACAGATCTTGTACGACTTGTTAGTCTATATGGCCTGGGAAATGAAGTTGGATCAAGAGAGGTATTAGGATGACAATTGGAGTTGTAATAGGGGAATCAAAACCTACCGAAGTCACTGCTCAATCGTCTAGACCACTTTCTGTAGGAGAATATGTTATCGTTGATTCTCAAAAGGGGAAGCTGTTGGGATTAGTTGAAAGATCAATTGTCTCAAGTGATGCGCTTACAGATGTACGAAATTTTGATGAGGCAATAGAGAGCAAGGAGGTAGCTGAGCTAAATTCTCGTGATAAAAACTATAAAGTGAAAATAGGCATCCTTGGATTTTTAGACAAATTACAAAAAGGACACTCGGTTTTACCTGCAGTTCCTCCATTACCAGGTGCTTCTATACTTGAAGCAACAGAAGATGACTTGGGAATAATTTTTGCACCAAAGGAAAAAGAATGGATCAGAATAGGTTCACTTCTCAGAAATTCAGAAATTGAAGCAAAAGTAAACTTAAACAAAATTGTCTCAAGACACATAGGAATACTTGCTATGACTGGCATGGGAAAAAGCAATCTAGTGTCGCTAATTGCCAAGCAGATATCAACGCTTCAAGGGACATTAGTGATTTTTGATTATCACAATGATTACGAAAATCTGAATTTGCCAAAAATCAACATAATGGCAGCCAAGATAAATCCAAGATTATTACAAGCAGACAAGCTTGCAGAGGTGATAGAGCTCAGAGAAAATGCAGACAAGCAACAAAGAGTACTGCGTGAATCCTTTACTGACTCTGTTAAACAGGCAAAAGATTTCTGGGCAACGCTAGAAGACAATGTTTCATCCTTTGGACACACAACAAAAGGATATGCAGATAGTGCAAGTAGGGTTCTTGACAAGATTGATGATGCAAAGCATAGGTTTTCTGATATTTTAGATCCAGATTGTGGAGATCCTGTTGATTTGATTAAAGAAGGCAGAGTTAACGTACTAAGTGTTGCTGAGTTGAGTGAAAGACAAGCAAATGCCGGTTTGGCATATTATTTGCAGGAATTATTAACAGATAGAAAAGATGCATGTTGGGCAAAAAAAGGAAGAGAGTCCTCAAGAAAGAACAATAAATTTTCTGCTCCAATTTTTGTAATAATTGAAGAAGCTCATGTTTTCATTCCAAAAGGGGAACATACAGATACAAAATATTGGGCATCCAAAGTGGCAAGAGAAGGACGAAAATTCGGAATTGGACTTGGTATTGTATCTCAAAGACCTCGAAACATTGATCCAAATGTGTTAAGTCAGATGGGTTCACTTGCAATAATGAAAATCGTCCAAGACGACGACCAACAACAAATTGCCTCAGCTGCAGAATCACTCAGCAAAGATCTTCTTTCTCAATTACCTTCCTTGAATATAGGAGACGCAGTTCTCATAGGCCAGTGGGTCAATTTACCAGCAATAGTACATGTTGACGAAGTAAAAGGAAAGACCGCTGGCTCTGATCTTAATGCAGTAGCAGAGTGGTCAGAATCTACAAAGTTCAAAGACATTGGAGTTGAATCTACACAAGGACTAATCCAAAAAGATCTATTGATGGACTAATGATTTTTTCTCATATCTCTGACACACATTTAGGATTTGTACAATATCATTCAGAGGAAAGAGAAGAGGACGTTTATTCAGCCTTTAACCAAGCAATAGACACTTCAATAAGTGATCATGTAGATTTTGTAATTTTTGCAGGCGACATATTTCATGTCCCAAACCCAAGTGGAAAGGCAATCTTGGTTTTGGCAAATGCTCTAAAGCGCTTGAAACAAAACAACATAGATTCGTTTTTCATTCTTGGTGAACATGACATTAGCAGAATACGTGCAACACCAGTTCCATTTGTTTATCACAATTTGGAATTTTCCAAATATATTGGAAATGGAAAACCACTTCAATTCAAGGATGTCCTTATTGTAGGATATGATAAACGAAGAAAAAGTGAAATCCATACATTTGAACATGATTTTGAAAAGGCAGATTCTGAAGCTAAGAACCACAATGGTCACAAAATTCTAGTTTTACACCAAGGAATTGGTGAAATTAACAAGTTTGCCGGAGAATTAAATTCCACAGACCTTCCTAAGAAATTTACATATTATGCGATGGGGCATCTTCATGAGAGAGAATTAAAAAGATACAACCATTTGGGCGGATTTGTTGCATATCCAGGCTCTATAGAACTTACATCAAGTGAAGGAATTAAGGAAACTCAGAAAGGGTTTTACGAAGTTGATTTGTCGTCATCAGAAGCAAAACCAAATTGGATAAGACTTAATACTAGGCTGCAGTATTCAGTTAGAACTAGTTTTGAAAATTTAGCAAAAGAAATAGATACGTTATCAGAAAAATTCCAATCACTTACAAGGAAGCCAATAGTAGAGATAAAAATTCATGGCTACAACATAGAGACTGACCTTGTTCAATCTCAAATTGCAAAACTATTTCCACTTACACTACGATGTTTTTGGAAAGCAATAATGTCAGAGGAAAATGAAGGTTCAACTTTTATTGATAAACCTGCAAAAATTGATGATGAAATGTTAAAACTTGCAAAAGAGATCCTAAAATCTGAAGATCTGGCAAATTTTGCAATTAATGATCTACTTCCACTTCTTTCAAAAAATCAGATTGAAGAAGCAAATCATTTGGTAATTGAAAACTTTAATCGATTCAAAAAGGAGATGAAAAAATGTTAAATGAAATAGAGCTTGCTAATTTCCTATCCCATTCTAGTACAAAGTTAGGATTTAACAAAGGCGTAACAGTCTTTGTAGGCCAGAACGGAGCAGGAAAATCAAGCATAATCGATGGAATAACATTTGCACTCTTTGGTCAACATACCAGAAATTCAAACAAGGGATTGGTAAGACGTGGTGCAGATCAAGGATATTCCAAAGTGAATTTCTCTATTTCAGATAGACAGTTTGAAGCCATACGTAAAATTGATTCAAAGGGAACAGTTTCTGCACAGTTTTTTGAGAAAAAAGACGGTACGCTTCTACCACTCGCAGCAGGTGAGAGAAAACAGTTTGGCGAATCCATGACAAAGACAATTGAATCGTTGATCGGCATGGATTTTGATAAGCTCAAGGTGGCATCAATTGTTCAACAAGGCGAGCTTAATTCCATAATTAATACAGACCCAAAAAAATTCAAGGAATTAGTAAATGCAATAATTGGAATTGACAAACTTGATACAGCGTTTGAAATAATGAAAGAGGTTGTAGAAAATTTTCGTTCTTCAATAAGAGAGAAATTAGAATACGATGACATGGACATTGAAAGCCTGAAAATTAAGATTGACGTGGCTACAAGAGAGATCAAACAGGCAGAACCACAAAAAAAAGAGATGCTTTCAAGAAAAAAAGCACAAGAAAATGAACTTGCTCAACTACAAAAAAAGATTGATACAGAATCTGTAAAAGAGTTAAAGATAAAAGAATTAGAAACAAGAAAATCAGAACTTGTTCAATATGTGAAAACTGCCATTTCTGCCCTTAAAAAAGAAATACAAGAAAAAGAAAAGAAATTCTCTGATTGTGATGGGTGTTTTATCTGCATATCATCCAAAAAAGAAACCGAATCACAAATAACAAAAATAGAAAATGAATTTGAATCGTCAAGAAAAGAAATTCAAGAGTTTTTGGAAAAGCTAGGCAAACTTGGAGGCCAAGAGGAACTCGCAGGCAAGTTAAAACTACAAGATGGAAAATGCCCAGTATGCAATTCCAAGGTAGAAAGCCTCAATCCACTTTTTGAGGAAGAACACATTCACAATGAGATTGTAAAAATACGAAACAGACTAGATTCACTAACAAAATTAGAAAAAAATAATCGTGAGAAAAAACTAGATCTTGAGCAAAAACTACAAAAAGCTCTCAATGCAGAACGAACACTTTCTGTACATGGAATAAGACAACCGCAGGAATTGGCGCAGTTAAAAGAAGAGATCTCTATGCTAAAAAATAACATTCAGGGAATTCCATCTGAACTAAATTCATCAGAAAATCTGGTACATTTAGCTATAGATCCTCATTCCGAGTCATTATGCAAAACAATCCAGACAATTCAAGAAGAAACGATGGGGTTTGATTTGACAGAATTCAAAAATCTAAAAATTTCTTTTGATCAAAAACGCAAGTCTCTAAGTATGATAGAACAAGAAATCGGTGCAATAACACAAAAAATACGAACAGCAAAAGAACAGCAAGAAAAAATCTCTCAGACTTTAGAAGATCTTGTCTTAGTGAAAAAATACGTTTCACAGTTAGAAGAAATACGAGGTCAGATTTTCAATAGAGATGGGCCTGTTGCAACTAGCTTACGGTCATGGGCATTGAACTTGATATCACAAAAAGCATCAGAATATTTGTCTACATTCAACGTGAAGATTCAAAGAGTTTTGTTGCAAGAAAAAGCGCGAGATGTGGGTATTTCATGTTATTCTGGAAGTACAATTCTAGAACTTGATTCTCTTAGCGGTGGTGAAAAAGTTAGTGTAGCATTAGCACTACGACTTGGAATGGCACACATTCTAGGTTCTTCGAATCTTAACTTTATCATACTTGATGAACCAACTACACATTTGGATGAAGAACGCAGAAAATCACTCGTGGGAATTCTTTCTCATGCATTTGAAGCTAACTTGGGTGCGATATCTCAGTTTATCATAATTACGCACGATTCTGAAATATTTGAAAATTCAAATGTTGATACTATATACAATTTTGAGGCAACAGCTGAAGGAACAAAGGTAACACCATTCTAGCCTCCAGTTAGCTTGGCAAATCTCTCGTTTTTGCTCAATTTTTCCATAAATTGCAAGTTAGAAAGAGCGACAATTGCAGACTCTCTTACTGGCTCGCTTGAATCTTCAAGGGCTTTTTGTAGTGTTTCTTTTGCTTCCTGAGAACCTATTACACCAAGCGCTATTGCAGCTTCATGTCTTACAAAGAAACTAGGATCATTTCTTACTGCATCTTCAAGTGGTTTTATTCCACTATGATAACACATCTGCCCAAGTGAAAAAGCCGCTTCGTGTCTTACAAGCTCGTTAGGATCATTTTTTAAAACCGTGGCAACATATGGAATCATTTCTTCTCCTCCAAAATCTACCAGAATGCATACTGCTCTTGTCCTTATGACAAAGTCTTTGTGAACTAAAAGTTGTATGAAATACCCTTTGTCTTTTTTTTCATACCTTTCCTCCATCTCAGATAAGAGCTCGAGTAGTGTGCTAGGAATAACTTCCATGCACACAATTTTATAAGCGAATATTTATTCATTGATAACATGTCACGCTTACGATATTGGAAGCTTTCTGTAGATGAATTTAGACAAGCACAATATGATCCAAAAAAGGTACTCATATGGGAAATAAAATGCACCAAAGATGATCAAGGAACACATTTTGGAGTATTTTGCTATAGAAATGGAACATCTTGGGATTACACTTCAGTTCATGGAATAGTATTCTATTACAACCAGCTAAAGCGTGATGAGGTCGAAAAAATAGCCAAATTCCTAAAGGACAAGTTTGGTGGCGAGCAAGCAGAAAAAGGGGAACGAGTATTTTTGAAAAATTCTCGTGAGATTTATCTTTCAAAGGATATTGCAGACCTTGCCGTAGAGCTTGAAAAGACGTTCGAGGTCAGTACAGAACTTACTGTCGAACTTGAGAACTTTTCCGTACCAGAACAGGAACAAAGCAATCTTCCCTCCAATAAAATACTGCCCATTCCTGGCAAGTAGATAAATATGGTTTTGACCATTTTTTGATATCCAATGGATGAACTAAGACAAATAAACGAACATCTTGAGGAGCTTAGAAAACGCGTACTTAGAATGATCATTGCAGTAGGAATTATCACTTTCATTATACTTGGTTTTCATCTAACGCCTTTTGTTTACAATGGAACTACATTGTACTATCCAAACCCAAATCCCTTTGACAACATGGCAGCACAAGTTACTGTTGCAATGAAACATCAATTGTTGCCATCAACGGTACAACTAATCCAAACAGCGCCTGGACAGGCATTTTTTGCCCAATTTTATGTCGCAGTTTTACTTGGAATTGTAATTGGAATGCCAGTAATTGTAAAAGAATTTGTTGGATTTTTAGCTCCCGCATTAGACAAAAAAGAATTTCAGATAATCAGATCAATAACAATTCCAGCAGTTTGCCTCTTCATAGCTGGTTGTGTTTTTTCATATTTTTTTGTCACACCATACATTTTGGAATTTCTTTACAAGTATGGCCAATCATCAGAGCTGTTAACTTTCCTTAATGTTGTAGATTTCATTACTTTTGTACTACAATTTCTTTTATCATTTGGAATTTCATTTCAGCTTCCATTAATAATGTATGCAGTTTCTGCTTCAGGATTGGTAAGTGAGAATTTCTGGCGAAAAAACATCAGATATGCTATCATTACCATTGTTATTTTAGGTGCAGCCATTACACCTGATGGAAGTGGTATTACCATGTGGTTTGTTTCAGGTCCCATGATAGCATTATATCTCATAGGCATGGTTTTTGCTGAACGTCGTGCAAAACAAATTGCAACACTTAAATCTTAAGATGCTTAAATTACACAACATATGGGTTATGAACAAATCCTTATAGTTGTCATAGTCATAGCAGCAATAATTTTTGGTGCAAAAAAGATTCCAGAGCTTGCTCGCACCCTTGGCAAAGCAAAAGGCGAGTTTGAGAAGGGAAAAATTGAATCAGAAAAAGAGCTAAAAGACTTTAAAGATAAAGAAGATTTAAAATAAAAAACGCTTTTTTATCCACAAAATAGAGATCATTACATGATAAAAAGATCAGACATTCAGAAAATTGTCAATGAATATTCTGGTCTTACCGTAGGCACACTTGGTAGCCATTCTGCGCTTGAAATAATGGATGGTGCAAAAGATGAAAATCTTCAAACGTTGGTTGTTTGCCAAAAAGGACGCGAAGTCCCATACAAAAGATTTTCCAGAATTGCAGATGAAATCATAATTGTAAAAAAATTCAAGGATATGCTTTCTCCAAAAATTCAAGCAAGGTTGCGTTCGGAAAATACTATAATTGTGCCACACCGAGCACTAACAGCTTATCTTGGATATGCAGGTGTAGAAAATAGTTTCAAGGTACCCATATTTGGAAATCGAGCTTTGCTTCAAGCAGAAGAACGTTCACACCCAAAAAATCAATATTATCTGCTTGAAAAAGCCAAGATAAAACACCCTAAACTATTCAAAAATCCCAAAGATATTAACAGACCTGTTATTGTAAAAGTACAAGAAAAATCCCGTAAACTTGAAAGAGCTTTCTTTAATGTTTCATCTTATTCTGAGTACAAAGACAAGACAGAAACTAAGATTCGACATGGGCTTATTTCAAAAGACGCATTAAAAATTGCCAGTATTGAAGAACTCGTGATAGGAACATACTTTAATTTCAATTACTTTCATACTCCCATTTCGGATGAAGTTGATTTTCTTGGCATAGAAAGAAGGCTACAAACAAACTTACATGATTTTAATTCTCTTCCAGCCCGCCAACAGCTTGAAACAAACATAGAATTACAAAATATAGAAGTAGGTCACACCCCTGCAAGCATAAGAGAATCACTTTTAGACAAAGTTTTGTCTGCTGGAGATAAATTTGTCAATGCAGTAAAGAAAGAATACCCACCAGGAATCATTGGTCCGTTTTCATTGCAGAGTGTAATCACACGAGATTTGGAAATCGTAGTATATGATGTTTCTCTCCGAGTTCCTGGAAATCCAATTCTTGCTACAACTAGTCCCTATACAAAATACAAATATGGAGCTACATTTGGAGTTGGACGTAGAATTGCAATGGAGCTCAAACAAGCTCAACAAGAAGGAAGATTAGAAGAAATAGTTACCTAGGCTTCCATCTTTTCTTTTAAAAGATTTTTTCTTACCAAGATTGGAACGTTATAAAATGATGCAAGAGCTATTGCATCGGAAGCCCGATAGTTTCGCATGACCAATTCAGTTTTTCCCGTAAAGTACAAGTTTGCACGTAAAACGTTTCCACTTTCATAGACTTTAATTCTGACCAAGAGTATTTCGTTTAATTCTGAAATCTCTTCAATCATGTTGTAAATTGTTGGGATTGAATCTCTCTGTCCTTCAATGAAATTTGTGATGTGTCTAGCTACTTCTCCCGAAAAGGCTCTCATGTGGAACTCCTTTCCGTCATCTGATCTTAGAATCAGCAGTCCCTCTACACCGTAGGGATCAACGAACCCCACGTATGTTATTTTCGTGTCGACATAGTCGGAGTCCTGAATCTCATCAATCTTCACGATTAATTTCTATCACTCAATCATTGCAGATAAATCCTTTGGAAAAAACCAGATACAATTTAATGTCAGCAAAGTTCGCCTTGAAATATTGGAAAAGCAGGCTACGATGCAGCGTTCTTATCGCACCTTGATTATCGTAGGTTTTGTAGCCATCGCTGTTTCGTTTTTAGTTTATACAAAAAATGATTCAATTTCAGTTACCACTGCAGCAATGCCAGCCTTGCAAAGACTTGCCGTAGTTACCTATGTTATTCTTTTCATGTCATTTGGTGCCATAGGTTGGGGATTGTATAGATTTTACAAGATCAAAGTAGCAACAGGTGACAATTCTATTTCTTCAATAATTGCAAATACGATAAATAGTAAAAGATCAAAACAAATCTTTGTTGCAAGTGCTATCGGTTATGGAATATTTTTTGCATTGGCTTCTGGAATAATACTTTACAAACCAGAGCTAAATGCTACAGATTATGGATTTGCGGTTCCACACGCAGAGATTGCATCTTGTTGTGATCTTCCCGGCTACATGCCAATGATTCTGGCATTTTTTACTGAACATGTGGGCTTGCAGATAATTCCATTAAACTTTGTTTTACTAGTGGTGGTGTCGTTTCTAGTAGGTCTTAACTTTACAATGTCTTCAAAAACATTTACAATATCAAGAAAGGGAAGGGGTCTTGGAACTTTTGGGGCCATAACTGGGCTCTTTGTAGGGTGTCCAACATGTACAGGCACTGCCTTTACAATGCTCTTTGGCTTAGGAGCTAGTGCCACTGGCGTTACATTATTTTTAACAAGTTATGAAGCACAGCTTCAAACTCTTTTTATTGCCATATCAATCCCAATTTTACTTTTTATACCCCTTCTCATGGCAAGAAAAATTAGATCCCATCTTGGAAGCTGTGCGTTAGATTCTAAACAGTAATCTTTGTCACTTTAGGAGTCTTCCAATCTCCAATGTCAAAGCCATCACGTCTAAGATATTTTAGAGTAAGCTTGTAGACTAGCTCATCATGATCAACAGTTTCTAAAATTTCTGTCCATGAAACAACTCCTGTTTCATTAATTTTTTTAGCAAGCTGCGCACAAATTGTTTCAGCAATTTGTCTACACTGGTCAAAAGTCTTGCCGTTTTTATATGCTCGTGTACTTGTATCACAACCGTCCATGCTATATTCATTACATACTGTAATAAAAAGTTCAATTACATAGAATAATAATTACTGTTAATACGTGTTAATAGTTTAGAAATAACATTGATTTCAATAAATCCCCTCCAAGTTTTTTTATGGACGTTTAGAAGAAATGAAAAGGATGTTGTCAATCTTTACAACTCCCTATCCCCCATCATGCAAATTGCTACTGGTAACAATATGCTCAATTTTGGATATTGGAAGAATAATGCAACTAAACCTCTAGAAGCACAACACGAACTCTGTAAACTAGTTGGAAAAATTGCAGACTTGGACTCTGCAAGAACAGTCTTAGATCTAGGAAGTGGGTTTTCTGCACCTGCGATTCATTGGAAATCACAGTATGGAAACACCAACATCACATGCATCAACACCAATTTTCAACAATTATTATTTGCAATAAAATTGGTAGGCAGCAACATTTCTGAACCAAAGGCTGATTCATTCTCTCTTTTACAAACTAATGACATTAGATTTGTAAATGCCACTGCCACCTCATTGCCTTTTGCCGATAATTCTGTTGATAGAATAATTGCTTTAGAATCTGCGCAGCATTTTACACCGTTAGACCAATTTATCCGAGAATCTAAAAGGACTCTAAGAAAAGGAGGATTATTCGTCATTGCCATACCTGTCATTAAGGAAGTTCCTGTAAAATCATCATTATTTATGAAACTTGGAATTCTTTCATTAACTTGGGCATCAGAACACTACAGTCTTGACTATATTAAATCCGTAATAATTAAGGAAGATTTCCATATTAACGAGATCCAATCAATCGGATCTGATGTGTACGACTCTTTAGCTGATTATTATATGAAAAATAGAAAACAGCTTAGAGAAAGAATTTTGAAGAAATACCCGTCCTATCTTGAAAATATTCTCTATAAATCATTACTAAAAATGAAGGAAGTATCACAAAAGGGAATTATTGATTATGCAATAATAAAATGCACAATTAATAGAATTTGAGAAGTATCCTTTCTGTTATAACTATTTACGAGAGCGGCCTTTCTCATTTAATAATTATAAAATCTAGTATAATGTCAAGGATTAAAAATTAGTAGTTAAGAATACAGATGTTAAAGATGGGTCTCTTTAAGAAAAAAGAAGTCGTTGGAACAAAATGCAAAGAATGTGGATTGGAGTTAAATGATCCACAAAGATTAGAAAGACATATGAAAAAAGCTCATCGCCATCCTTCCCAAAAAAACTTTGATGAACCTGGCAGTGGCGGAGGAATGTGGTAAAAATATCATTTTTAAAAATAGAACGATCATTTTTAGTATTAACTACCATATTTGAGAAAATTACTGATCAATTCGAAATTACTTTATTGCATACCAATTTCCAAAGCAAAAGGATATAGTGCCAAATACTTGGTTGCCTTTGAGATACTAAATAATCTGATAGACTTCATAATCTCAACAATTTCTGGCTCTGGGTATATTGGCATATTCTTGTTTATGATTGCAGAAAGTGCGTTAATACCAATTCCAAGTGAAGTAATAATGCCATTTTCTGGCTATCTTGTCTCCACTGGAAAATTCAATGCAGCATATGTAATCATTGCAGGCTCATTTGGAAACCTAGTTGGGTCACTTATTGCATATTATGTAGGATTTAGACTTGGAAGAGAATTCATTTTAAGATATGGGAAATATGTTTTACTTCGGAAAAGTCATCTTGAACTTACGGAATCATATTTCAAAAAATATGGAGACAGATCAACTTTCATAAGCAGGATGCTACCAGCAGTTCGAACTTACATTTCGCTCCCAGCAGGAATAGCAAAAATGAACCTCAAGAAGTTTCTAGTATACACACTGATTGGTTCTATAATTTGGAATTCAGCTTTGACATACATAGGAATACAACTTGGTCAGGAGTGGAAGAACATTCTACACTATTCAAATTACTTTGATGCAATAGTAGTAATAGGTGTAATAGTTGCTATTGTGTTCTTCCTACGAAGTAGAAAGAACAAACCGTCTGATACGCTATAAATTTAACGATTCTTTAATGTGTTCAGTTCTTGTAAAATAAACTTCAAAACAGCATCATTATCAAGCAACACGTAAGGAATTTTGTTTTCTTTGCAAGCTTTACCAATCTCTGTATCTTCGGTTACTATTACCATACCATTTTCTTCGGCATATTTGATAACAGAGTAATCGCTTTGTAATTTATTTCCCTCTGCAATTAGTTTTTTAACGCTATACGCTTCATAGCCCATCTCCTTTAATTTAATATCAATACCATCGTACATCTCATCTACCAATACTTTCATTTCTTTAATATCATAGAACTGTAAAAGTTCCTATTTGTACGCTTTGCTTGAATAATTATTCTATTTGATAAAATCAGGTAATTTTTAATTTAGATTTTGTTCAATGAAAATCATGGATGGATTTAAAAAACACTGCCTAGTATTCAGTAAAAAATTTACACGGCCTAATGTTATCTAACCAAAACCTAGACATCTTTCACAAATACGTGTATATAACTGAAAATTCGTTTTTATGTCAATGATAAAAGCAGTAAGTGTTGCAGGGTTAGAATCAGAAGGAACCCCATTTAAGAAACCGAGCGTTCAGCTTGATGAAGCAGCACGTACCATTTCCCTTGGAAATCTAACATGGATAGAATGTGTTGTTGATAGTATTACCACTGAGGCACCAAAAATTTTGGAAAACCTTGGCATAACCATGGACTCGGCAGTTCTCTTATCAGGATACGTATCAAGCTATGAAGATAGAGGAGAAACATTAGGTTTGATGCTTCCCTTTGTGGTAACTGGTAACAGTAAAACACAAACGTCTCCCCTTTTGATATTCATCAAAAAAGATCTCATAGTTACTATTCATGATGACTATGGAGGAAAAATTGCTAGGCTATACAATTATTCTAATACGCTACTACGAAAACTACCAAAAGATCCACAAAACTGGGCTGATAGACAAACCATACTACTAGCAAGAATAATAGATGAGATTAGTGAAACAAACTTTTCTATTCTGCGATTAATTGTGGAAAGAGCCGAGCAATTAGAGCTTGACCTTGCTGGTTCTAGACAGATAGAAAGAGATCTATCCCTTGAACTCTCTAACATGAAAACGGCGCTTCTTACTTTTCTTAATGCAGTTTGGGCTACATATGATACTGTTCAGAATTTGAAGTATGGTGATGCAGATATGATATCAGATGATGATGCAATTCTTGCAAAGTTTGAAGTCATACTTGGCAGATTAGACCGTCAGATCCAAATGTCAGAAAATGTTATGCAGATGATTGCAACAGGAATTAATGTAATACAGACCCAAGTATCCAACAAGCTTGCACTTCTTGTAGTTTGGTTTACAGTTGCTGGAACTGCAGTGTTGGTTCCCAACACACTTGCAACCGTATTTTCCTTATTTCCAAATCATCAAGATAATTTTGGTTGGATGATTGCTACCATCATCGCATCAACCATAGTATCTGCCTTTGTAACTTACAAGTACACAAAACGCTGGCGAGTAAAATCTTTTGGTATGAGTAAGTTTAAAAAACTAAAGAAGCGATTCAAATAAATTTAGAACTGCGTCTCAATAAAAACTGAATTATAGTAAAATGTTTTAATGGTAATTCTAGATCCTAATAGCTAGGTGCAATCAACGCCTTTATTATTTGAACTCCCGAATTTGTTTGTAAAGCAAATTGAGATTAATGTATTAAGGCGCAGTTCCCCAGCCACGTACAGTTAGTGTTTGTGCAATCTGAGAGCTTACACAGGCAGGTGAACTATCTTCTACTTTGATAACTAGAGTAAAACCTTCATTGCATTGCACACTTTTTGCAGCAACACCTGATTTGAATTGTTGCAACGGAGGCAATATTTTTTGCGTGTTTGTCGTACCTGTATTTTCAGTCATGTTTCCAGTCATGTTTCCAGTCATGTTTCCAGTCATGTTTCCAGTCATGTTTCCAGTCATGTTTCCAGTCATACTTGTATTAGCATTTACATCTGCCTTCATGCTCATGTTACTACCCACGGTCATATTATCAGCAGCATACACATTATTCAAAAAACCAACCATGCCAAGAACGCTCACTGCTAACAGGCATACAAGTAAAATCTTGCAATGTGAAGATTGCAAATTAAAACTCATCACGAAGTGATATCAATATGAGTATTAAAAAAGTTTCTATAGTAAATGGAGGTAAATTTTATTTTTATAAACTGTATAATTCCAAAGATGTCAACCCAAATCTTTCAGTTTTATTCCACTTGTTTCAATCTCATACCTAAGTGGAGGCGGTAATTCATGATACGTCTTATCTACTAGAACCTTGATTTGATCGTCTGGGACCTTTACCATTCTTAATAAATTACCACGCTGATGAGCATATGCTTTCTTCCAGAATCCAGCACCGTCAAATGTGCCTATTTTTGGCAAGTATTTAGAAGATTTCAAGTCCTTGTAGCAATAATTTGTGCTTCCACATCAATGTTTTGCCAATAAAAATAGATCTCATTAAATTGATGAAAAATCAAGATTCATAAACAGAATCCACGACTAGACGAAGAATTACGGAGAAATTATGAAAAATTTTGGAACCCTTGAGTATGTTCGTGACAGGTTCTCAAGGAATTGGAGTTGGAAAGTAACTGGTCCACGCGCGGTAGTAATGGTATCTAGGGTAATACCACAATCTTGGTATGGTGATGCCATTGGAGATCCTTTCAAAATCAGTCTGGAAGAAAAAGATCTCAAATTTTGTTGAAAAAAAGAAAAAATTAAAGAAAATTGAAAAATTACGCCAGGTAAATCCAGGAAAACAATTTAGAGGAAAACTATTAAATTTTCAAAAAAAAGGGCTTGATTTCCTATTAAAATCATCAGGAAATGCTTTACTTGCGGATGAGATGGGCCTTGGTAAAACCGTTCAGACACTTGCTTACCTTGCTACAGAAAAGCAATCTTTTCCCGTACTTGTAATTGCACCTTTGGTTACTTTGAATAATTGGCAACGAGAGATTGGAAAATTTATGAAAAAAAAGAGTCGAAATGGGAAACTAGTAGAGAACCTAGTTCCTACTTCTACATTAATACGAATTGGTAAGACAAAGGATTTAGGTAAATTTGATTTTTATATCATCAATTATGATTTGTTGTACAAAAGACTTGATGATATGTCAAAACTTAACTTGAAAACAATCATTTGTGATGAAGTACAACATCTACGTTCAAAAACAACAAAAAAATATTTTGCAGTAAAAAAATTATCTGCATTAAAAACAATAAAATATAGAATTGGTCTTTCTGGTACTCCAATTTACAACCGCGGATCTGAAATATGGCCCATAGTTGACATTCTAAGACCAGGTCTACTTGGAAGTTTTAAGGAATTTTGTGATTATTTCTGTTATGTAAATGAAAAAGGAAAGGCCGTTGTTCTTGAAAACAAGCGTGAAAGTTTAGGAGAAGAGTTAAGAAAGCACGTTATGTTAAGGAGAAAAAAATCAGATGTTCTAAAAGAATTAAAGGACAAAGTTCGATACAAACAAGTAATTGATGCAGACATTAATTATTATCATAGAGAACTCGATAAAATATGGAAAAAGTTAGAAGAAGATCAAAAAAATGCTGAAACAGCATTTGACAAATTCACCTCATATAAGAGAGCCATACAGAGCGAAAGACAAGCTGCTGGAATTGCAAAGCTACCGCATGTGATCGAATTTGTAAAAAACATTATGGAAATTGAAGAAAGTGTTATTGTATTTTGTCATCACAAATCAATTCATCAGCTACTTCACAAAAGTCTTGGAGAACATTCACCTTCTGCAATAATTGGGGGCCAAACAGACAAGGAAAGACAGCATCAAATAGACAGGTTTCAGGCCGGTGAGACTAGGCTAATGATTGCAGGTCTCAGGGCAGGAAATGTTGGTATAAACTTAACCCGTGCAAGATACGTCATCTTTGCAGAGTTGGATTGGAGCCCTGCAATTCATAGACAAGCTGAAGATAGGCTACACAGAATTGGTCAGAAAAATATAGTATTTGCATATTATTTGATAGGTAATGGTACGCTTGATGATCATGTAGCTAGTGTTTTGGTAGACAAGAGCTATGAAATTGATGCTATAATGGATGAAAAAATTGATTCGTTTGAAAATAAAGAAAAGGCAGAATTGATTTTGGCTCAAATACATGATAAGATAGCATCTAAACGATAAACATCAATTATCTTCCTTTACTTTGTTTTTATCAAAGAAGTCTTGTGGTTCTCCTAACCTGTGTGTTAACCAGTTTTCAAGTTGTTGTATAATTTCTCCTTTGGTGAATCTACCATCTTTTGTAATAAAGTACTCTTTTTTTGATTCCCTAAATTTTTTATAATTCATTCCAGTCATGATGACATCTACTAGACCTACTAAATCTAGTTTTTGTGTTCAAAATTAGTTCTTTTTTACTCATTGTCGATAAACTCGTCTGCAGTTGGTGGATCTGGACTTAATCCCTTTCTCTTTCTGATTTCACCAAGTATTGTAGGTAAGACAGAGTTTGGAATGGGTGTCCAAGCTTTAAAGTGTGTGTTCCACATTGCCTTTCCTGCAGTTTGTCCTCGCATTACTTCAGAAAGATCAAAAGTTTCAGATGCTGGAAGTTCTCCACTCAAAATATGTACGATGCCTTTTTGTTCCATGTTTAGTACTTTACCTCTTTTACCTGATATTACACCGGCTACATTTCCAATCATTTCTTGTGGCACTCTGACTTCAATTCCAAGTGTTGGTTCTAGTAAGACTGGATTTGCCAAAAGCATTACACCCATACAGGCACGTCTTGAAGCAGGGCCAAGTTGAGACAAACCTCTGTGTGCGGGGTCTTCGTGAGGTACAAAGTGATGGAAGGTAAATTTGCATCCCCTTACTTGTTCTCTTGCAAGAGGACCTTCTTTCATTGTATCTTCAAATCCAGACAAAATAGAATCGGTGGATTCTTGAACAAATTGGACACCTTTTGTGCCATCTACCACGACATTACCTCTAGAGTCAAATCGCATAACACGCTTTGCCTCATCTCTCTCCCAGCCTGCATTTCGTAAAATTTCTGCAACCTCTTTTGTATCTTTGTACTCGTTTAGTGTTCCATTTCTAATCATTTCTGAAATTTTTTCGTCAAGTGGTTCTACTTTCATAAAGATCTTGTTGTGTCTGTTTGGTGATTTTGCCATGATAGGACCAGCTGCAGTTCTAATTGTTTCTCTATAATTGATCAATGGTTGTGAAGTGACGACTTGCACTCCAGCATCTGCAATGAGTGAAGTTGCAATCTCAAGGTGCAAAACACCCATTCCTGCAATTATAGTTTCTCCGCTTTCTTCGTTGATTTTTACAACCAAGTTGGGGTCTTCTATTGTGATACGACGTAAAGCTTCAACAAGCTTTGGAAGATCCTTTGGATGTTTTGGTTCAACAGCCATTTGGACCACTGGTTCAGAAACATAATGTATTCCTTCAAAGGTATGAATGCCAGCCATACTTGATATTGTTTGACCTGCTCTTGCATGTTCCAATCCCAATAGTGCCGGAATATTTCCTGCAGCAAGCTCACCCACCATTTCACGTTGGTTTCCCATGAAAAAGTTAACTGATTGAATCCTGCCTTCTCTTTTAGTATCTATTATGTGAACTCTGTCACCATCTTTTATCTTACCAGAAAATAATCTGCCAATAGCTACAGGACCTGCAGCTGGATCAACTGTCATGTTTACGATCATCATTATAGCAGGACCGTTGTCATCACAATTCAAAAGAGCTTTACCAATATCAGATTCTAAATCACCTTTCCAAATTTTTGGAATTCTGTATTTTTGTGCAACATCAGGTGAAGGGTGGTGTTTTACAACCATTCCAAGTACTGCATCATAGAGTGGTGCTTTTTCTGCAAGCGCTTTGATGTCTCCACCTTCAGAATATGCAGCGTAAACATCCTTGAATGATATTCCTTTTTTCTTCATTACATCTGCGTTGAATCCCCATTTGTCCTTTGCAGAACCAAAAGAAACACTTCCGTCTTGAATGCTTACCTTCCATTTTTCCTTGTACTCGGGTTCTGCATAAATGTCAATTAATCTGTTAAAGTTTGTAATAATATCTAAAAGCCACTCTTGCATTTTGTCTGGAGCAAGTCTGAGTTCTTTTATGAGACGATCTATCTTATTGATATAAAGTACCGGTCTGACCCTTTCTTCAAGAGCTTGTCTTGTCACGGTCTCTGTCTGTGTCATTATTCCTTCAACAGAATCTGAAACCACTACTGCACCATCAATTGCTCGAAGACTACGTGTAACACGTCCAGTAAAGTCAATGTGCCCTGGGGTATCAATCATGTTGATTACATACTCCTGACCTTCCTTTTCATAAAGTAAGGTAACATTTGCTTGAACAATCGTCATCTGTCTGTCTTGCTCTAATTTCATCGAGTCCAATGCAAGAGCTTGCCCTGCAACAGAAGGACTGATAATTCCACTAGATGCCAAAAGGCTGTCACTCATGGTTGTTTTTCCGTGGTCTACGTGAGCTATGACCCCAAAGTTTCTAATGTTCTGCTTATTTCCAATTATTTTCAGAATTTGATCTGTTGCCTTGAATTTCATCTTTTAAAAAAAATCCTTTTCTAGCCGGTATTAAACGTTTAGAACTCTTTTCGGTATTTTACAAGATCAATAGATCATTGACGAGCTTGCATGTCTGAGCTTTTTTTCTTTTACAAAATAGACCTCTTTTTGATTTCTTTTTCAAATGCTGCAATTGTTTTCATCTTTTTCATAACTTGATTTTTATAATAGACATAAAAATCATCATTATGGAAATCACGCTAGGTCACACACCTGATGCTGATGATGCCTTCATGTTTTATGGTATGCTCTCAGGAAAAATAACATCACCACATTTTAAGATAAATCATGTCGTAGAAGATATTGAAACACTCAACAAGAGAGCTTTAAAACACGAGCTTGATGTAACTGCTGTTTCCGTGCATGCATGTGCATATATTCCAAATTACACCATTTTACGTAGTGGTGGAAGTTTTGGTAAAGGATATGGACCTATTGTAATTTCAAAGAAAAACTTGTCAATAGATGAATTAAAAAAAACAAAAATAGCTATTCCAGGTAAGATGACATCAGCATTTTTGCTTTTGCAATTAATGATTGGAAAGTTTGATTATGTTGAGATGAAGTTCAGTGATATTACTAGTGTAGTAGAGAAAGGTGAGGTGGATGCTGGATTGGTAATACACGAAACTCAGATAACTTATGATAAAAAAAATCTTTCAAAAATTCTGGACATTGGTTCTTGGTGGAGAGATTCTACAGGTGGTTTGCCTGTTCCACTGGGAATCAACGTGATGAGCAACCACTTTGATATTGAAACTATAAGAAAATTTGATGAATTTTTCCGTGAGTCAATTGTGTACGGAATGGCACGAACAAATGAAGCGCTAGATTATGCTATGCAGTATAGTCGAGGGCAGCCACGTGATCTTATTGAAAAATTTGTTAGAATGTATGTCAATGATATAACTATAGAGATGGGCATTTTGGGAGAAAGTTCGATTAGAGATCTCTTCAAGTTTGGTATCGAAAAGGGGTTGATTCCTGAGTTTGATCTGCGCATAACTTAATGGTTATAGGGTTCTAAAATTATAAATTCCACATAATGGACAAGCGCATCTTTTTTACAGGAATTGGAATCCTTGCAGTTGGAATTACGATTTCTTTATATCTTAACGCCAATGTACCTGTTGGCAAACCGGAAATGACAGAAGAGGAAACTTTGAAGCTGTATCAAGATGAGGCAACTTATACTAGCTTATCGACGCTTTTTCAAATCATTGTAGGACTAGGATTTTTTATTTTATTAATTAGTCTTGGTCTAAAAAGAAAACAAAAAGGAGGAACGGGAAAACCAATAACACAAAAACCTGCAGAGACCTAGAAATTTTTTAGAATATTAAAAAAGGTATCTCGCTGAGCTGGTTGTCTGCCAATTTCTTTAGCCATGTTTACAAGCTCCAAAATTGATGAATCTGTAGCCTTTCCGGCAGCCTTATAGATTTCTTCAGAAAAAGCAGTTCCAACCAAGTCATTTCCTCCATGTGTCAATGCCACTTGTGCAAGTTTTTTTCCAAGACCTACCCAATATACAGAAATATTATCAAGCGTCCCTGCAAGCATAAGTCTTGAAAGTGCAATAATTCTAAGATCATATGTCGAGGCACTTTCAGCAGTAACTAGTCCTTTTTGTTCAAGCTCTGTATTCTCAAGACTAAACTTTAGCGGAATAAGAGTGATAAATCCTTTAGTTCTTTTCTGAACATCTCTTAATTTGATCAAATGATCCACAATGTGTTCTGGTTTTTCAATATGACCAAAAAGCATTGTAGCGTTGCTTTTGATTCCAAGGGTATGTGCTTCTTCTGTGGTATCAAGCCATTCTTGGCCTGAACACTTTCCACGAACTATCTTGTTTCTAATATCAGGATGAAAGAGCTCGGCCCCACCACCAGGCATTGAATCAAGCCCAGCAGATTTTAGCCTTAAAAGTACTTCTTTGACAGAGTTGTGTGTCAATCTTGCAATAAAGAAAATTTCAGCCGCAGTAAGGGCCTTAATGTTCATCTCAGGGTGGCTTTTCTTAATTGTTCTAAACATTTCTTCATAATATTCTAGTGGCAATTCTGGATGAAAACCTCCAACAATATGCACTTCGGTTGCACCAAGTTGTTTTGCCATTCCAACTCTGGCTTCGATATCTTTTGCAGATAACGTGTACGCATCACTTTCATTTCCTTTTCTGTAAAATGCACACATTGGACAACTTGCTGCACATACATTTGTATAATTAAGATAGTAAGAAGCAGCAAAAGTTACTTTATCTCCAACGCATCTTTGGCGAATTAAATCTGCAGCAGCTCCAATCATGTACAGATTATCATATGACATCAATTCCAAGCCGTCGTTGTACGAGAGCTCCTCACCAGTAATAGCTTTCTCAAGTGCTTTAGAGTCTTTGATGAGTTTTTCTAACACGTTTTTCTGTGTATTTGATATTCAATATAAAAGCTAACAAAAATGCTGATAACAGGATAGTTTTAGATGATACGATTTTCGTTAGGTTATTGTAACTGATAAAAGGCAACAAGATATGAAACTACATCATATCGGTATTGTTGTGCCTCGAATAAAAGATTCCATTGGTGATCTTGCAAATTATATAAAATTTGAGACAATTGGCATTCCCATGCCAGTTGGAAGCCAAAAAGTAAACATTTGTTTTTTAAAAGTTGGAGAACCTTTTTTAGAATTGATAGAGCCTGTAGAAAAAGATTCGCCTGTTTATGATTTTGCAAAAAATGGAGGCGGTATACATCACATCTGTTTTGAAGTAAATGATATTCATGCCCAACTAGATGACATGGAAAAAAAAGGAGCCACTGTTCTTGTTAAACCAGTAATTGGTTTTGATAACAGATTAATCGCTTTTGTGGATTTGAATATGAAAAATACTAGATGTGGATTGATTGAGCTTTTGGAATCCAAAAATTAGATTATCTTTTGTGATTCCTTGATCAGAGAACAGAATTCATTTTTAGGCGCGGAATCGTTTTTGCAAATAGAATGGTTGTAAATAGTATTGCCACTAAAAGGACTAGTGATGCAAGAGTACCAAACTCTGGCACAAAGGTGGTGCTTTTTGCAAATAGTATTTCGTGCTGATTTGGAGCTCCGTCTTGCCAGACCACATAGACATTATTGTCAGAGAGCACCATTTGTTTGAAATTTGAATTATCTGTTGTGTTGCTAATATTTACTGGGATGG
>VBPW01000028.1:0-21736 GCA_005877305.1 Nitrososphaerota archaeon | reverse complement strand
AATTGTGTCGGTCCATGCTACATATAGATTATTTTCAGAGAGAGCTATTTGCTGATAGCCTGAATCGCCAGTATTATTACTAACATTAACTGGCGTTCCAAAAGTAGAAGCATTATCAGTACTTTTTGCAACAAATATGTCATAATTTCCAGGAGTGTTATCCATCCAGACTACATACACATCATTTCCAGATGCAACAATTTGGGGTGCACCGGAAGGTTTAGGATTCTTACTTACATTTACTGGTGCAGAAAAGGTGTTGCCACTATCCGTACTTTTTGCTACAAATACGTCAAAATTTCCAGGACCATTATTTTCCCATGTAATGTAGATATTATTTCCAGACATAACCATTTGTGGTAAGCCAGTATCTCCTACAGTGTTACTGAGATTAACTGGAGTGGCAAAGGTAGCTCCACCGTCCGTACTCTTTGAAAACAAAATGTCATAGTCTTTGTTTGTAACAGTAAATGCCCATACTACATAGATATTGTTTTCAGACACTAGAACTTTTGGATAGCTGGAATCTCCTGAATTATTACTGATATTAACTGGGGTGGTAAAGGTAGCGCCGCCGTCTGTGCTTTTTGCAAAAAGAATTTGGTATTTTCCAGTAGCTTTGGCCTGCCATACAACATACACATCATTTCCAGACACAGCAAATTGCGGTGAACCCGAAGAACCAATATTCTTACTTATATTAACAGGCGTATCAAAGTTTGTGCCACCATCAGTACTTTTAGTAAGAAATATGCCATACTTTCCCGTGGCGTTATCATTCCATAGTACGTATACATCATTTCCAGACACGATCATTTGTGGTAAGATCGAATCTCCATGGTTACTGCTTATGTTTAGTGGATTACTAAATCCAGATGGTACAGCTTCAATTAATCTTAAATTCGACAAAACAACTATCAACATCACTACCACCCCTATCACAAGAATTCTTTTCACACTTTTTTCCTGACTAACAACTATAAGATAGTTTCATTTATCAAGATAATAAAATATCGCGAAAGTTTAGTTTAAAAACAATTTTGTTAGGTGATTTCCAAACTTGTTTTATCAATTATAAAATGCAATTCTAATTTAGTACTGCTATTCATCGTGTTTGTAAGGTGAGTTACAAGTGTTATGCCATATGTTTTTTCATTAATATTTAGATTAGTTTTGATTTCAAGTGGTTTAAAATCAGTATTGGGACCTAACATCACTTTTGATATCAATGAAATAATAGACATGTCATTTGTTGTAGCTTTGATCTTGTATGCAGTAGTATCAGAAAAGTAGACACCGCCCCTAATGGTAGGTCTTCTAACGGGGATGGAAGATTTTTCGATGTTAACATTTTCTAGTTGGTATTTTCGGTCATCAAAAAAAAGGTCGTATCTTATGTCGTGTGTCGCAATTAATTTTGATAAAATTTCTTCATCTATTTCCATCAAAGATTTGATTTATGTCAATATCGTAATAACTTTGCTTTTTTGTATCCCTCAACGTTGGAATTTTTCACGTAACCCACGAGTCCTAAACCAGTACAACCTATATTTTCTGACATCATATCAATCATGAATGCTTATATTTTTGCGATCTAATTCAACAGGAATATGAAAATCCAAGTGCGTCACATAATACTTGCACTTTTTATTCTCATACCGTCAGCAGTAAACCTATACGTACCACTGTATAACAGGGATACACCTGAGCTTTTCGGGTTACCTTTCTTTTACTGGTTTCAGACAATCTGGCTTGTTGGTTGTTCTGGATTTTATCTAGCATTTGCACATCTAATGAACAGGAGTACACAAAGTGATAGGGCTAGATAGCCTGATTCCATTTGTTGGCCTCTTTGTTTTATTTATTCTTCTTGGCTTTTATGGGAAATATTGGCGCCGTGGAGATCTTAATCAAGTACACGAATGGTCTTTGGCAGGAAGAAAGCTTGGCACAACACTTGTATTTTTTTTAATCGGAGCTGATCTGTATACTGCGTATACATTTGTTGCAATTCCCTCCGGCATGTTTGCTAAAGGATCACTTTACTTTTTTGCAATTCCTTATGTTATGTTGACCTTTGCTGTTGCACTTGTAACAATGCCAAGACTTTGGTCACTTTCAAGAGAAAAAGGCTACATCACTGCGTCTGATTTTGTCAAAGATAGATTCAACAGCTTGGCACTAGCAATCATGATAGCAATTACTGGCATTGTTGCAGAGCTACCATATATTGCATTACAAATAGTCGGTATGCAATCTGTCCTTACCGTCATGCTTGCAGGTTCCAGTAATGCACAAACAGTTGGTGAGATTTCGTTACTGATAGCTTTTGTAATTTTGGCTGCGTTTACTTATACCAGTGGTCTGCGCGGAGCAGCACTGACCGCTATTTTCAAAGACATACTTATTTGGATTACCGTAATTGCAGTGATTGTTGTTGTACCAATTAGCGTTGGTGGATTTGGAAATGCTTTCAAGGAAGTAAAACCAAACTATGTTACCCTTTCTGATTCCCTTGTTCCAGCGTACGCAACACTAGTGCTTGGAAGTGCGTTGGCACTTTATCTTTATCCTCACGCTGTAAATGGTGTTTTGAGTGCTCAAAGTGCACAAAAACTTCGAACTAGTACCGGATTGCTTCCCCTATACGGAATAGGCCTAGCAATAATGGCCCTCATGGGAATCCTCGTTTATGCTGTACCTTCTGCAATGAATTTTTTATCTGGATTTCCTGAAAGCTCTAGAGGAATACTCGTTGTACCTTCTTTGATTTTGTATTCAATGCCAGGATGGTTTTCGGGGATAGCATTGCTCGGGATATTTGTAGGAGGACTAGTACCTGCTGCTATAATGGCTATGGCACAAGCAAACTTGCTTACCAGAAACATCATCAAAGAAATAAAACCAAATCTAACACCAAGCTCAGAAATTCGGATTACAAAGATTTCATCAACCGTTTTCAAATTTGTTGCTTTAGGATTTGTGTTTACAGTGCCAGCTACTTATGCAATTTCACTTCAGCTTTTAGGCGGTATCCTTATTGCGCAAATATTACCTTCAGTTTTTTTTGGAATGTATGTAAAATCCCTAAGAAAAGAGCCTCTTATTGCAGGGTTGATAATTGGGATTTCTTTAGGAATTTACATGGTAGAATCGGCAAACAACTTTGGTCCTCTATCTAGTTCTCTTATTAACACTACGTTTGGTTCTCTCTACATAGCAGTGATAGCGTTGGCAATTAATCTAGTCATATCATTTGGAGGTAGTGCCATCTTAAACAGAAAACATTTAGAAGATTTGCCCAAATAACAAATACCCAATTGCCAAAAAAACGTGTTATTCCCATAGAAATCGATGATCACTATAGGCTTTTTGGAAAAGAGCCATGGGAAGTTGAATATCTAGAAAGGTGCCCCATCTGCAAGTCTAGAATAGATGAATATGGTTTTTGTTCTTGTGGTTCTAAAGGTGATTAGGTTTTCAAATATTATTGCAAATATCAATGGAATGGCTTTCGTTGATTCAAGTTTAATTAATCATATTCCAGATTCGTGAAAATCGGAACACACCTACCCAGCCACTTATCATAAAAATCATTGCCAAGCCAAAGATTAAGTACAATTCTCTTTTGCGATGTGCCAGGTCCAAATTCAGGAATAGAAACGCACCTAACCCGATTAGACCAAGCCATAATGCCACGTGAGTAAAATATTTTGAATTTATCATTTAATGGACAATCAAACCAGTACAAAGTAAGCTTTGTGGTCAAATTTTAATAAAAAAACTAGATCTCTATGAATAGTAAAAATTGTTTTTATCATTTTAATATTTCCAGATCTAGAAAAACAGTTTTTGTTACCTTTCCATCAGATCCACTAATACCTAAGGTATAGTTCCCCGGTGGTGCCGAGTCATTTCGTAGTAAAAGCTGGACTTGATGTGTCTTTGACAGATCAACGGCATTAACAAAAAACTTTACATCAACATTTCCTAAACCAGCGTTTGGTTCCACCGAGCTAGATGCATTAAGAAAGACAATATTATTGTCATAAGGAGCAAGACTATTTTTAGAAATTTCAATAACTACAGATTGTTGTTTGGAATCATTACCTAGTACTATTTTGTTTTTGTCTGAATGAATTTCAAATGATATGGGAATTTGAGCGTCCACCATACCAAACTTGTCAGTATTCCATTCAGAAAACCAGAGTTTATTGCTGTCAAGTTGGTCTATAGCAATATTTAGTGGATACACCAAATAACCATCTGTTGAGCGGGAAGGAATTTCATATTCTGTGAGGGTTCTGTCTACTGTATTAAAAAAAGCAATCTTGTTACCTTCATGTTCATTGAACCATATTCCTTTACCGTTATTGGCTTCTCTTATCCAAAAAGGCAGAGTAGTGACCTGATATGCATTTTGTGATGTTGGAAATCGGGTTAGATTTTCAGAATTTATTTGATATTTAGTGAGAAAACTAGTACCATGCTCTGTCAACCATATAGTTTCATTTGATACAAAAAGATCTGTTGGTGAACCTAGTGAGATCTTATGATCAGTCGGTATTTCTAAGATTTTGTGAATATTTTTTACAAGACCATTGTCGTACATGATACCATATTTTACGATTTTTTGTTTAGAAATCTCTGTTAGCCATAGTTCGTTATTTGTTAAAAACAATCCTGCAGGTTGAGTGTCATTGCCTGTACCAAACTCTGTAATCTGGTATTTTTCATTACTATTTTGAATTTTTTGTATCACACCAACAGTGTTACCTGAAAGCGTTGTAAACCAAATATTTCCAGATTTGTCAAGTTTCATTTGAAAAGGTGCAGCACTAATTGAGTGAACAGAATCAAATTTTCCAGTATTTGGATCAAATCTCCAAATTGAATCTGTTCCTAACTGTGAGAACCATATTAATCCATCATTGTCTTGCAATATTGTCCACACCATAAGTGATCTTCCTGTTTTATTGTCTTGTGAGTTGTTGTCTTCAATTGGGTATGATTGAATTTTCTCATGTATTGGATCAAACCTAAAAAGTGAATTGATTTTTGATCCTGCTACCCAAACAGTTCCATTTTTATCCACTAGTATACCATTGGGCCAAGTTCCAGCAGGCAAAGAATATTCTTTTACGTATGGATTTATGGTACGATTCTCACTAGTATTTAGAAGTAATTTGTTATTTGGATTTTTTTCATTTAGCAGTGATGTGTTTAGTATACTAAATGCAAGGATCGCAATTGATACAACTACACCTACCAAAATAAGCCATCTTATAGAAGACAATATGCTCTTTTTCTCTTAATGTAAATAATTTCTCTCTCTTTATTAGTATCTTGCAAATTTCAGTTTTGAAGAAAATACAATTATCAATATTATCGCAGTTACAAGAATAATTGATGCCGATGGACCAAATTCTGGCACGGCAGTAGTATTGTTGTTAAGCGTAGAATTGACCATATACGAAATTGTTCCGTTAGAAACAATCAGGGTATCAAATGTAATATCATTATTTTCGTTAGTGTCTCCTATTGGATTTGAAGGATCGGCCTCAAAAAACAAATGATAACTCCCAGATTTTTCTGGCAGCCAGCTAAAACTTATTGGTACAGTTTGCCTTGCACTTATGTTTGCTTTGACAATTTTATCATATACAAGATAATTGGTGTCAGTTTTTATTTTCAGTCTGAACATTATTGCGTTAGCATCCGTGTTCCCGCTATTTGTGATGTCTTTTGCTATTGTAATTGGTTGACCAGCAATAGGTATACTTGTGTTATTTCCGAATTTATCTAATATATTTAATGAACCATTAACCCATGCAAGCTCAGCATGACTGGGTTTACCGGTTTCTACTAATACGATTCCTGTCACCCATGGATTTGTTTTATCAAAATAACGATATTTCCCAATTGAACCAAAAAACTGTGTAAATGATTTACCGGGTTCAATATAGCCACTATCAAAGGTTCCTACAGGTCCAAAATTTGTCGTGCCCGTGGTAACAGTATGAGTTTTGTTATCAATGTTTATCCAAGTAACAGTATCCCCTAAAGATATTGTTACTTGATATGGAAGAAAGCAGGAAGGAGTGTATGCACATTCTTTTGTGGAAGTACTATTTGTTATGTAAACTTGAGCATTGCTAGCAAAGACTGGAGCGCTTGAAATAGCTACAAATACAATGAACCCAAGTAAGATTAATTCTTTTTTCATTAGATAAAGACCTGAAGTTTTTCAAATAAACTAGACGCACATATCGTACGTAATGTTTATCTAGTTTTTCATGCTGCCAAGCTTCGCTAACAATATTAATTATATTTTTACTAGATTTTTATTTTTTAGAGAAAGCGTAAATATCGACAATATTGCAATAGTTAAGATTATTATTGATGTTGGAAATTCTGGGACAGCTTTTGTACCCACTATCTCAATTGTGTGTGTACTATGATGATAGTTGATCTCAAGTGTAGTTTCGTCTTGTGTGTCGACTGTTTCAATTACGTCATTCTGTGACATGACTTGACCATCTATCATTACATTCATGTTACCACTAAGAAGTGACTTTGGAATAGTGATGTCTGTTACCCCTTTTGTACCTGTTTCACCAGAAACAGTAAAAGAAAACGTTTTAGCTTGCTCGTCAAACTGAAGGTTGCTTACCTCAGAATTGCTTGCTAACTTTACATCAAAGTCTTTGCCTTCAGCCTGTATCGCAAATACATTAGGACTTGCAACTACAAATTTTCCTGAAGATTGTAGATTTGCCTGAGTTTTTAATGTCAAACTACTTAGTAAGTTTGCATTTACTTCGATCTTTGCATTTATTGTATATGTTCCATTTCCTGCATTAGTAGGCAAAGTAAAGTCTGTTGTGTATTGTCCGTCTCCATTTACCGGAGCTTTTCCATCATTTACGATATTGCCGTTGTTATCTAAGACTTGTACTGTAACTAAATTTGCACCACCAAGCTCCGTAATCAAACCAGACCAGATGGAACCTTCAATTTTTACATCGTCACCAGGTTTGTAAAGATGATTATTTGTTTCAACAATAAATGAATTTTGTGAATCAGATGACATTTTTGCATAAGATGATTGATACTGTTCTTGATATCCTGCTTGGGCACTAGTTTGCGATTGAACATTCCCTTGTGAATTTCCATTTGATTGGCCTTGTGTTTGTCCACCGGAATTACTGACAGATACGTTAGATTGCATTGTGGAATTTGATGTAATCGTTGTATTTCCTAAATTAATTGTTGAAGAAGCATTACCATTTACACCGATTTGTTGATACTGTGCAAATGCTGGTGATGTGGTAAAATTTGCAATTAGTAATGCTGTAATAGACAGCACAATCACAGCAGTAGGTAATTTGTATGATTTAGACGGTTTTAAAAAATTCATGTGATATTTCATGTTTGTTATAATCAAGAAAAGGATAAATAAATAATTTGCTTCATTACTAAATAGAATAAAATTCTATAAAAAATGTGGGTGGAGCTACTGATCTCCAATCAAAAACATTACGTTTGCAGTAGTCGTGACATCTTGGTTTGATGAAAAGATAGGTGTCTCTTTTGCTACAGCAGGCACATTGCCAGCATATGAGTAATAAATTGGCGGAGGTGGCGGAGCATTAAAGTCTGAAAGACTAACCAATTTTACTCCAATAATCTTCTGACCAAGTGGATCAAGTGCCTTTTCTGCCTTTGATTTGGCGTTTACTACAGCCTTGCTTAACAAATCATCTTGTACACTTTGTTGTTTTGCAGGAGATAATGAAAATGATACACTATCTACTCTGTTTGCACCTTTGCCAACTGCTGAATCTATGATATTTCCAGCTAGTGTCAGCTTGGAGGTTTTGACAGACAAAGTGTTTGAAGCTCTATATCCAGTAAGTATTGTTTTATGTATACCAGTTTTTGGATCGGGTACTGTATCATTGTACACTGGATAGATGTTAAAGCTTGCAGTGCTTATCTCATCTTTTGTTATTCCAAGGCTTGTGACCGCAGTAACAATTGAGTTCATTGCGTCTGAATTTGCAGTGATTGCATCCTGCGCAGTCTTTGCTTCTGTATCAACACCAAACTGTAGCGTCAAAAGGTCTGGTGATATTGAAGTTGTTGCAGTTCCAGTAACAGAGATTGTTCTTTCCCTTGTTGAAAGGACTGGCACCTGTTGAGCATATGCCTGATTTTGTGATATCTGCATGCTAGTAACAAGTACTGTCGAAACAATTGCAATAACAGCAAATGTTGCAAGCATGATTTTAGTTCTGTTTGTTGTCATTGTTTCTGTGTAGAATCCAGTGCATATAGGCTTTGATTAAATTTGAATTGAACATATCGAAAACTTTGATTAAAGAGAGTTACGGAGTTTGTGAAAGTTGTTTAGGAAATAATTGTGATCAATTTGAATTTAATTTAGTTTTTTTATTTTCTTTCTTCTTAGATAAAATCTAGTTCCAAAAAACATTGCGCAAAATATTGCAGCCCCGCCAAGTATAGCAATTATAATCATTATTGGTTCACTAGATAGAACAGATGGTTCGGGAACTGTGGGCGCTGTTGCAATAGATGGAGCTGTTGGTGCTGCAGCGTGTAATGATTCTTCACCCTGTTGCATGTTTTTTGTTGCCATCTGAGGAACAGATACTGAAATTTCTGAAGCTTGACTTTTTTCTGCAAAATAAATCCCATATGCTCCAACAACAAAAGCTGCAAAGCTTGCAAGATATTGCCTAAGCTTTAGTAATACGGTTTCTTTTTTTGCCTGGGACGGACCATTATCTGATGAATTTTCCGGAGGAATGATAACAAGTGCAGTTTTCACAGGTCCATAGTATTTCATTTGTTTATTTTTTGAGCTTAATTCTATTTTTTCCACCTTCACCAGTCCAACGCTTAACAGTCTGTTAATATGCCAATTAATTAACGGAAGTGAGATGTTTAACGCCTTTGCTAGATCATTTGGGCTTGCAATGCCCTGTGAAATCTTTCCAAATATAGCTCTGCCTGTATCATTTGCTAGTTCTTCACCAATTATCTTAATTCGTTCATCTTCGGTGCTTATGATTTCAAGATATTCTTCAGCTTTGACGGTGAGATCATCTGTTTCTTGGTCCTTCTCAGAATCGTTCTCTTTAATATCACGCATGATTTGCTATCTTTTATTTCCATTTAAAAGAGCTTTTCATGAATTGTCCATCACAGTGAGAAGAACCAAGGCAAACCCTAGTTTGAATTAATCAAATTCATGCTCACGTGATGCTATTCTCTCAAGAAGTGTTTCTTTGCTCTCATAGTATAGACGTAGAGCAGAATCTTCTTGCGATTTTAATAGATACAAAACTGTTCCATCTTTACTTTTTTTAATATCTTTGATAGTAAATGTTGTGTACGATTCTTTTCTATTATCAATTATTCTTACTTTTTCTCCACGCTTAAATGTAGCCATTTGATCTTTCACGAAAATATCAGGTAATAACTGTTGGTAAGTCACATAATGTTATTACAAATTCTTGCAAATCTAATAGGCGATAGAATAAATGGTGTTTTTTAAAGATTGGGTATTATTGATACGACTTTTTTATCTATCGCAGACTATTTTGAGTTTGTGAGCTCGTAACCAGAAAGTAATGGAGAGCCACAAACCATACCAAAATACCCAACTGACAGGGGCGGTGAATTCATCTACCCCTGTTAGTATAATTATTGAATTATAGCCATGCAATCTACCTGTAATTATTAATTTTTATGACAAAATCTGTGAATGGTTAAGATTCGAACAAAAAGAAATTGCATTTTAGGCTTGCAATTCTGCCTTTTTGAATTCAAATTCTGATTATGTTAAAATTCCTTTTTGTAATTCTTTTAGAACTTGATATCTAATTCATTTTTGAAATTACGTTAGTCGTCTTTGTGCCCTTTATTTTTATTATTTTGGTTTTGGTGTGAATTGCCATTATTTTGGGAATTACCGTCATTATCTTGGGAGTTGTTATTTTCTTGGGATTTTTGGTCATCTTGTTGTCCCCCTCTATCATCAGAGTTTTTCTGATCTTTTTTATCATTATCAGTGTCATCATCGTCATTTCCTGCTCCCTGAGTTGAAACTTGACCTGTATTGATATTGGTAATGGTAATGGTAGTGGTAGTGGAAAGAGAGTTAGAATTGTTGGGACTAAAGTTGGCATCACCAGAATATGATGCAGTTATATCATAGGTTCCTGCCGGCAGAGAAGATGTGGTAAAGGTTGCATGACCACCTGACAATGCTACTGGAGAACCAAAGGTGGCGCCATTAACTAGTAGTTGTACATTGCCAGTTGCAGTAGATGGTAATACTGTTGCTGTAAATGTAACTGACTGGCCAAAGACTATAGAAATAGCACTTGAACCCAGCGAAATTGTAGCAGTAGTAGATACCTGGTTGACTGTCTGTGTCAGTGGAGCTGAAGTGCTAACTGCATTATTTGTGTCGCCAAGATACTTGGCAACAATGTTGTGTGATCCTATTGATAATGATGATGTGGTAAAGGTTGCATGACCGCTTGATATTGCACCTGTACCAAGTGTGGTAGGTGGACTGGTACTGGTGTCATTGAATTGTACATTGCCAGTTGCAGAAGATGGTGTTACTGTTGCTGTAAATGTAACTGACCGGCCTAATGTTGATGGATTCTGTGATGAGGAGACTGTAGTAGTGATGATTTGATTGATAGTCAGTCCTCCGTTAGTACCAAAAGCCGTCAAAAATCCGATCGGAGCCAATATTGAGCCTGACAACAGAATCCAAACAAGGGAGATTCCTAATATCTTCTTCAACGACTAGATCCCATGTATTATTACTTATAACAATCAGGCAGAATTTCTCAGTAAGATTCCTGAGTAAGGTTAATGTATTCCAAAATCTATCTTGTATTCAGCTAAGCTTTGATTTTTTGTTTTAATGGCAGTTGAATTTTACCTTCATTTTTTGCAATATACAATTCTGCATGTTCAGTTATTTTCCTGAGAATGTTCTTAGCAAATTCCAAGTCCTTTTCTGGAATATTTTTATAAACAATCTTTCTTATACGAAAGATACTTTCTATTATTGGATCAACTAGTGATGCTGATTTTGCTGTTAGGAAGATTTTGTTATTTCTTCTGTCTTTTGGATCGGTTCGTCGTTCCACCAATCCTTTTTTTTCCATATTGTCAATTATTGGAACGAGTGTTGTACCATCAACAAAAATTCTTTCTGCGAGATCCCTTTGTGAAATGCCGTTTTGAATAGATAAGGCAATTATGACCTTCCATTTACCATTTGAAAGCCCATACAGACCACGCACTTCAACATCAAGTGCCTTCTCAAGCATTTTTGACGAATTCTTGATAGCCATACCTAGGCTGTTTTCAAAGTCTATTTTTTTCATAATTGGCATACCATTGAATCCTATTCCCATAATTGGTACACCAATGGTTATATATCTTTAAGTCAGTTATCTTTCAATGACCAATCGGAACCTAGTAATCCGATCCATGTTAGTAGCGGTTAGCGTGGCTTTAATTTTCACAGTTTCTGGCGGGACACTACAGTTTGCTGAAGGGCAGATTCAATCAAGTAATCAAAATTCATTTCAATCTACGACGATAACGGGTGATAATTTAAAAAACAACCCCATGGTAGAAAAAATTCTAAACGAGATAGAATATTCAAAAAAACAAATTGCAGAATTACAAAAAAACCAAAAGGATGCAGAATTAAACAAAAAACTAATTGATCAACAAAGGCTAATTGCGGCTCAGTTAGAAAAGCAAGCACAGCAGATGATGGAGCTTAATAACATGCCACATACTCCTAAAGTGGCTTTTGGGAATTTTGTTTCTACAATAAACAATACCAACACACAAAATATTTTCTGGGATGAGTTTAATTTTATGTCACAAAGAGTTGATGCAGGACATGCAGCCACAAATATACAGCAATAAAACGCGTAGAGTTGGTTGAAATAAACAAAAATTTGAACATAAAATATGGTTTTGCAGATCCCAATATCCAAAATGCTTTTAATGAATATGGAAAGTTACCAGATAATTATATCAAAAAACCAACAAGTACATACTCTCATGCCTGATTTGAAAATTGGTTTTAGCATTAGTTTTGTTATAATCATAATATTATTTTCATTTTGCATAATTTTTACTCCCGCATTTGCAGAAAAAGAGCTTAGTCTTACGAAGACAGTAGATGTGAAAGACCAATTATTACTTGAGACGCTTTCCGATTTACAAAGTTATCCACAAATTTTCCCAGAATACATCAAATCGGTCGAATTAATTGATGACAAGACAGCAAAATTCAACGTGGGTTCTAATGGAATTTTTTTTGATGTTGAGACACAATATTCTCATCAATCAGATGGAAGTTACGTCGTTGAAGTAATATCAGGAGATTTGAGAGGAAGTAGAATAATCACAACTTTACAAAAAACATGCGAGTATGATGGATCTGCAGATGGTGGAACCATAGTGAACATGGAAATTCTGTTAAAACCTTCAGGTATCTTGTCTTTGATTGCTCCATCAATACCAGACCAGATGATATTGTCCAATCTAGACAAAGGTCTTGACAAATTTGCCGCATACACAAAAAGTAAATCAGAAATGCAATCCACAGCACAAGATGAATCATGGATTAAAAAGGATGCAAAGTATTGGTCACAGGGATCAATTGATGATGCTACCTTTGCATTAGGAATCCAATATATGATAAAACATGGAATGGTAAAGATGCCTCATGATCAAGATTTTGGTCTCTCACAAATACCTTCATGGGTAAAAACAAATGCTGGATGGTGGGCTGATGGAAAAATTTCAGATGAAGATTTTGATTCTACTATACAATATCTTCTCGATACCAAAATAATGAAAATCTAAGTTTGCTAGAAAATTCTTAAATTAATTATTGAAATCTCTTTTAGAAAATTACTATTCTAGCATTTCTTTCCTGCTTTCAAGGCTTCTCTGCATTTAGCTGCTGCGTGTTGTGCATCATTTAATGCTTTTAGCATTTTATTAGACTCGCCAGGTTTACAGATATGTTCCCCACAAACTTTGATTCCTCCTAGGAAACGGGTAGTTGTATGGCTATCATCAAAGTTGTCTCTTTGTATTAAGGCACTTGCAGCTGGCAATGTTACTGACAACGCCAATATTGATGAAATTACTATTGCAAGCAACCCCATGTATTGAAGTTTTACCATTGCCAAAACTACTAAATCACATACATATTAAGATTAGTATGGATTTCTACCCGATCGGATGACTCCGGAATTTCGTCAAAGAATAGAAGACAGCATACATGGAATTATTATGACAATACCTACCCTTAAACAAGAATATCCTAAATTAAAAAGCGATTGGAAATTTGAACATGATTTTGATTTTATATACGGCAGCATAGTAGGTCAGATTCTAGGTAGCTGTCTTACTGCGTTTAAGATGATCTATAATAGAGAAGCAACTTCTGAAGAGATCCTAATGATCGGCGAGATTATCGAGTCATATTTTCCACTAATAAGAGATGAGATAATGCATGCCTAAAATCAATTATGAAAAGATCTTTGAACACATTATTGTTGTAGTACAGTAAATTTCTGGAATTTTGCGGATTTGAAAGATAATGATATCCCTTAAGGACTCTATGGACTGTGTTTGGATCTTTACCAAAATATCGTAATTACCAAATACACCTTGTACTTCCTTTATACCTGGAATTGACTTTAGCTGTTCAATGACAAAATCTTCTGAACCTAGTTCACAGTTTATCATAATATAAGCAGATTCCATGCCACCCATAACAACCGGTTCGATAATTCTTTGCATATATAGTAATGGTCAAAATAGCATATTATCTGAGCTCAACAAACCAGCTTAATACTAAGAAGGTTAGCTTAAACAACAGATCATTTTTGTGTACAGAATTAAATCAAATTGATTATACTAAAACATACTAATTTGAGATCCAGTATTTTGGAATATCGTAATACTATAAACAAGATCAAATTTTTTCGACCGGTTCAAACACGTTGTATGTAATGAATTGTGAGTACTAGCACTTATCTAACTTGTGAGGTGTCTGTCAATATGAGAAAGAGAACTTGTACTTGCCGTTGTGCCTGCAAAAAAAAATTCGAGGAAATATCAGACCAGTCACTTGCTTTGTTAATTGCCCTAAATAAGAGAAAAATTCCGCATGATAAGACAATATGTAATGGTTGTAGATTTGAAAAACACCGGCAACACAGAATAAGAACAAAACCTATTAAAGTTAGAATTTAGATTTTTTCAAAAGTTCGTTTTATTTTAATTAGCAGAATAATCAAAGTACTAACGCCATGACTTTCATTCATGATTCATAAGCTATCATTATGAAAAGTAAGCTGTTCTTATGACGATTTGTAATATGTCACAAGATGTAATGGTATGCATGAGTCAAAAACCTGCCCTTAAGATAGATTGTTTGGAATGTGGCTCTAAGGAAGCGTATGTCTATAATGAAAAAAGATATCGCGGTCTTAGAGGTTTTTGCCCAATCTGTGAAACCAACTGGCCTGAATCATAATCCCAAACTATTTCAGGCCTTTTTTTAATTTCTAGAAATATAACAAGTCATGAGACATTCAAATTTTCATGGCAAGTATTGCTGATTAAAACAAGATGCCTTGTGTATAAAAAAATTATTGTACATTTATGGTAGTTGACAAAGGTAGAGAAAGAGCATTTGGTTCAGATAAGCTCTGCCAAACAAAGATTTGAGCAGTATAGCTACCAGGAGCTGGTGGAGACCAAGACTCGGCAAGATTTAGAAATTGACTAGCACCAAGTTTCCCAGTTATCCAAGATAACGACAATGTAATTCCATTAGAATCCCCAACTTGTACAAGATATGCAAAGGGTTGATCTTTTTGTTGCATGTTTTGTAGATCAGCTTCGATGAGTATCTGTTGGTTTGCCTTGATTGTTGTTATGGTGTTTCCCATCGAGTCTGTAATTCTTGGATTGCTTGAATTTACTTGCTCTAGTGGTAAAAGTGATGTTCCAATTGAAGTTGTGGCAGTAAGGCGTATCTCATCAGATGGTGAATGTGGATAAGGAAGTGTGCTATCGATATATTCTCCAGTAATAGTGTCTCCATGGGTCACATGGAGTTGCTCTCCTGAAGAGTGTGATTCAGTTGTAAAATATACATTGCCTTGGAAAATTCCTGTGTCTTTTCCTGTTTCTGTCATTGTAATTTTTGTGCCACCAGAATCCGAGTCGGACCACACATTGGTTTCAAATTTATCTATTGCCTTTGGATCTAGATTCATGTCTTGATCTATTATTTGAAATACCCCTTGTTCATTTACTTGATAATTTTGTTGCAGCCATTGTATTTGGCCAACATTCCATTGGACAAGAGCAGAGCTTGTTACAGTTTGATCTTTGGTATACTCAAATGAAACTGTTACACCGTCACTATTCTCAGATGGCAAGAATCCATCATTTGGTCCATTCCCACTTTGAAGACCTGTAGGGTTCATGCCTTGTCTATCTGTTCCCTTTGCTCCTTTGAGGGATGGGTCTCCAGTAAGGGTCACACTGCCAGCAAATATTCCCGTGTGTGTTCCTGTCTCTACTAGTTTGTATGGTGAGATGGTATGGCCTCTTGTTGAAACAGAAACATCAATTGTATCTACAAGGTTTGGATCAGAGTCGAAATCTGGTGCGTAAACAAGAATATGTACTAGACTTGACCATGTGTATGCTTTTTTGTCAAATCCTATTCCTGTTGCATCTGCCAATTGAGTTTGCAACAAAAGTGCAAGTAATGAAATTGTGATTACTACAATAAATTTCATTTATTAAATTGGCTGATTTTATTTTCTATTTAAGGTTTGAAATCAGATTTTAAGGAACCCTTTGTCAATTAAGAACTGTATCCCAGAAAGAAAATCACTGTCTGAAATCTTACCGTTTGACCACCAGCATGCATTATTCTTAAACCATAAAGGGACTTTTGTGGCAGAACCTGGTTTTGTAACTGTAACATAATTGTTCTCAGATAGAATTTGGAGTATCTTTACAAAACTGGTATTGCCTGCATTAAGACCACACCACAGCTTTGTCGCATCCTTGATGGAAGCCAGAGTTGTAACACTTGGTGGAGAAAATGTGGATTGCCCAACATTTTGTAAATTTACATGGCCAATTGTTACGAAGATGTGTGATGTTGTAGGCGAAGACCCCTCAGTTGGATCTGTAAAGCTAAATTCTATTGTAGAACCAATCTCAAGTGGAATTCCATCAACTTCCCTTGGAATTTTTACCTGTGCCACAAAAAGATTCGTGTTAGGTCCTGTCTCTCTTATATCACCTGTCGGGATACTAAATGCAGGATCTGCCAAAGTTATAACCAAACCACCTGCTCGAAATTATATTAGATTTAGAGGAATCGAGTCCGATGTGTAAGAGTCAAGATTCCAGTTTGGCGCATAAAGTTGGAGTAAAAAAGTTTGCCCAACTCCAACTCTATCTTGAGATAAAGTTGGTGAAGAGATTGGTATAGATGGAGTTACAGATATTGTGACAGATTGTGTAATATCAGTTGGATTTCCAGAATAGTCTACTTTCTGGTGGTATGTCATAACAACCACGTCGCCGTCTTTGAGTGGTTTACCGTTAACTGAGGTTGGAATTGTGAGATAAAGCACAAAGACTCCAGAATCAACTCCAGTCTCAGTCATAGTTGAAGGGCCAGAAATAGGTATTCTGTTGATTGTAAAATCTACCAAGCCTGAAGTCGATATTGTCTGAACTGCCCTATGACTAGTGTTCAAGTTATCATCAGTTATGTAAAAAGGCACAGTGCTTCCAGGCGAGACTGAAACGGCATAACATGCTGGAGATGACATTAGTAAAATGGCAACAAGGAGGTACTTCATGATCTAAATTGGATTTTCTCTAGTTTAATCTTACTACAAAATGTTTTAGCAATTTAGTTATGGCTTTTGCAACTTTAGTTTTAGCTTGTCATTTGCTTTTAGTAGTTGTAGTGCTATTGCTTTGTTGCTTAGGGCAAGATCGTATTTTTTGTCAATTCTTAAGGCATAATTGAAGCACTTGATTGCCTGTTTTAATAATCCAAGCTCGCCTAGAGCCAATCCCTTGTATGCTATAGCCATTGCATATTTAGAATCAATTTTTAATGCTATATCATAACAATCAATTGCATCATGATACTTTCCTAGGCTGTGCAAAGCCGATCCTTTGTTGAGAAGTGCAGTTTTGTTTTTAGGATCTAGTGATAAGGCCTTGTCATAGCACTTTATCGCCTGCCTATATTTGCCAAGGTTTTGTAGTGTAACACCTTTGTCAATTAGAGCCAATAGATTTTTTGGGTTCTTGTAGAGGGCAAGATCATAGTATTCTAGGGCAAGGATGTATTCTCCTTCCTGACATAGATCATACGCTTCATTTAAAAGGGATTTTGAATCATCCACCTTTTATACTAACAACCCAGCCTGTTTTATCTTTTCTTGAAAGAAGAAATTTTTTGAAAAATGATCTTGTTAATAGAATGCGGTAGTTAGTTGAAGGAAAGATTTTTCATGTCTTGGACTAATTCATTTTGCTTTATCACGAAGCACAGAGTATACTGGATAGTGAACTTTGAATCCAAGTGAATAACCACTAATTTCTTTGAAATGATATTCCCCAAAAGATTTTACTATTTGGTGGAGATTTCCTCCTATTACCATTCCATTAGGTGATGCCATTGGGTTTATCTTCGAACAGATGTTAACGGGAGAACCAAATATCTCATCAGTAAGCGAATATACTGATTTTGCTATCATTACTCTTCCATAGTCTGCACTGATTCTGTAATTAACCGGGGAAAGTGATTCTTCTTGCATATTTCCATTAATAACCGGATGTGCTTGCAACATTGCCATATTGCATTCAAGCATGTCAGCAAAGGCCGTTTTATTGGAATCCTCAGAGGTTTCTGGAAAATAGTATAGCAAACTATCTCCAAGGTTTTTTACTACTGTTGCTCCAAATTCTTTTGCTATCATTGCCATTCCGTTAAGAAAGACACCGTAGTACTTGCACATTTTTTCTTCAGGCAATGAAGCTGTTATCTTAGTAGAGTCAACTACATCTACTATGCATAT
The DNA here is from genome assembly GCA_005877305.1 of Nitrososphaerota archaeon. Classification (GTDB taxonomy): domain Archaea; phylum Thermoproteota; class Nitrososphaeria; order Nitrososphaerales; family Nitrosopumilaceae; genus TA-20. The sequence goes on along the minus strand of VBPW01000028.1, from coordinate 3,509 downwards.
GACATAATTCTCATGAAGATCAGAAAAGGATATGATTTTATCAGGTGTATTTTTAAATCGAGATGCAACGTCTTGTCTTTTATTACATCCAAACCTAGTACTGGTATAAAGCTCTGTTATCTTACTATGTATTTGATTTGCTCCTTCTAACATCTGAAATTTGTCCTCTTTTTCCTCAGATGTTGTACTGAATTCTGGTATGGTGTCCCACAATTCTACGATGCTTTTTTCTTGTCTTTCTAACATATTGACGCGTTCTTTTTCAGCGTTTACTAGTACCCATATGGCCTTGTTTAGTGGTGTGGCTGAAAATCTGATCGGATGCTGAAACGTAGCTGAAACAATTCCTTTGTTTTGCAGCGTTGTCAAAAGATGATAAGTCTCAGTTCTTGGCAGTTTCAATGATTTGCAGACTTCGGGCGCAGTCTTGGAACCATACTTTCCCAAAAAGATGTAGACTTTGCTTTGGTTTGAAGTAAGTCCGAACTGGGAAAGATCTTCTCTTAATTTATCAAGTGATCCTCTATGCTCACTCAGATTGGAACCATCCGAGGAATCAAAAATTGATTGTTGTATTTCTTCATCTTTCATAGTTATCTATTCTCCATCTTTTTAATTCACTGGAATATATTGCTGGTAAGTCTATTAGTTTTGATCTGTTCTGATTTTTAGCTGATCTAGTCATTGTTAATTTTCTATAACTGTTGTTAAAATATATAAATTTATGCATTATATCAACCATAAATATATCAATTTTTGATTTCAATTGGTTTCTCCGTCTCAACACTAAAGATCGCTTTGTATGAGAATTTTGCCTTGGGTACTAGTGATTTTATAAACGTCATCTCAAATGGCAAGTCATTTTCCATAAAAATCATACAACCTAAATCCATCTTGAGGCCTTTTGAGACAAGGCTGTCAACTGACTCTTTTACTTTTTGAAACTTTTCTATCATCAGTTTTGTATCTTCTAAGGCCTTGAAATAAAGTTCAAGTTCGCCCTTTAATCCAATTCCGTCATAAATGGAGATGGCATCAAAATTTAACCAGTTAGCTTTTTGATCCTTCTTTTTTACTGTTTTTTTCTTTTTGGGGTCAGTTGGCCCTTCTAGTTTTTCTTTTAGTTCTGCAAGTTCTTTAGAATTATCTGTTTGTGGGTCTCTTAGTTTCTCCCCTATTAATTTTGAATACTCTTCTGATCTTTTTTTCAAGTCATCAAGACTTTTTTCTAGTGATAATTGAAAGTCATTGACAGTATGAAAAGTCATTATTTTTTCTCTTTGCATACTAGCTTTCCACCTTTTCCACCTTTTCCATGTGTACCGTTGTGTCATTTACTACCATGTCTTCTGCATTTGAGGTTGGAAGATGTTTTAGTTTCTTTGTACTCTCTCTTAAGAGTGCCATCTTTTTGTTCTTTATTGTTCTATCTGTTTTTGCCATGGTTGTAATAGTTGGGATAGCGAATCGTAGAATATTTGATGTTTCATCTAAGTTAAGCTGATCAAATCTTTTTGTTTCTGATTTAAAATTGGGTTTTATGATAAGTATATCAAGTGATGGGGTAAGTACTGCCCTTGTAGATTCTGGAAGATCTAAAAGGGAAGGATGCAAATCCACCGAAAACCCAAGAAAAGAAGTGATTATTTTTAAAGAATTATATAAATCATCTATAACGATACTTTCTTCCTTGTCTAGTTCGTATACTTGGACTGCCTCCTCCACAAGCTCTTCCATCGCCTTTATTGCTGCCGCTAAATTGTCCTCTTTTGGGTTCCCTACCGATGCCATTTGAAAAAAAGTGGTCTTTTTTATATAAATAAGGTGTGTATGTCTATAAAAATTACAAACTACATCTTTCGATCTGAATTATATAGTATCATAAAACAGAGGATTTCTATTTGGCTCATCCACTATTTTGAGGCTCGTGCATCAAAGTAATTTTCTACAGGACCTATTTTGTAAAAGGAAGAAGGAGATACCTGACTATTGTATTCAGTAAAAATCCAGTCTGCGGAACGAGTTATTGTTGATATACGTAATTCATCTATCTCGCCGTTAAAATAGTCCCCTCCGGAATATTTACCCACGTAAAGAGAACTTGGAGCGGCGGTATTTGTAGCGGTAGAAGTTGGTGGTTGTAGAACGCCATCAATATACAAATTGTTTTTTATGGGTGCTGTTGCATTGTATGTATAAACAGCATAATGCCATATGCCTGCTGTAGGTGGAGACGTTGATACCAACGAAGTGCCTCCCCACTTCCAAACCATGAAATTCGGTGCGCTAAAACCTGCCTGCACGGAGGAACTGCTACCAGAATTTTCTAGGGAATAGATGTTCTGATTACCACTGCTTGGATTTGAAGAGTCCCAAAACCAGAAGGATCCAGTTTGTGCAGCATTAGCGGCAGGCATTTTGTTAAGACTGCTTGTTCTACTAAGATACTTGGTACTTCCATCAAAATTTAAAGCTCCAGCAATTTGTCCTTGAATTTGGTCAGCTGAGGACATACTAGTAGGAGTTAAATCATTATGATTAGATGTGCTGTCTGGCACATAAACTGAAGCTGGACCAGCTTTTACTTCTACTGCCAGCTCCAGCCATAGATTTGAGGGGGAAATACTCCATCCAAAGGTTGTATTGGTGCCTGCGGGTAATGGTCCTGCATAGCTTGAGGCCATCGCGTTTCTACCATCTTGGATACTAAATTCTTGTGTCTTTGTTGGAGATGAAAGTAGGAAAGCGTCATCATATGAAGCGAGGTCTAAAACCCAACTACCTGCGTATTGATTTACAATAGATACACTAAGAGATGTGCCTGTTCCAGCGAGTTGTGCACTAGTAGGTACTGGATTTGTTTGATCAACATTAAAAAGTGAGTATACGCCTACTGATAGCTCTTTTGATGCGGCACCTCCGATCATAGTAATTTTACGTGCACCACTTGCGCCTGTCAGATACCAAATTGAACCACCAGGGTGGTCAGCACTGTCCCCTATTTTTTGGGTCATAAGTGTACCACTTGTATCACCCCAGTAAACTTTAGTAGGAACAGCGTTATTTGTCATTACTTCAACAATTAATAATTGATTAGAGCCAGAACCAATCGTAAAACTTGTTGGTGTAGTATATCCTCCAGTTGAATTTGTAATGTCAGTCCATGTATTCAAATTATCAAATAGTGGTGAAGGTATGCGGTTGAAATGCCAAACTCCAGCATACTTGGAATCCCATGTAGCTGTACCATTTTGACTGCTTTTTGAAGCTGCACTATTTCCATAATACATGTAAATGACATTTTTAGTGGTATTATATAGAACAGGGGTTTTAACCCATGCTGTCAATGATCCTGTAGAACTGGTATAATTTTCTATTTGATAATTTAACAGCGTCTTTCCATCACAGGCGGTAAATGCAATGTCATTGCCATCAGGCCGCGCATTGTACTTAAGATTCGTGTCTGTCATGTTGATAAGAGCAGTAAAGTTATAAAGTTGTCCAGTAAC
>VBPW01000061.1:12756-14233 GCA_005877305.1 Nitrososphaerota archaeon | reverse complement strand
TCCAGATAATAAGATAGGAATTCAGTGTGGATTTGAGACAGGAAGTTTAAGATTAATTGGCAAATATGCAGATAGAAAACTTTCACCATACAAACCAGAAGAGTGGCATTGGGTTGTAAAAGAAGGAGTAAAAACACTTAACGAAAATAACTGGATTCCTGCATTTACATTGATTATGGGATTGGATAATGATGAAACAGACGAAGATGCATGGGAGACCATTAGACTAATTAGTGAATTAGAAACGGAACAACCGGAATCAATGTTTACCACAACCCCATTAACATTTGTTCCAATTGGACTATTAGAAAAATCGGAATTTTTTGATATAGGAAACGAAATGGATGCTGTACAACTTGGAGTGATGTACAAGACTTGGCAACACAACTTCAAATATGGAATACAAAAATTCATGCACAAGACTAGTCATAACAGCTCATTTAAGAGAAAAGCATTTACCACTTTGGCAAAGACATTAGGTGGTGTGCCACTAAGTGCAATGGAAGGATACGCAAGACGAAAAGGCAGAGAACACGAGCGTGTTATTGAAACTATTAAAGCGAAATACTGGTAAATACATCCAAATACATAAATTGAATCATACAAAAGTTAATTCGTGCCAACCCACGGTTCGCTTACAAAAGCAGGCAAGGTAAGAGGTCAAACACCAAAGGTCCAAGCCAGAGAAAGACATGGAATTATTTCCAGCATGCGAAATAGAGAAAATTTTAGAAAAAGATTTCAATTAAAAAGAGTTCCTGGACAAAACAAACCAGGACAACGAAGAAAAAGATAGTTGTATAACAAATTTTAGTTCTTTTAACTTTAGTGCGTATTTTCCATAATTACTTTAGACCACACATGGGTTTAGAGGGTAAAACGCCTGCCGAAGCTTGCTGGGTCAAGATTGAGGGGGATAACAAATGGCTAACACTCATTCAAAACGCGAGTCGAAAGCAATAGAGGTTTTAGAGATAGTTTACAAACTGACTATTGTCATAACTGCGGTTTTTCACTTTTCAGGTCTTTCTTGAATGTTAAATGATTTTGGTAAGTTTCCTTCAATTACCTTATACTCAACTTTTTTGTTATCAATAAGCTCCTTTATTTTTTTATCACTAGGAGATAGTGGAGTTTTCAAAGATTTTATTTCAATAAAATCAATTCCGTTATCATTTACCCCAATCAAATCTAATGGAAATTGTTTTGCCACTGATGTTAGAAAAGCAATATGTTCATAATCATTTAACATGGAATAAGTTCCTAAAATTTGATTTAGTTCTCCCCGTATAGTTCCCCTACCTAATGCTAATGTTCTTTTACGATCCACCTCTCCCTCTTTCTCTATTTCCTCTACTATCTCTTCATGTTTTCTACGCATCATTACAATTATTGCCAATAATCCTACTACAATTACTGTGACTACAATAGCCCAAATTAGATAGAGTATTTCATTACCTATCTTAATTGAAAATAT
>VBPW01000061.1:0-12645 GCA_005877305.1 Nitrososphaerota archaeon | reverse complement strand
ATACTATGATTATTTTATTCATAAAACAAGTAACCAAATAACAATGAATGAAGTATTTGGGGATCTGTTTGATATGGACAAACGACTCAATAATGGAAAAGCCGTAAAATCCGTACAGAGAAAAATATCTAAAATTTTAAGCAATTTGTTTTAATTTCATCAACCGAAAGTAACAGCGAAAAAAATCAACGAAATCAACCTACAAGGTAACAGAGCCCTTATTAAATATCCATAAATATCTTGAACGTGATTTTATAGAAAAGGGTTATAGATGAAAGAAAGATGTAATTTCTGTAAAAAGACATTAGGCTCATGTACATGTGAAGAAAACTTGTTAGGAGATTATCATAACAAGCAAAAAGATAGGGATGATCCATTTGGTTGATTCAATGAACCAACAATTTTTTACAAGTCAAAACACTGTTAACCTTATGTTGAACAAATTTTACAAACAAGTTAATGGAGTACCCATACCGTACTATACGGTAACATGGACGACGTGAGATTAGACAGTTTAGATGGTGTAGGACCAGTAACTACCAAGAAGCTAAATGATGCAGGCATTCATAATATAATGGATCTTCTCGTAAGGGGTCCAGTAGACATTGCTGAAATTACCGGAATGGAATTTGAGACTGCAGCAAAACTAGTAACCAAGGCAAGAGAATCTCTTATCGAATCCGGACAACTTCAAAAAGAATTTGTCAGTGCTGCAGAAATTTACAAAAGAAGGCAGGATATTGGAAAGATTTCTACAGGCACTAATGCTTTAGATATGTTATTTGATGGTGGAATTGAAACGCAAGCTGTTACAGAAGTTTATGGTGAATTTGGTTCTGGAAAAACGCAGTTTTGCCATACAATGTGTGTAATTGTTCAAAAACCAAAAGAAGAAGGTGGACTAGATGGAGGCGTTTTGTATATTGATACTGAAAACACGTTCAGGCCTGAAAGAATTGTTTCTATAGCAAAAGCAAAAGGTCTTGATCCAGAAAAAGTACTAGATAGAATTATTGTTGCCAAAGCATACAATAGCTCACATCAAGAACTGATAATGCAAGAAGCAGGTCCAGTAATAGAAGAAAATAAAATTAAATTAATCGTAGTTGACTCGGCTGTAGGATTATTCAGAGCAGAATATCTTGGCAGAGGTACGCTCTCTATTAGGCAACAAAGATTGAACAGATTCATGCATCTTCTTACAAGAACTGCTGAAACATACAATATTGCAGCTATTGCAACAAACCAAGTAATGTCATCTCCAGATACGTTCTTTGGTGACCCGACACGTCCAATTGGAGGAAACGTTGTTGCGCATTCAAGCACCTATCGAGTACCTTGCTGAATCTGGCGTATCAGATCCAGAAGAAGAAACAAAGAAGAAAAAGAAGGACGAATCTGAGGAATAGTCTTCTATTCCATTTTGTGTATGGAAATATGTTGCTAATAATGAACATGTGTAGTAGGATCTAAATCTTCTCAAATAACTAGTAAGTGTTAAATTATGGGCAACTCAAGTCTTTACGAACATGACTACTAAGAAACCACATGGTCATTCTCATGGATTTATGCACAAGTCACGATCTGTAATGACGAAAGATAAAGTAAGAGGCGTATCTTTCCTAATGAGAACTTTTGTTAAAGGTGACAAGGCTCTTGTAATCATAGATCCTTCACAACACAAGGCACTACCACATAGAAGATACCATGGGAAAGTTGGAACTATAACAAGTGTTGGACGCAGAACTGTAACAATGGATGTTAAGCTTGGTAATAAAACAAAAACCCTGATAACAAGGTTAGACCATATCAAACCATTTGGTGTATAAACATGGAAGAAATAAAAAAGAAACAACCAATTTCTATTTCTGAAGTTAAAGAAATTATGGAAAAATCTGATGCCGAGTCTATGGATCAGATACAACGATGGACATTTGATTATGTGTCTAAATTTACAAAAATTGACGGAAAGGCTGCAAAAAAACTAAAGCAACAACTTGTTAAGGAATGTGGAATTACAGAAGAGGAAGCAGTAGAAATTGTAAACAACCTTCCAACCACCGAAGCTGAATTGCGTGCATTTACCTTTGGCTGGAAAAAACTAATCCTGACAGAAACGCTAGAAAAAATGTTAAAAATTATCAAGGAGAACGTGTAAGTCCACAAAGGAGTAGATGTTCTTGGAGAGAACTCAACCTAGAAAGTACGAAGAGTACGCATACGTTTTAGATTTTGTAATGAGAGGCAAGTCTGCAACAGTTAGAGGTAGGGATGGAATCATAGTGACTGCCTTAGGAGAAGAAAGATTGACAATCCTTGAATTACTTGGATTACCAAATTCTACATTTGAAATTGGAGAGAAAGTATACATTGGAAAAGAAGGTCGAACAAAAATTTTATCAGTTTTGGGTAGATTAGAATACTCTGAGATTTCGTCAGCAGCGCAAAGCGAGCTTCCAGGTGTAGTAGAAAAAATTGTTTTGCAAAATGAACAAAGATTTGTGGATTATCTAAACAATGCACAACCACTAACTCCAAGGATCCATGCGCTCGAATTAATCCCAGGAATAGGAAAGACCTACATGAAAAGTATGCTTGAGGAAAGAGAAAAGAAAAAGTTTACAGATTTCAAAGATCTGCAAGACCGAGTAGGATTAAAAGAACCAGTAAAACAAATTGCAAAGAGAATACTTGAAGAGATAACTGGCGAGACCAGAATGAATCTCTTTGTTAGACGATGAAAAAGCGCCATTTACTTGGACAACACTTTTTAGTTTCAGAATCAGTTGCAAAATCTATTGTTGATTCTGCTGCAATAACAAAGAAAGATACAGTTCTTGAAATTGGTACTGGTAGGGGCATTCTAATTCCTTACTTGTGTCAGGTAGCAAAAAAAGTGATATCTGTGGAAAAAGACAGAGAGTTATATTCAAAGGCATTAGAAAAATTCTCAAATTTTCCCAATCTAACACTCAAGCATGGCGATGGCTTTAAGATGAATCTTGATTTTTCAATTTTTGTATCAAATCTGCCATATTCTGAGAGCAGAAACGCAATCGAATGGCTTGCTCAAAAGGAATTCTCTCACGGAATCATAATGGTTCAGAAGGAATTTGCTGAAAAGCTCTTTGCAAGATCAGGCAGCAAAAACCACAAGGCAATTACTGTGCTAGTATCCCACTGTACAGAAATTAAACATTTGATGAATGTTAAGAAATCAGTTTTTTCTCCTCCCCCAAAGGTAGATTCTGTCATATTAAAATTGACCAAAAGACATCAAATCTCAAAAGATATAATAAAAATAGTAAACAAGCTTTTTTCATACCGAAGAAAGACACTTCATAATGTTGCCAAACAATTTGGAATTTTGATTGATTCAAACAAACGATTCGAGGAATTAACAAATGGTGAAATAATTAATCTTGCAAAACAAATCAGTAAAAACTGAATATTATTTGCCAGCAGAAGACACAATATTTTTTGCTAATTATCTACAAAATGAAAAAGGAAAATATGTTCTTGATATTGGTACTGGATCTGGTTATCTTGCAAATGTTTTGCTGCCAAACTTTGAGGTGGTAGTAGCAACTGACATCAACTTTGAGGCAACACAGAAAGCACATGATTTAATCGAAAATTGTATTTGTTGTCATTCTGCAGACCCGCTTACTATAAAATTTGACCTTGTCATTTGTAACCTTCCATACCTCCCTTCTGAAGAAATTAGTGATCCAAGCGTTGATGGCATGGATAAGGGGATTTTAGTTCCACTTCAAATAATAAAATCAGCTAAAAACGTTATAAAAAAAGGAGGTAAAATGCTATATTTGACATCTTCTCTTGCAAATTACAAAAAATTATTAGAAGAAACTGAATCTTTAGGATTTTTTGCGAAGATAGTTGCAACAAAGAAAATGTTCTTTGAAGAATTAATTTTAGTTCAAGCAGTTCTAAAATGAAGATAACAATTCTCCACTCTAAGATAGAGTTTTAATGAGACTAATCAATTAGAATTATTTTTGAAGCTTCTGTTTTGCTGTTTCAGCTATGGCATTTGCCATTTTAGATGTTGAAGCATTACCTCCAATATCGTACGTAACATATTTTCCCTCATTAATCACATGTTCTGTCGCTGCAAATACGGCATCTCTTATTTGAGGTTCTCCGAGATACTCAACCATCCAAGCTCCTGACAAAATTGCTGCAGTGGGGTTGACCTTGTCTAAACCAGTGTATTTTGGTGAACTTCCATGAGCTGGTTCAAACATGGCATATGAATCACCAATGTTGGCAGAATATACGTTACCTATAGAACCAATATTGCCAGAAGCACATTCTGATATGATGTCCATAAACAGGTTCGTACTCAATAATATAGAATTATTGAACCGTTCTGGATTTTTGACAAGCTGCTGAGTCATATTATCAATATAATATTCTTCTACCTCAATTCCCGGATTATCTAAGACTGCTTTTTCAACTTCAGACCAAAATATACCATCAGTTTCTTTGAGTATGTTTCGCTTTGTAATGGCAAAGATCTTTTTCATGCCATATTTCTTTGCCCACGCAAACGATGATCTTACTATTCTTTGACAACCTTTACGTGTTGTTTTTCTTATCGCTATTGCTGCATCGTTTGATATCTTAAACTCAATTCCTGCATAGAGTCCTTCCGTGGCTTCTCGAAAACAAACAAAATCAAGCTTTCTGTTTGGTGATAATCTGTCATATGTCTTGATCGGTCTTATATTGCTGTAAAGTTCAAATTTCTGTCTAATTGTAACGGCAACACTTCGAGGTGCATTTGGACGTGGAATGGTAGTTGTTGGTCCTTTGTAACAAGCATTACTTTCCTCTAGTAGTTTCATAGTAGAATCAGGAATGTATGTAGCGCCACCATGTTTTTCCCATTGTTCTGAACCAGCTTCACACAAGATCATTTCTGTTTGAGAATTACAGGATCTTAGTACATGTAACATTGCATTAACAAGTTCTGGCCCTGTACCATCTCCTTTAATTATTGCAGCTTTTTTCCCCAAAACATTCCAAGGTGGCCGAACCAGTATATTTAACTCTAACTAAGAAATTTTCATTTCCATACACGGATCAATTAATTTTAAAACAAAAAGCCAATCCTTAAACAATGATTTTACATTGGTAAATGCAATATGAAAATAGTACAAATTTCAGACATTCATGTTGGTTCTCAATTTAGGGAGGAAATATTTGATAATGTTGTAGATGAGGTAAATGATCTAGGACCTTCTGCTATCCTTGTAACAGGAGATCTTACCAATGAAGGGCTTATGAAAGAATATGAAAAATGTAAAGCAAAATTCTCAAAGTTTGAAGCAGAAAAAATTATTACAATTAGCGGTAATCACGACTATAGAAACACCGGTTATCTATTGTTCAAAAAATTCTTTCCTTTTGAGACCGTAAACGAACTTGACGATAATACAGTTCTAATTACTTTGGGTACGGCAAGACCAGATAGGGATGAAGGGGAGGTAGGATACAGACAAAATTTGTGGCTGGAACGTACCTTAAAAAAATATGAAAAGAAGAACAAAATAGTTGCAATGCACCATCATCTTGTGGGAGTACCTGATACTGGAACTGATAGAATAACAGTAATTGATGCAGGCGATGTATTAAGAACTGCACTTTCAGGCAAAGTCGATCTTGTTTTATGTGGTCATAAACACAGACCTTGGATTTGGAATTTTGGAAATCTTTTGATCGCAAATGCTGGAACAGCTTCATCTGAAAGAATGAGAGGATTATTTGAGAACACCTTCAATACAAGCGTTTTGGTGAAGAGTAAGCTAATTGGTCATAAATCAATCCAAAATAGAGACATTATAGGCGCTAATCCCGGTGGTTCCGAACATGGAACTAATTTAGTAACGTTTTGTGTAGGTTAAAATTATTTCTTAGCTTCTGCACTGATAGAAACACCAGCCCACGAGTCATACATCTTCTCGTCTTGTATCCACGAGTTTTTTTTGAGTATTATAATGTCAATAAGAGTGGGGGTTCAATTGTTTTGTTAAATGGTTTTAATTATTTATTGTTAGCATAATTTGCCAATCTAATTGAGCGGCAATTTAATACTCTATTTCAGTTAATCAAGCTAGATTAATTAACAGATCTAATTTCAGCACCTATGTGCGGGGGTCGCCTAGCCTGGTAGGGCGTGGGATTGCTAATCCCATGTCCGTAAGGACCCGTGGGTTCGAATCCCACTCCCCGCGCTTTTTGCGATCAAACGCTTAGACTTAATAATGCGAATCCAAGATTCTCAAATGATGGTAAGAAGAAAAACCGTAAAACCAAAAACAAGCGGTCCAAGAAACGTTACCACCGGTTTATGTCCAAAATGCGGAACAATTGGCAAAATTTTGATTATAGGCCTAACTGGCAGCGAGAAAGGTAAATGCCAGGCTTGCAACTCTGAATTTGTTTTATAGCAAAAAACTGACCAATACCTCAATAAAATAAACCATAAATTTTTAAGATCAATTTCCACTCCTAAAATGGGTATGGCAGAGAGCGAGGAGTCAATTTATGAACGAGTAGCTAGACTTGAGGACGAAATTGCTACCCTGAGAAATGAAATGGATGTACTCAAATCCACTTTACGTAACAAAATAATTCGATATGAACACAAATTGATAAAAAAAGGCAATGATGTTGCCTCAATTATTGAATAGCTCTTTCTTTGATGTCTCTTATCAAATCCAAAATATGATCAACATCATCAGCTTCTGGTGCTAGCTCGATGTATCTGTTTAATGATCTTAACGCAAGATAATAATTTGACAGTCTTGCTTCTAGAATTCCTTTATCCCTTACTTCCTCTGGTGAATCTGGTTCTATACCAAGTATCATGTTTATGCAGTGCATAGCCATTGTGTAGTTAAAAGATTGTATGTATGAATTTTTTAGATTTCTACATATTCTAATAAGAATTTGTTCTGGCCCAATTTCATTAAGAAAGTCTGGTGAAAATTCCACACTACCTCCATAATTTCTGTCAAGTATTTCCTGCAAATCCTCAATAGAAAGCAGCCTTCCTCTGTTGTATGGGTCTAAAATTAATTCTTCAGAAAATTTCACAAGAAAATGACTCGGAAATCCCATAGGACGTAAATCCAATCCTATGTGTTTTGCAAGTTCGACATAGATAATAGACAACATTATGGGAATTCCACTTTTTTTATCAAGTACTACATTTAGAAAATTGTTTTTTGGATTATAGTAATCATCATGATCACCACTAAATCCCAAGATATCAAACATGTATTCGTTTAGCATAGACACCAAATAGGTAGGATTCTTTACTTCAGAAAGGGAATTTTTCAAATCTTCTTTCAATTGATCTAATTTTTGAACATATTCACGTACGTTCAGATCTGGATATTCCAGAGTCTGAGATAATTTTAGACATTTTTCAACTAATGTATATCTGGAATTTTTGACATAAGATATCCATTCTACAACTATTGGATCGAAATCTTGACTCATATTCTCTTCAAGTAACTTTCTGGATTTTTCAACTCTCTTGTTGTAGGTGGATTCTCAATCAATGTTTGGTGTGTATTTTTGCCAAGTGTTGCAAAAACTGTAGACGTGAAATCCATCCCAATGCTCTTTCTTATTTGGTATGAAGAAATGTCGGTCTTGGCAAAAGTGACAAGATAATCTTGAAATTCTTTATCATCTTTTAAAATATTTTGAACTGCAAATTCTGCCATTCCTTCCATTGTAGAAAATGCGGCGTGGTGAATTTGTATTGGCTTGAGCCATCTCTGGTATACATCCAAAAGTTGTGGCAACATCTCAGAAATTTTAGGATCTATTGTGACTTTTGTAAAAGTCATCACATCAGGACCAAGCACTCCTACGATAAAGGTATCAGGATTTAACATGAAAAATAGATTTGCTCTCCTAGCTATAGGGAATTCTTCAGGTACTTGTGGTAATTGCAGGTAATCGGAAAGCTTGTTTACTGTAGTATCGTCTAATGTTAAAATTATCTTTGCAAGTTCTTCATTTATTGAATTTACTTCAATGACTGCCTTTTTGTTAATTTCATGCAAATTGCTTTGAATTGCATGAATTTGTTCTTCAAGAATTGTCATCTTTAATGCTCCGATATATCCAGAATTCACATATTCAAACTTGGGTTCGTACGGTTCTCCTTGTTTTTGCAAAATTATCTGGGGGTAACTAGAAAGCACAAATTTGTTTAAAAATATAGTAGAATCAAGATAATCACCATAAGTTGTAGATATCTTTGAAATGTACGATTTTGCATATGTAGAATAAACAAGAAATTTTACTGGATCGTTTTTCATAAGCTGTGCTATTCTGTCACTTTTTTCAAGAGCTATAGAAGTAAAAAGCTCATTTACAAATTCATAAGAATCTTTTGTCGCAAATACTTTTTTTCCCTTTAATTTTTTTAATTCAATTAAATCTAAAAATTCTAATTTTGTTTCTGGTGGAACAGAAATTCCAGTAAACTGTGCAATTTTTTCTGCCATCTTTGGAAAGATGGCCTTTGATAACACTTCAATATCTTCAAACTTGACTGTTGTTGGTAGTGTTTGTACTGCCTTGGAAAGGGATTTTGTGATTTCTTTTTCTTCGTTTATCTCAATTGAGAGCTGATCTAATAATGCTAGTGCAAATTCTTCAAATTCTTCCATCTTACTCGTGGTAAATACGAACTAATTTAACATTAACTTAGGATATCTTGGAAGTACCGGGGGTGGGTTTCGAACCCACGACCTCCAGATTATGAGTATTACCCTTTTGTGTGGACTGGCACTCTAGGCCAGGCTGAGCTACCCCGGCACAGATTACGCCTATTTTTTTGATGCAAATAAATGTAGTTGTTGCAGCACAACTGAATTCAAAATATGAACCTAATTTCTATAAAACACAAATTCCATCCATTCTTATTTGGGATAAATTCCGTCAATAAATAAGAAAGGAGGTGCAACGATGAGTTATAACGATGGCGGTTTTGGAAGATCTAACCGAGGATACGGAGGCGGCCGAGATAGAGGATATGGAGGCAACAGACGATTCAACGACGGACCAAGTCAGAATGCAAAAATAAAGATCACCCAAGTAGGTGGACGATTTGCTTCTGCCGAAATAGTTGGTTCTTCACAGCCCGCAGCAGAACCAGCAGCTTAGTAAAATTTGTCTTATCCAAGAAACTAATTTTTTCCCAATTTTTTATTTATTTTTTAATTTTGTAGTTTTTTTAATATTAAAAACAAATTTGGCCTAAAATAGGACAAATCTTATTGTGTCACAATTTTTTTCCAATCAGTATCTGCCTTTGTAATCCACTGGAATTTCTTCTGAAGTGCAGAGGTGTATAGTTTTTCCCATTCTAATCCTACTTGGTCAGTCCAAGCCTTGAAGACTCTAGGATCAATATAGTTACGTAGTGATGTTCCAAGATTGTAATCTTTAGTTTTTTCAGTAAGTTCTATTGTCAACTTCATCTTTTCTTCTCTTAGCTTTAGTTTTTCTCGTTGCTTCTCAGTTTTAGGGGCAGTTTTCTTTAGTTTCTCTAGTGCCTCTTTCTTTTTCTTCAAAGATTCTTCGAACGTCTTTGGAATAGTTCTCTTGTGATTACAGGTAATGGCTGCTTCAAGATTTGCTAGTTTGGCATGATAAATCTTGATGTTTTCTGATTTTGAATCAAGACGATCTACTTTTTTGAGGTAATTTGTCACAACTGTAGTTGCAAGATATGTTCTGAAAACTTTGGCAGTAAGTCCTTTTACTATTTGTCCAAGAAATTCATTTACATGCCTTGAGGTGATTCCATCAAAAACTAAGTCATCTGGTTTTTTCTTTTCTGTAAATTTTTTCAAGTTATCGTGAAGTATTTTATCCTGAACAGTTAGTGGAAGCGATTTTTGCCATCGTACACTATCCTTTCCCAAAAAGTCGAATTCTATTGCATCCGGTTTTAGCCTGATATGTTCTACTCTTAGTGTGGTTGCACCTACAGTGTCTGCCTCATCAGGATCTTTTTCATCTCCTACTCTCATGGCAGTTTTGAATATTAGATAACAAACAGTTGCAACTCTTCTTACTTTTTCATCACGATCTGACATTTTTTTAACTACATTTTCCAGTACCTTGTCAATGTGTTGGGAAAGCTTAATTGCCTTATCGTATTTCATCTGATCACGCTCTTGTTTCAAGTCGGCGGTATCAGAAAGCCAAACATATTTGCGTTTTTCTGTAAGATAGTCTTCCCAGCTTGCAAGCCACATGAAATCTGTCTCGTGAATAATTTTTCCCCAGTTGCCAGGTGGTACTTTGGCTTCCTTTCCTAGATTTAACATTACGTCTTTTTCTGAAATTCTTGGTTTCCATCTTCCTCTTAATGGATGGTCTCCTCTTCCAATGAAAAGTCCTGGGGGTTCTGCCATCCAATTAGCTACGTCAACTTGCTTTCCATCAATTATTGCCATGCCGTACTTTGCCTTCATTTTTTCTTTGATTTCTTTTCTTGACACTGCAAGTTTCTTTTTTTGTTCCTTATCAAGTGTTAATTTTGTATCTTTTTCTAAATCTACTACCTTGAAGGCTGCAGAAAAATCAATATCAGAAAGTGAAATGTTTTTGAATTTTGGCGGGAGTACCTTTACAAAGTCTTCCAAGAAATTTTTGCAAAAGACCTTGTCTTGGACATAGGGAGTGTCTTTTTTTTTTGCCCATTGGTAGACCATTTCTTCTTGTTCTAAATTTAGAGGTACCTTCTCGCCTTTGATCTTGATCGTTATACCTTTTGATTCAAAAGGCGGTGGAAATGCTATGCCGTTATGTTGTAAAGTTTTCCATTTCATTTTAAACTATCACCAAATTTGTGCCTAAATCTGTTGACTTTGATAAAAATTGACTAGGCGACGTATATCAATCTAACCAATATGTTCCTTCTAGCAGAAATTTTCAGATGGGTTAAATCAAAAAATCTACAGTCTAGCTAAAAAGCTCTTTTTTGATGTAATTTTCAAACTCTAGATCAGTTTTGTTCTTTTTTGCTTCAAGGAACATTACTGCATCATTTCCCACAACATATCGGGGTAATGGTTTCTCAGATTTTATTGCTTTGATGATTGTATTTGCTACCTCATTGGCTGGAGTGCCCATCTCTGACATCATGGTAATGCCCATAATCACCTTATTTGTAATGTCTTTGTAAGGAGAATCTGATTTTAGAACTTTTTTTGTTGATGACATAAAGTTTGTCTTTATTACTCCTGGCTCAATAATTATGGTATTAATTCCAAATGGAGAAAGCTCATACCTCATTGACTCGCTTAATCCCTCTAATGCAAACTTTGAGCTAATATATGCTGGAGAAACAGGAAAACCTATTCTTCCAGCAATGGAGCTTACATTTACTATGATTCCAGATTTTTGTTTCCGCATTATAGGAATTACTGCTTGCGATACTCTAACTACTCCAAAAAAGTTTGTCTCAAACTGTGCCTTTAGGTCTTCCATGGAGATATCCTCCAAGCAACCAAAAAGGCCATAGCCAGCGTTGTTTACTAATACATCGATTCTACCCTTTTCTTTAACAATCTTGTTTATGGCATTTTTTACACTATCATCCTTGTCAACATCCACTTCAAGTACCTCTAGTTTCAAATTTTCTTTTTTTGCAGTTTCTTTGACGTTGTTTTCTTTCTTTGTATCTCGCATGGTAGCATATGCAAAATACCCCTCCCTTGCTAATGCTAGCGCTGTTTCAAAACCAATGCCGCTTGAACTGCCTGTTACTATGGCAACTTTTTCCATGATTGGCAATTAATATTGGTATTAATAATTTGTATTGTTAATCAAAAATGCTAATCATTTTTATCTATGATACTAAAACGACTGTATCCGTATTATTACTAGACAAGTGGCTTGTCTCCCTCTACTGGTTCAGAAACCTCGGTTATCTTACCATCATTAATTCTTTGTAAAATTTCTGTAGCGGCAAGCTTGTGAAGGTATTCATTATTGTTTCCACACCTGTAAGAAAATGTGCATCTTGGGCAACCTGATTCGCTTTTGCAAGGACATTCTTTTACAATGTGTAAGCTTCGCTCAAATGCTTTTTCCAACCTGTCATAAAGTGCTTTACTTGCACCGTTACCGCCTATTGCAGAATCATAGATAAAGACAAGTCCTGACGTTCCAAGTGATATGCCACCAAGATCTTGTGATACTCCACCCGTTATCATATTGCTCCCTTCTATCACAACATGTTCTGTTGCATGATATCCACTTGCTTCTGCGTATTCCTCATTCTCAGATTTTCCTATCTCAATAACTGGCTTTGGTGCTTTGAATACAATTCCTTTTGTGTCAAAATCAAATTCTAATGGTTTTTCTAAAAGTACTCGTTGACCTTGTGTTACTTCATAACCAATTTCTATGTTAACATAACCATAAACTCTTTTTTGTATATGTAATCTACAAAATGCAACTTCTATTCCGTTTGCATTTCTTTTTTCAAAAATAGTTTCTATAGTAGGCCATTCTTCCGTTAATGCTTTTGTATAATAGGGATAGTCTCTTGGAAGATATTCAAGTTTTGCATTCATT
>VBPW01000060.1 GCA_005877305.1 Nitrososphaerota archaeon | reverse complement strand
TTTGTCAATTAACTCTACGCCATTTTTAATAGACAACAACCATACAGGCACTCAAATGAACTTTCTTCTCATAGATGCAGATAGTCAACAACCATTTTCCGATGTCACAGTTTCAATTTCTGTCTTCAAAGGCGATAAAGCTCTTTTTGGTCATATTTTTAAAAGTGATAGCGGGAATTTTCTAATAAGTGCATTTCCACAAGAATCTGGAGAAGTTTCAATAAATGAGTGGGGAGGAGTTTTTTCAAGCGTACTTGATCAGCATAGTGGTAAGTATGACATAAAGGGGCCAATTTTTAATTCAGGTGGATTATACCGATTCAAAATTAACGTATTAACAATGGGTTCCTACGACAATCAAGTCAGCAAGTCATACAATGTAGCCATATCAATCCCTGAAACTGACCAATACCAAATTTACGATAAAGGTTATGGTAAACAAACTGTAACAGTTATTGCATATTATGATCAGATTGATAATTTTAAATATGATTCTGAAAAAAAATCAATAAACTTTGTAATGCCATTTAATTGGTCAGAAGACAACATAAAGCAAGTATTATTAGTTCACCAAGAGATCAAGATTCCAAAATCATTTGGGGATTTTTTAGTCACAAAATATGATGCCTATGTTAATGGAATCAAATTGCCTGATAGAGCAATTACCATTGATGATTATTCGTCTGATGACAGGATAGTTCATCTTGTATTATACAAACAGGAATTGTCGGATTTGGCAATAAAGCAACAGACCTCCAAATTAGAAATGGATTATTCATTATTGCCAAGTAATGAAACTGGTTTTCCAATGGTTCAATTCACAAGAAATGCGCAATTCAAGGTTAGTCTTAGCTGGGATCCTCCAAAGATCACAGCAGGCTCTAACACATCATTTTTCTTTAAGATACTTGATCCTTATCTCATAAACCAGACAGCTGGTGCGGTAGGTTATGATTTTTCAATAATAGCAAATCATAAACCGATCTTTCAGAAATCTGGTGTAACTACTGATTCTGATACAGACAATACCATTACAGTCTCTATCCCAGCAAATGCCACAGGTCCAATCACTATAGCATTTGAAAATCTAAAAGGAAATAGCTTTGCTGGGGCAGAATTTACATCAGTTGTATCTAATCCTTCACCTGTACCTGAATTTCCATTTAGTTCAATGATTATTCTTTTGATAACATTTACAACGATTATTTTATTTTCAAAACTACGACAATTTAGTAGCTTCTTTGTTTAAAACCAATACTCTCTTTTTTTGTCTAAATGATTTTATGCCAAGTGATCCCCCAAAAAGGATTATAGAAATCAAAACGATCATTCCACCTGGTGCCACATTAAAGCTATAAGATGTCAAAATTCCAGCCACTGCAGAGAAAACTGCAAAAATCATAGAAAGGATTGAAGTTTGTTTGAATCCGCGTGAAAATAACATTGCAGTTACATTCGGTATTACAATTAATGAAGATGTAAGAAGGATTCCTACTAATTGCATCGAGCTTACTACAGTTATTCCTGCAATTACTACAAGTAGATAGCTCAGTTTCTCTACTTGTATACTACTAACCTTTGCTTGCTCTTCGTTGAAAGTTGTATAGACTAACTGCCTGTATAACAACAAAATTACAATGAGAATTGATCCGGCCAAACCTAAAATCAGAATTGTATTTTCCAAACTGACCAGTAAGATACTGCCAAAAAGAAAACTGAATAAATTCACAGTAAAACCTCCTGCTAGGCTGATAAGAATGACTCCCATAGCAAGACCCGATGAAAGCAGAATTGCTACCATGGCATCGCCTGAAATCTGGAATCTTTGTCTAATCTTTGTAAGACCTAGTGCACTCAAGATGCAAACTACAAAAGCTGTCCAAATGGGATATATTCCAAGAAAGAGTCCTGCAGCTATTCCTCCAAATGCAGAATGTGCAAGTGCATCTCCAAAAAGTGAATGTCGTCTTAAAACCAGAAAGAGTCCAACAACTGAACACATCAGAGCAATGGCTATGCCTGAGACTAGAGCTCTTTGCATAAAACCATAAGAAAGAATTTCAAAGCCCATTTTAGTCCTCGTGGTTATGCATATGCATTTGCATTGAAGATTCGGAATACATCTTTAGCAGATTCTCATTATGAAAGAACTCTTCAGATATTCCATGGAAAAATAATGTTCGGTTAAGACATGCTACCTTGCTTGCAAGTTTAGCAACTGCGTCCAGATCATGTGATGACCAAATTACTGTAATGTTATCTTTTTGGTTCAAGTCACGCAAAATTTGGTAAAACAAATCCTTACTTTGTAAATCTATGCCAGTGACAGGTTCATCGAGGATGAGAATTTGTGGATCGTTGACAAGCGCTTTTGCAATAAAAACACGTTGTTGTTGACCTCCAGATAGATCTCCTATTCTTCTATGGCTTAGTTCGTGAAGCCAGACTTTCTGAAGAACCTTATCAATTGTGTTATCTTTTTGGTTTTTAGTTAAACCCATTCCAACAACTTCAGCTACAGTAGCTGGAAAATTTTTTTCAAAGACAGGTTTTTGCGGTACAAATCCTATTTGATGAAGATATTGTTTTGATTTTCTTATGTTTGCTCCAAAAAATTTAATTTCTCCATTATAGTTGTTTAAAAGTCCAAGCATACAGCTAAATAGAGTAGTTTTCCCTGCACCATTTGGACCAATAATGCCTAAAAAGTCCTTTTCCTCCACTGAGAGGCTTACGTTATCAAGCGCCAATATACCATCATAATTTATAGTAAGATTTTCAATTTCTACTATCATGAACATAATGCCTCTTTGAGGTTTGAGAGATTTTGTCCCATTTTTGAGATATAGTCTATGTTTTTATCAGTTACCTCTAATGGGCTTAGAACTAGAACTTTTCCATGTATCTCATCAGCTATGACTTGTGATACTCTTGGGTTTGCTGCCTCTTCGGTAAAGATTACATTTAATCCCAAGCTTTGTGCATCTTTTGTTATTTGTTGTAATGCCGGCGCTGTTGGTTCTGTTTCTGGATCTAGTCCTCCAACTATTGTGTGTTGATGTAGACCATACTCTTTTGAAAAATATGAAAATGCATCATGAAATGAAAGAAAGTCTTTTTTATCACATGTAGAAAGATCTGTTTTGATTTCGTTATCAAGTATATCCAATTTTGCCTTGTAATCGTTTGCATTTTGTTGATAATAATTTGCGTTTTGTGGATCAAGTTTTATCAAACCATCTGCAATATTTTGTACTTGCTTTTTAGCTAGAACAGGATCAAGCCAGATATGTGGATCTTTTTTAGCAATCTTATCTAATCCATTCGAATCTTTTTCTAATAACGGTATATCACTGCTGGTATCAACAATCATAACATTAGGATTTATTGAAGTAACTTTTGTAATCCAAGATTCTAAGCCTGCACCATTTATGACTATCATATCTGCGTCTTTCATTTTTTGAATATCTTGAATTGTTGGTTCCCAGTCATGTGGTTCGATTCCCGGAGGAATTATTATGGAAACATCAATTTTCTCCTTGCCTATAGCTTTTGTAAATTGGTAAATCGGATAAAATGTAACAAGAATTTTGTGTCCCTGTCCTGACAAGCTTTCCGCTTTGTTTTGCTCAGATAACCAAAGTGAAAATGCAGTAAGTGGAATTACAACTGATATAGCTAATATTGCGGCCTTTTTGTCACTGTTCAACGCTTCTTTTGATTATGGTTATTAATAAATCTACAAAAAGTTAATAATAATTACTGCTAAACTTATAAAATACTTAATAATAATACCAATATGCCGATTATATCCATATCACTAAATAACGAAATTCTCTCTGAGATGGATAGGCTACAAAAATCCATGGGGTTTTCTGGAAGGTCTGAGATAATAAGAGCTGGACTTAGGACACTTATTTCAGAAGAAAAACAGAGATCCGATCTTTCTGGTTTGATTCATGCAATATTAATGGTAGTTCATGATGAAGAGTCAGAGCAGGTAGTTACTGGAATCAAACACAATTACGAGGACCTTATCGGGACACATCTTCATAGTAAGATAGATGGAAACAAGTGTATGGAGCTCTTTTTGTTACATGGCAAAGCTGAAAAAGTTGATGTGATGACAAGAGATTTTCAGACAAATAGAAAAATGGAACATGTAAAGCTTGTTGCAATGTGAGCAAAAAACAGAGATTATTTGGATTATAATGAATCAGAAGCCATTTTCATTTAAAATTAATGCAAGAAGTGCAGCGCGAGTATCTTTACCATATTCCGCTTGTTTGAAGTATTTTGCTTGTTTTGTAGAGTCCAAATCAGGTGAAATCTCATCAAGACGAGGTAATGGATGCATAATTATCGCGTCATCTTTCATTTTCTTCAACATATCCGGTACAATCTTGTAGCTCCCCTTGACTTTGACATATTCTTCTACATCAGCAAATCTTTCTTTTTGTATCCTTGTAACATAAAGAACGTCTAATTCACCAAGATTTTCCTCTAGGTCTGTTGATTCTTTGTAAGACAGTCGTTTGTTAATTTCATAGGTAGAATCAGCACGAATCTTCAGCGCTGGTGGAGAAATAAGATGTACATCAACTTTGTAGTTGCCAAGTGCATAAAGTAACGAGTAAACTG
>VBPW01000059.1 GCA_005877305.1 Nitrososphaerota archaeon | reverse complement strand
ATTGCTCCAAAAGCTACTGTAAACATTATCAAAGACTATAAACTGGTTGAAAAAAGACGAGTTACTCTTCCTAATGAAATAGAAAGAATTTTCAGATGTTCAAATCCAGATTGTATAACAAATAGTGGAGAAGATATTGAACCAATCATGGATGTAGTGGACAAGACAGGTCTTGTCCTTAGATGCAGATATTGTACAATAATTCTGGATGTAAATGAGTTAAAGTATTATTAGTTTATTCAAACTAGATACAGAGCTATTTTATGACTTTTATTTTTTCTTTTATTTCCAATTCGTATTGGTCA
>VBPW01000058.1 GCA_005877305.1 Nitrososphaerota archaeon | reverse complement strand
TATTCAAACAGTTTTCTTTTCATTCATGAAAATTTTAAATCTTGATACAAGATTTTGATGTCCGGCAACGTCTTGTAAAACAACGCAATACATATCATAGAATGTAATTCCAAGCAATCTTGCTTCCAGGTCGAGCTGAGATATTTCTTCAAGAACTGCTGGTTCCTTTGAAACTAAAACAAATTCATCAACCAATTTTATGAAATCATCTTCCATTTCAGTCATTTCCTTCATTTTTTGAAAATTTACGCTATATGGCACAAAGTTGTCATATTAGACAAAGTGCTTAATTTTTGGCTGCTATGTTGTATGTGACGTTTTCTTAGAATCTCTCAATGAGAAATTAGAAGAATTTACTTATCAGAAACCAATTGACGAATTTTTGGTAAAAATAAGCAAAATAAAATGTAAAGCAGATTAAGAAATTTTTCACATGTTTGGCTTTCCAAATATGTTCTTAATTGGTATTTAGTTACTATATCACAAGTTGATTAGTATGGTATAATTTTAATACACATTTTTTGCATTAATGTTTGTGGAAACAAAAAACATAGGTCTTCGAAATATTGAGGTAGCTGATACCAAGATCTCTGCAATCGATGGAATAAATGGCAAGTTAATTTACAGAGGATATGATATTTTAGACCTAGTTAAAAAATCCAGCTATGAGGAAACTGCTTGCATGCTTCTTAATGATGACCTTCCATCAAAAACTGTACTTTCTGAATTTAATGACAAACTCATTGATGCTCGTACCGTTCCAGATGGTCTAGAAAAAATCCTAAAGGATATACCCAAAACAGCAAATCCTATGGATGTCCTACAATCCTCTGTTGCAGTACTTGCAGCATATGATAATGAAAAATTAGATGATAGACCTACAAATTACAACAGAGCAGTTAATCTTATTTCCAAACTCCCAATAATCGTAGCATGTTGGGACAGAATTCGTAATGGAAAGGAAACCATACTGCCATCAAAAGATCTTGGTCATGCCGCTAACTTTCTTTACATGCTTACAGGAAACATACCTGATGCCGAATTTGCCAGAATTTTTGATATTTGTTTAATTTTGCATGCGGAACACAGTTTTAATGCTTCAACCTTTGCTGCAAGAGAAGTCTCCTCTACTCGTGCTCACATGTATGCTGCTGTTAGCGCAGCTATTGGAGCACTAAGTGGCGAACTTCATGGTGGTGCCAATTTTCAGGTAATGAAGATGCTATTAGATATAAAGACAGAAGACAAGGTCGAGTCTTGGATTAAAGAAAGACTAGCAGAGGATAAAAAAATAATGGGGATGGGACATGCAGTGTACAAGACCTTTGATCCACGAGCTGAGGTTCTCAGAGAGTTATCAAGAAGGTTATCTGAAAAAACAGGTGAGCCTTGGTACAAGATTACAAAAAAAGTAGAGGACGTTACAGCAGAAGAAATGAAAAAGATCAAAGGGTCAGATATTTTTCCAAACGTAGATCTCTATAGTGCTTCCACTTACTATATGCTAAAAATTCCAACCGATTTGAACACACCAATTTTTGCAATCTCACGGGTTGCAGGATGGACAGCTCATATTATTGAAGAAAAATTTGCAGAAGCAGCACCAAAACCGATGCTTTACAGACCAAAAGCAGTCTATGTAGGAAAATATTGTGGACCGTCTGGATGTGAATACTTACCTCTTGAAAAAAGACAGTAACTGTTCTCTAGTTTAACAAAAATGAAAATATCAATTAGCATTTTTATTGTAATTGGAGTTTTAATTCTGAGTATTTTTGTTGTTACTGAGTATATCTTTCCTAACATTATTTGCAAAGTAATTCACAGATCAGAAATCAAGACGGCTGCAGGGCAATATAACCCCGACTTGTTAAGTGATATTTGTTCTGGTATAACTAGGATGGATTAGTTTCTTGTAGTAAGCCACTCTTTTGCCTTGGTATCAATATCATATCTATGCAGGACATGAAATACCATCTCATAAAATGTAATACCTCGCTTTTGTGCTTCAGTATCTAACCATCTGAGACCTTCTGCAAGTTCAGGGTCATACTCTGAAAACTCTACCAACTCATCTACCATGTTGGTGAAAAAGGAGTTTGGCTCTTCTAGCACGCCATCAAGTTTTCATTTTTGTTATTCAGTTCTATATTCAAAATATATAGACAAATAACACCTTTTTGATTGACATATAGAACACCTCTACTTTTACTATGGCAGTGAGAGAAGAATCTCACGTGGTATCCAAAACAATGTGAGTGAATTTGAGCATATAGAGAGAAGCAATAGATCTATTATGATAAAGTATCAGCAAAGTAATCAAAATACATGGCACTTCATGTTGGTATCTTTTGTTGGATAGTCAGACCAGATCAAAATCTCGCTACAAAGCTATTATCTAGTTAACAATATCCCAATATCCATAAGATTTGTGTGAGTAGGTCCAGTAAATATCAGGCCTTTATACTTTTTAAAAAAATTGTATGAGTTATTATTTTTTAAAAATTTTTTAATATCACGAAATTGATTATTGGGACTTTCAATAATTGCGCCACTTGCATCTGTATTTCCATCCTTTCCATCAGTTCCACAAGATGCGATCACCACATTTTTTTCACTTTTTTGAATTTCATTTAACAGGTATAGAACTAATTCTTGGTTTCTTCCTCCTCTTCCATTTCCAACTACTTTTACGGTGGTTTCACCTCCAAAAATAAGACAAGAGTGTTGTTTAATTGGAAAAGATTTTAATAATTTCTTTGAAACGACTGCCACATTACCAGAGATAGATTGGACCATCTTTACAGTATATCCTAGTTTTTGTGCTCTTTCTTTCATTGCATTAAGACAATCATTGTTTGTGGCAATAATGTAATTTTTTATTTTTAAAAATTTTGGAGTTTCTGGTATTTTTTTGTGAATACCAAGTTTTAGTCTTTTTAAGACACTTTGCGGTGTATTTTTTTTAAGATTATATTTTGTTAGTATTTCATATGCATCTTTGAATGTTGTATTATCAAAGTATGTAGGAGCAGATGCAATAGCTGACAAATCATCACCAATTACATCTGACATTACAAATGATACCGCATCACATGAAAGATTTTCTACTAGTTTACCTCCCTTTATTTTAGAAAGATGTTTTCTAACACAGTTTATTTCCTGTATATTTGCACCAGATTTTAATAACATGCTGGTAACAATTTTTTTGTCATTTAGTGATATGCCATCTGGTAATGAGAGAAGTGCAGATCCGCCCCCAGATATTAAAAATATTATAAACTCATCTGGTTCCCTTTTTTTTAAAAATTCAACGATTTGGTTTGTAGCCTGTACACTTTGTTTGTTTGGAATAGGATGACCAGCGTAAAGGGTTTTAAATTTTTTATTTTTCAATACAGATTTTGTTCCACTTGGAATTACAATAATTCCTCCATCGATTCGAGTGAACAAAGAGACTTTTTTTGCCATAGAGTCTGCGGCTTTACCAAATCCTACAACAAAAATTCGAGCATATTTTGAGAATAAGATAGTCTCTTTGCCTAATACGAGCTTATTGCGTTTTACAATTTTTCCAAATGCCCTGTCTGGTAATGCAGCACCAAGTCCTGCTTCTATGATACGCAACGTGTCTTTTTTTCTAGAATTTGTTGCAAAATCCTTGAAATTTTTTATTATCATAAATCTGAATGATTAACAAACTTATGACTATTGTATCTTATGTAGTAATTCTTTATTCTTCATGATAAAAAGTAAGTATAATAATAATTGAAAATCTAACTTTTATCATGAATGTTATTCGAATACCAAAAGTAATAAAATTCGGTAAAAATGCACTCTCTGAAGCAGATTATCCAAAAAATGCACTAGTTGTAACTACTGCACCGCCAGATGTTTCCTCAAAGTGGCTTGCGAAAATGAAGATAACAGATTATCTCTTATTTGATAAAGTAGAACCTGAACCGTCAATTGAAACAGTTCAGAAAGTAATTTCTGAATATAAAACCAAGAACCTTTCTGCAATAATTGGACTTGGTGGTGGAAGTTCCCAAGATGTTGCAAAATATGCTGCATCTGAGTTAAAAATTCCAAAAATTCTCATACCAACGACATTTGGAACTGGAAGTGAGATGACAACATATTGTGTTTTAAAATTTGAAGGAAAGAAGAAACTTTTACAAGACGAAAAATTCCTTGCAGACATGGCAATAGTTGATTCATACTTTTTAGAAGGAACACCTGAGGCAATTGTCAAAAATTCTGTATGCGATGCGTGTGCACAAGCAACAGAGGGATATGATAGCAAAAAAGGCAACGAGTTTACACGCACCATGTGTAAAGCAGCGTTTGATGTATTATATGATGCCATAATGAACAACAAGCCAGAAAACTATCCTTATGGTTCCATG
>VBPW01000069.1 GCA_005877305.1 Nitrososphaerota archaeon | reverse complement strand
CTTGAGCATGTGGTAGTGCACTGTTTGGTCCACCAGCTATTATCAGTGGGTTAAGGGTTGACTTGTATCCAGTTGCAAAGGCTTCTTTTTCCATTGCATATGACATCAAGATGGTTTGAAGCTCAGACTCTGACTTTCCTATTTTGATTTCATCAACGCAAAGCTCATACATTTCATCAAGAATTGATGATGCTTTCTTTAGTATGTTAATTTCGCCGGAATCTTTTACCTCTCTTACACGGTAAAATGGGTCAGTAGTTGATTTCACACTAGGAATAGATTTTTTGAGTGTCTTGATAACATCATAATTGTTACTGTCTGTGCATACCTTCTTGCCCTTTAGCAGTCCAACAAGGGTAGAAAGTGCGCCCTTGCCACGCTCTGATTTTACTATCTTACAGTCAGTTGACTCTTCTTTGGCACGACCCATCTCAAGTTCCGGAGATACAATGGTAGCACCATTCTTGTCCAGTACCCCTATGACCTCACCCCAAAAGCTAGTCATGTAAAAGAGGTTCTCAGGCTCAAATGCTACTATAGTATCACACCCGATTTTGTTACAAAACTTCAGAAGGTTTTGCCTACGTTTTTGCAATACAAAAAATCAACAAATTCTCCATTTATGTTTGCTGGAAGGTTTAGATATCCGGAAACGGGTGTTTTTTGCGTGGAAGAAAAAAAGAAAGTTGTTGCATTGTTATCAGGCGGTTTGGACAGTAGACTAGCGATAAAAATGATGCAAAAGCAAGGATTTGAAGTGGAAGCTGTAGCGATCAAGACACCATTTTGTGATTTTGATTGTGGAAGAGGATGCGGATTTGAAATAAGAGAAACCGCAGAGAATCTAGGTGTAAATCTAAAAACAGTATATCTTGGCGACGAATACATTGAGATGTTAAAGCATCCAAAGCATGGATTCGGATCAGGGATGAATCCATGCATTGATTGCAGAGCAATGATGTTTGAGGTAGGAAAAAAGCGCATGAAAGAGATCGGTGCAGAATTTGTAATTTCAGGTGAAGTTTTAGGCCAGAGGCCAATGAGTCAACACGGTCCAGCTCTTAGAACAATTGAAAAAGAGTCAGGTCTTGAAGGAAAAATAGTAAGACCGCTTTCAGCAGCATTACTTCCACCAACTGAACCAGAACTAAATGGTTTGATAAAAAGAGAAGATCTTGGAAAAATCAGAGGTCGATCAAGAAAGGATCAGTTAAAGATGGCACAAGAGTTTGGAATTGAAAATCCGCCAAATGCAGGTGGGGGCTGTCTTTTAACAGATCCAAAGTTTGCAATTCGAGCTAAAGATCTCTTCAAACATGTAGAGACTCCTACTACAAATGATATTGATCTGCTAAAAATTGGAAGACATTTCAGGTTTGATCAAAAAACAAAATTTGTTGTTGGAAGAAACCAAGACGAAAATGAATTGCTAAAAGCTTTGGCACTTGATGGTAATGTATTACTTGAAACAAGAGACCATGTTGGACCTGTTTCACTGGTACGAGGAGAAAATTCTCAAAACTTTCTTGAATTAGCTGCAGCTATCACACTACGATACTCTGATGCGCCAAAAGATATTGCTAGTGTTGTGGTAACACAAAAAAATGACGCAAAATCAGAAATTTCAGTAATGCCAGTAAACGAGTCTTCTTATCAACAGTACAGAATTTAGCCGTACAAGCTTGCTAGTCAATTGCGTTTTACAGACAAGACTTTTTGAGGGAGTACATCACATTACTTCTAGATGCAGACCCAAAAGGCACCCACTTACTTGAAGGCCATTACACTAAGGGACACTAGCGATGTCCATTCAGTAAAAGAGGACATTGAAAAAAATATGATTCTGGTGTTAAGGGTCACCCCACTTGCACAAAAAAATGTAGATGATCTACGAAAGGTTGTTGAAGAAATTTATGCAATAGCAAAAACTCATGATGCAGACATTGCAAGATTGGGAGAAGAAAGAATTATTGTAACTCCTCCAGGTGTTAAGATCTGGAGAGCAGAATACGATCTAAAGTAGTCTTATTCCTTCTTGCACTTGAGGACAAGCAGTAGCAATTCTAAACATTCTGTGAATTGATGCAGAAAGGTTTTCACATTTTCTTCTTTCGCCGTGATTTACGATCACTCTTCGCAGTTTTGGTCGCAGCTTGTGTACAAATGACATTAACTGATTGTAATCGCTATGGCCGCTAAAACCATCTAGTTTTTCTGTAGAACAGTTTATGTTAATTACTTCGATCTTTCCTTCTTTTCCAACAACTGAAACTTGTCTTGCCCCATCAAGTATTCTTCTTCCCATGGTTCCGTTAACCTGATATGAAACAAACAAAATTTTATTTTTCTGAATAGGTGCAATGTTTTTGAAATATTCTAAGACAGGTCCTCCTTCAAGCATTCCAGATGTTGCAATTATTATACACGGACCTTCACGCAATGGTTCTTCTCTTGCATCTGCATGTTCAATGTTTGTGAAATATTCAGAATCAAATGGATTGTCATCTGTTTCCAAGATCTTTTGTCTTAATTCACGTGCAAGATATTCTGGATAGGCTTCATGAATTGAGGTTGCTTCTTGGATCATTCCTTCCATAAACACAGGAGATTCTACTATTTGCCCTGCTTTCATGTATTGATCTATTACCATCATAAGTTCCTGTGCACGGCCAACTGCCGGTATTGGAATTAGTACCTTGCCGCTATTTCGTAGTGTCTCATTAACCGATTTGATAAATACGGCCTCGACTTCTTCTCGTGTTGGCTGTATGTCCTCTTTTGCACCATAGGTACTCTCTATTAGAAGGGTCTCAACACGCGGGAAGTTCCAGGAGGCGCTTTCAAGAAGTATTGTCTTACCATACTTTAGGTCTCCAGTGTAGACAAAGTTGTGGTCACCGTTTCCTATGTGGAAGTGACAAGAAGCAGAACCCAAGATATGGCCTGCATTAGATAGAACGAGTTTAATATCTGGAGAAATGTCGGTTACCGTTCCATATGGGAGTGTTATGGTCTGTTTCATGAGCTGCTTGACATCTCTTTCAGAGTATAATGGGATTTTTCCCTGGGCAGCGGCGACCTTGATTGCATCAAGCTGGATTAGATTCATCATGGGTAAAGTTGGTTCAGAACAATAAACTGGCCCTTTGTAACCATATTTGAAAAGCGCTGGCAAGAAACCTGTGTGATCAAGATGTGCATGACTGATTACAACTGCATCAAGCTCATCTAGTGTAATATTAGTCCAATCAAGTCTTGGATATGCTTCTTGTGGATTTCTGGCACCTGGGTTGACACCACAGTCTATCAAAATTTTGCTTTCATGTGTTGTCAAAAGCATGCAAGATCTGCCAACTTGGCTAAATCCACCCAATGTAAGAAGAGAAACTTCGGCAGCCTCTGAAAGTTTTGGTCTAAAAATTTCTTCGCCAACTTGTTTGAGGTGCTTACTTCGCTCTGAAGATGAGATCTTCAGGTTATAGTTTATGGTTTGTATTGTTTGTGATTGATTGGCAGTAGCTTTTCTTATTCGCAATCTCCAACCAGTCTTTTCAACAACGTCGGCCATGTTGAATGCTTCAGTATTGTACAAAAGCCACGGTCGCTTTACTTCAAGTGTGACCTCGCCTATGGCAGTATCAAAAAAGGTACCACGCAGATCTGCGTCTTTTGGCATTGCTTGAGTTAGAATTTGTCTTGCTTCTTCTTCGGATTTTCTTATGGATTCTTCTGTTCTTACAACGATTCTCTTTTTTATCACATTTACCATGTTTGAGATTACTTCGTTGTGTTCCATCAGATAACGGGGCTTTTTTGTATAGATTGCAATTCGTGGACCCTCATAATCTATCTTGGTAACATCGGCCTCTTTTGGGATACTTTGCAGTATTGTGCCCATTATGTTTGAGGCTGACGATATCTCACGTTGTTGTTGTTTTCTTTGCAACTAAAATTCACTAAAGTGTAATGATGGCTTTTTTCTGCTCTTTTGTTAAGAGACGATATCCATTCTTATCTATTATTGCTACATTTATTCCGTCTCCTGTTCCAATGTTTCTTGTTATTGCAGCTTTTACAGCTCGTAAAGCAATTACCTTGCCTTCTTCAACAGAAAGTCCATCTCGGTACTCGTTTTCCAAAAGGCCGTATGCAACTGGAGAACCGCTTCCTGTGGTCGCAAAGGTTTTCTTGTCAAGGGAACCAAACATGTCTATGTTGTATAGTGATGGTCCAAGATTATCATATCCTCCAACAAGAATGTCTGCAATAAAGGGATAGTATCTGTTCTGGAAAAATATCAGTGAAGCAAGTCTTGCAATAGACTTTATCGGAAGATATTCTTGTTTTTCTATTCTGTGTATGTTAGAATGATATCTTAGCATGTCAGTAACATTTTGCGCATCTGCAACACCACCAGCAATTGTCATTCCTGCATGCTTGTCGATTTTTTGTATCTTCATGGTGTTGTTATTTGCTATAAAATAACCTGCGCTTGCCCTCGTGTCTGCACACAATACTACACCGTCGGTACAGGAAATTCCTACCGTAGTTGTTCCATGTAATGTATGCTGTTCAACATAGTCTGACAAATAACATTCTCCTTAATTTAAGATGACTAGAATAGGATAATACCCGTTTAAATAACTTTGTGTTAGGCAAAACGGGAGATTGATAAATAATGAGATTTCATCAAAAGTCCATGCCTTCCCATGTAATGGAGCTTCCAAGAAAAATAGTCATTGGTGAAAATAACATTGAAGATATTGGAAAGTTTGTAGCTGATCTTGCTAATCCAAAAAAGGTTTCAGTGGTTTCTGGTGACCGAGTAAGAAAAATAACATACAAAAAAGTTGCAGACTCGCTTGCAGCTTCTAAAATAAAAAATATCTGGCATATTAGCATAAGCAATGACACAAAAGCTGTTCAAAAAACAATAAATGAAATAAAGAAGGACAAAAGTGATCTAATAATAGGAATTGGTGGGGGGAGATCAGTCGATATTGCAAAAATGACTGCATTTACTTTGAAAAAATCTTTTGTCAGCATTCCAACCTCGGCATCACATGACGGAATCGCAAGTCCCTTTGTTTCAATACGTGGAGACAAACCATATTCTATTATAGCAACAGCTCCTCTTGGAGTCTTTGTTGATATTGAGATCCTAAAGAAGGCGCCAAGAAGACTCTTAGCTAGTGGATGTGGAGATTTGATGGCAAAAGTTACTGCGGTAAGGGATTGGGAACTTGCAAGAGATAATGTTGGAGAATATTTTGGCACTTATGCTGCAAATCTTGCTTCAATGAGTGCAAAGATAGTAATTGAAAATTCAAAGAATTTCAAAAAAAGACCAGATGTCAGAATGATAGTAGAAGCTTTGATTAGTTCTGGTGTTGCTGCTTGTATTGCTGGAAGTAGCAGACCCTGTTCTGGTGCAGAACATCTCTTCTCTCATGCTGTTGATTATTTGGAACCTGGTGTTGGATTACATGGAGAAAAATGTGGAATTGGATCTATTTTGATTTCGAAATTGCAAGGTCAGGATTGGAAAAAAATTGTTCAAATGCTAAAAAATGTAGGAGCACCAACTACTGCAAAGCAAATAGGTCTAAAACCAAAAACTCTTGCACAAGCTCTTTCTATTGCACAGTCACTTAGACCAGAACGATATACAATTTTAAACCAAGTAAAAATGACTAAAGAAAAAGCTATTGCACTTGCAAAGAGTACTGGTGTTTTGTAGATTTAGGCAGCCTTTGGTTGTGCTGGCTTTTCCGCTGGTTTAGCTTCAGCTGGCTTTGCTTCAGCAGGTTTGGCTTCTGGTTTTTCGGTTTTCTTGTTGTACGTTTCGATATAGTTGATCTTTTCTAGTTTATTTACGAACTTGAAAATATCGTTTGCTATAATGCGTTTTATTGTACTTAGTCCTTCGGCCATAAGTATCTCCTCTGGAACGGTTACATCAAGTACAGAACCTTTTACTTCAAATTTCAACTTAGAGTCCTCAACTGGTATGTTTCTCTTTAAGAGGCCCATGATCTTTTCTTCGTCAGTGTTAAGAGATTTTACTATGTTAACATCATAAAGTATTGTCTTGCCAGCAAATCTGTGGTTATAATCTACTTGAACTCTGCCAGACCCAATAAATCTAATAATTCCAGTTCTTTCATCAATTTCTATTGTATCACCAACTGAAACTTTTTCGGCATCATCACCAAGCTTTCGAAGTGGAATCATGCGAACCTTAGCAGGATCTCTTGAGCCAAATCCCTTTTCGGGTGGAACCTCTACAGTGAGCTTGTCGCCAACATTGGTGTCAAGTAATGCGTCATCTAGTCCCTTGAGAACCCATGACTCTCCAACTGAGATTAGTCTTGGTTGATATCTTTTATTAGTGTCATGGATTGAATTTGCTTTGGCATCAGCTTCTCTAGTTGTTTCAAAAACTTCGTTAGTGTCTTTTACCTTTGCAGTGTAATCCACTAAGACTAGTGTACCCTTTTGGAAAGTCAATGTGATCGGTGCTTGGAATTCCTTATATTAAGTTAACATGGAGTTAAAGCGCTTTTAGTTTTTCTTCAGCTACTTTGAGTGCTTCTGGATTTGTCTTGTATCCCATCATATCAAGAGTTGAAGAGATTGCAGAGATTGTTCTCATGACGTGATATCTGTGAACTTCACCCATACATCCTATTCTGAATACTTTTCCTTTTAGCTCGCCAAATCCACCTGCTACAAGTACCCGGAATTTTTCTGAAAGTGTTGATCTAAATGTTTTGTCTTCTAGTCCTTGCAGATAGTTTAGTGCAATTACAACAGTAGATCTTGCATCTGGTTTTGCAAATGGACTAAGACCCATTGCACTGAGGCTTGAATAAAATGCATCAGAACAAATTCTATGTCTTTTTATTCTTGCTTCCGTTCCCTCTTCTAGAATAATGTCAAGTGCTTCTCTGAATGCGTAAAGAAGTGGAAGTGCTGGTGTAAATGGAGTTTCTTTGTTATCATCATAATATTTGAAGTATCTTGCCAAGTTAAAGTAGAAAGTTGGAGGCGGATTTGCAATCATGTGTTTTTTTGCCTTTGGACTAATTGATATTGGTGAAATTCCAGGAGGTGCAGCCATTGCCTTTTGTCCTGCTGCAATGCAGATATCTACCCCCCATTTATCTACAGGTAATTCTTCGCCACCAAGTATTGAGACAGCATCCACTATAAAGTACGAGTCATTTCTTGAGGTAAGTTTTGAGATCTTGTCTAGGTATTTTACCTGTGTTCCGGTTGATGTCTCATTATAGACTACATAGAATGCCTTTACGTCCTTGTTGTTGTCAAAGGCCTCTTTTACTTGATCAAAACTTGCATTCTCTCCAAAAGGAGTTGTAAGTCTGATAACGTTTGCTCCCTGCCATTCTAGCATTGTTGCTAGTCTGCTGCTAAATTCTCCATTTACAGGAATTATTACTTTGTCTCCTTTTTTTATTAGGTTTACAACTGATGCTTCTACTGCTCCAGTTCCTGATGCAGTAAGTACAACAATGTCATTTGAGGTTTGAAAGACCTTCTGTGTTTTTTCTATAACATCAGTGTATAGTTTAACAAAATCCTTGCTCCTGTGATTTATTATAGGAGTAAACATTGCACGGGTAACTCTTTCCGGAACGTTTGTTGGGCCCGGCAACATAACCAAATATTCCAAATAAATTCTCCAATCTTTAACGATTAGGAACCGCTATTTATAATTAAAGAATTTTTGAGAGTCGTCTTTCTGCATCTATTTTTAATAGTACTTTTTTAGTTCCCTCTGGCACAAGTTCCATCCAATTTTTTCCCATTGCGATCATTTCACGAATATTGGTTCCAGAGATCACTTCTCTTTGTAACAGAGGTACTTGAATTACCTTGATTCCACGCTTTTGATAAAGCGTTGTAGTAAAATCGTCATTTGAGAATACGATATCATACTTTGGCACAATAGAGTCAACATAATATGTCCACTTTTCATGATCGCCTATGTCTGGAATGTAAAATACCCGAATTCTGCTTAAGACTGATTTATCTAAAGAAGATAGGATCATTTCCTTTCTTTCATCATCAGAAAACGGATTTCTTTTTTCATTGCTTTTATTTGAGCTGCCTATTCCTATCCAAAGATTTTCTACTTGAGACAGCCCAAAATTTACTGCCGTAAGATGTCCTTTATGAAAAGGTTGAAACCTGCCAATTAAAAGACCATTCATGACAAAAATTGATTTTAATTCTTTAAAAAACTATCATTACTTATACTTCTAGGTAATTCAACTGTTATGGAGCCGCTAAAAATAGATGGGTCGTATGGAGAAGGCGGGGGACAGATAATTCGAACTGCTGTAACACTTTCATCAATAACTGGAAAACCAATAGAGATTGAAAACATACGCAAAAACAGAGATGTTCCTGGTTTAAGACCACAACATCTTACTGGGATTAAAATTCTTGCAAAAATTTGTAATGCCAAAGTGGATGGATTACATATTGGATCAACTGCGTTTAGATTTTTTCCTTCTAAGATTAGTGACACCGCTTTAAAAGAAAATGTTGGAACTGCAGGAAGCATTCCATTAATTTTACAGGTCTTAATTCCGGCAGTAGCTATCTCGAAAAAAAATTTGAAATTGTCAATAGTGGGTGGCACAGACGTTGCATGGAGTCCTACAAGTAACTATACCAAATTTGTTTTACGGGAAGCTTATTCCAGAATTGGAATTAATTTTACCATTGATATTAAAAAACGAGGATATTATCCAAAAGGTGGTGGTCTTGTGGATGTCCAAGTTTCGCCTTGTAAAAAAATCAAACCTATTTCTTTGCTAAAAAGAACTACAAGTTCTGTAAAGATTCTCTGTTCATATTCTATGATCTCAAAAGAATCAATAGAAGATGAGGTAAGTGAAGTCAAAAAAATTCTTGAAAACCACGGACTTTGTTGTAATTATGAGATAAAAGAAGAGCCAGCGTTAGACAAAGGATGTTCACTTTTAGCTTTTGCACATGACGGTAACTCGATTATAGGTTCTGATGCGATATATAACAAAGGTATGAAAGGAATCGGCCAGATTGTAGCAAACAGATTTTTAGAGTCAGATTTAGGAGTAGACCTCTTTCTTTCAGATATGCTAGTAATTCCATTGGCTTTGACTAGTGAGACCTCTGTTTTTAGAGTAAAAAAAATTACAAAACACTTAGAGACAAACCTCTTTGTAACTTCAAACATTACAAACTGCAAGTACGGAATAGGAAAGCTAGATGATGGTTTTGAGGTCAGAATAAAGGGAAATTCAGATGCCAGAGCGCAGTAATGCTGCCATAAACAGTATAGCTACAGATACAAACACCATAATTCTGCCAAGTGAAATTATTTTTGAACGAAGTTTCTGGACTATTTCTGGCAACATTTGTTTTGATTCAATCTTTTTTTCAATTTCAGATCGAACCATCCTAACATGAATAATAAACATCACAATCAAGGAAACTACAAGAATTATCTTTATCACAAGTATTATCCCATAATTTGTAGAAAGCAAGAATTGTGGTCTGCTTAGAATGTTAGATGAGTTGTAAAGTCCTGTGACAATCAAAATTGCCAAGGAAGGAATTGCAATCTTATTGAATTTTCTTCCCACCCGGATCATTATTGTTACTCTTTCTTCTACTGACTCTGAGATTGTCTTCAGTAGTGGTGCTAAGACAATTCCAATAAAAATCGAACCTCCCACCCAAATGGAAGCAGAAACAAGATGTGCCCACATTAGTAGTGCATCAAAAATTGGCATGTTGGTATTCTACTATTACAAGTAATATCTATTCGGTTCTGAAGTTCTGAACTACTGTTAATTTTATGGGAGTTTTTGTGAGGTGTTAACTTACGGTTGTTTATAGTTCAGAGATTTTTCTATAGGGAATCCTGAAGCTTCTACTACATCCCAATGTTCTGCAAACATCCATTCTCAATTCTATATAGGTCGGCAGATTTTATAGTAATTCTTTTGTCTATTTGCTTATTCGTGGCTTTAGTAAACATTACAAACACCTTGTCACCTTCGCCAACAATATGATCTATTGTAGTTCGAGAATCTGGATGCCCTGGAAAGAATCCACCAAGATACTGCTTGAAGCCTTCTCCTCCTGCCATGTACTTGTCAACTGCTGCCATGTCGTGTCTGTTAAAGACATCTTCTACAAAGTTGCGAACCAACTGCTTGTTCTTCTCTATATTTGACGATTGAGTTGTTTGACTCATAGCGCATTATCGTATACAAGTTATTTAAGTGCGGAGTATGTTGCAACCAACACCCGCTAGTTCAGGATCACTACTTTTGCAATATTATCAAATTAGAAAAGCTTCGTCATTTTAACAGACAAATTAACTACTACCAAGTAAATCATAAAAGAGATAGAGTCTGATATCATGGAAGCAAGATATGGTTGGTAATTTAGAGTTAGCAGGTAATATTGCGAAAACCATCGCAGTATAGTATAAACAATTTCTCCAATACCAAGGGATGTTAAGATCTTGATTAGATCTTTTCTTAATCTAGACCAGTCTATTTCCCCTGTTTCAATCCGGTATTTTTTCCTATTATCAATAGAATGCAGTAAGCCAAAAGCAGAAAAATACGCCGAATTCTCCGTTAGCATTGTAACAGATGTATTAAGATAGTTAATCGAGTTTGAAAGCAACTGTGCTGTTATGGTAGCAATAATGAATGCTGTAGTATAAGCAATAAAGAGATTTTTGTTTAGTTTTAGGTACTCTGTGCATTTACTTCTTTTTTCTTTCATCACAAAACTTTCTTGATTTATAAGATAAATCTTATCAAGTTCTGTTAATTTTGAGGGAGTTTTTCAAACTCCCGCTAGTTAACACGTAGAACAAACTCCCGTAAAATTAACAGTAGTAGTTCTGAGAAGGTTTTTTAGTTCTATAGAACCCGTTAGCTGTTGAATTGGTTAGCAGAGGGAGAGTCGTTATACTTGGTGCATTTGCTGGCTTGGGTATTTTGTTGCTTTCTTTAGTAATGTTTGCAAACTCTGGTCAAGACGTTCTTAAAAAAATAAACATAGATTTGGTTGGTGTAAAAATACTTGATGTAAACAAGATAAACAATCGAGCTCATCTTGAAGTGGCGTTTAATGTGACAAATCCTACAACTATAACGGCTACTATTCCTTCTATTACTTATGATTTGTTTGTAAATGGGAAGGATCTGGGAAGTGGTCATTATAGCACAGAAGATGTTGCGATGGCTGGAAGAGCACCATTATTTTCTGGTAGTACAGTTACACTCACCAACACATTCGAACTTGTAGATACTGATAAAATTTCTAATGAATATCAAGCTATCACAAGCAATCAACCAGTCAGCTACAAGGTAGCAGGTCAGGTAACAATAGAGTCAGCATGGACTCTTATCATAAAAGATTTTGAATCTATGCTTGGCTAGTTTAGGCCCCAGCTTGTCTTTGTTTTTGGTTTTATTTTAACAAAGGGCGCTTCCCCTTCTTTCCAAGGATTTTCCCTAACCCATGAAAATTTTTTATAAAAAATTTCATACAACCGCCTGTATTCTGGCCCCTTTTCGATAAATTCTGTTGTTCCTTGTACTATTATGGCCTTGTGTTTTTCAGATAAGTAAATGTCGACAGTTATTGCTATTTTGTTATTTTTTTTAAGATTGGAATATTTATTGGTATCATAATCTGTTGCCAGATAAAAAAAACCATCTTCAAAATAATATGTAACTGGAGTTACATGCGGTATATTGTCATGAGAGGTTGCTATTCTACATGCCTCATTTTTTTGCAAAAATTCTATTTCCTTTTGAGTAAACTCTATCATGGGTTTAGTCATAAGATTATAGAATAAAAATAGATGGGCCGAGAGAGATTTGAACTCTCGACCACCGCCGTGTCAGGGCGGTATCCTAACCAACTAGACGATCGGCCCGTTAAAATACGACTCTTCTTGTAGGCGTTATTAACGTTTAATTTCAGAAAACAAGAATAATATGCATTGTTTCTGGTGAGTATTTTATGAATGGAGATTTTTCCCAAGAAGAAAAAAATGGTTTTTACAAAGCAGTTTTTTCAAGGCGTGATGTGAGATCTCATTTTACACCAGAACCAATTGATGACAAAACTTTGTCTAGAATTCTAAATGCTGCACATCATGCACCCTCTGTTGGTTTTTCTCAACCATGGAACTTTATTCTAATAAAAGACATTGAGACTAGAAGTAAAGTAAAAGAATCTTTTGATAATGAAAGAAAACGTTCTGCAACTCTTATCGAGGATCCAAAGAGATCAAAATATCTTTCCTTAAGGTTAGAAGGAATTTTGGCTTCGGCAGTAAACGTATGTGTAACATATGACCCTACAAAATTTGGTCCCTTTGTTATAGGAAGATCAAGTATACCTGAAACAGGAATTTACAGTGTCTGTTGTGCAATACAAAATCTTTGGCTTGCAGCAAGAACAGAGGGAATCGGACTTGGTTGGGTTAGCATACTTTCAAATGATGATCTGAAAAAAATTCTTGAAATACCAGAACATATTGTTCCTATTGCATACTTGTGTCTTGGTCATGTTTCAAAGTTTGCAGAAAAACCAGATCTAGAAACAGCTGGTTGGCTTCCACGACTTGATTTGAAAGATGTTGTATTTTATGAGAAATGGAACAACGCAGATGATCCAACTTGGAATCAAATCAGACAGATGATAGTCTCAAATCTTGATTACGCTTAAATTGTTACGATGGATGATTTTTTCTGGGCTCGTGGCGCAGAGTCTTATTGACGCGCAACATGGATAGCGCGGTAGCCTCCTAAGTTACAGGTCGAGGGATCGAAGCCCTCCGAGCCCGCCTAATTACTATTCTTGTTGATGAAATTTTGAAGATTTCTTAGGTTACAGTTGGAGTAGGTGTAAGGTAAACTGTTTTGAAGACGTAAACAGTATAATCTCCCTGGAAAATGTTAATCACTTTATCACCTTCCACATCTCTAATTCTAAAGTAGTAATCGTATGAACCATCATTTTTCACATCAACTTGTGCAAAATGAACTGGTTTTCCGTTTTGATAAATCTGAATTATGACAGGATATCCAGGTGCTCCATTTATCACTTCGCCCCACACAGAACCAAATGGAAGTTTGTTGTCTGCTGGAATATGCATGTATACTATTGATTTTTCTAATTGAACATTGTCATCTGCAATTAATTTCGGATTCCATTGAACTCCTTGTGATACAGATGAGCTAAAACTTGGTATTAGAAGTAAAAGGATTCCAACTGCCATACCAATTATATACTTCATAAATTTTCTTTGAAAAAGTTACATATTAAGATGACGTATAATTAGTCTATATCAATTGATATCAAAAGAGAAACTAAATGATGGGTGTCGCTGTAATTGCCATTTCGGTGGTGCAATAAGCTGTCCTGGCTGTAAACAAAATCACGGAAAGCATCACTGCCAACATTGCAAGTAGGTTTATTTCTTATTCTTACTTTTCAAGCCTTCTTTAGCTGCTAGTGCTTTTAGATTTGCAAGATCTGTCTTGAGGGCTTCTATTTGGACAAGAGTCTGAGGCTAGCAATCTCATTTTTTAGGCTTTCAATCTCACTGTCCTTATTTTTTACCATATTTCCTATCTCATCTAATGATGCGCCAAGTTCGACTTTGGCTTGTTTGATTTGGTTTGAGGTTACCTGACTGTTTGTTGATGATGGCTAGTGCTGATTAGCTTTTTTTTTCTTCATGTTCATGGCCACCACCAATCTTGTGCATATAGTCAGCACTCTTTTGTGCAAGCCAGCATATTGCAACAAGGAACCACGCGGCTGAGATGAAGACTATTAAAGTAAAGTGTACTACATCAGGAAGAACGAAATATAGCCCTGTAAGAACTGAAGCAAGGCAAGCAACTACGATGGTAGGGATGTGGCCCATAATTTTACCTCACGATTCCTAGAATATAACAGTAATGAAAATTATCAGATCTAAAATGCGTGTTATAAAAAGGAAAGATTTTGCTAGTCAGTACTAGTATCTTTGTTGCCTGATCCAGGTTTTGGAATCTCAGACTGCAAAATCTGAATTTTTTGTAAAAGTTCATTTCGTAGATCTCGTGCTACTCGCCTTACTGTTGGTCTTGGAACACCAAGCTCTTCAACCACTTTGGTATAGATATCTTGTTTATCTGTAAGGCCCTTATCAAGCAACGAGTTTATGGCTTGTTTAATACTTGTGCTTTGAGTAGAGCGATTCACGTTTTGTATTTTTCAGATCTTCTATATAAGACTGTTACTATCTTTCTTGTAGTATTACTACATATTAAAAAAGGAAAAAATTTTGATTGCATAAAAAGATTTTTCTTTAATTCAAATAAAATTGAATCTCTTGGTGTATAATTTATCAAAAGATAACATGCTAGACTTTATTTATTGCTAGGTTGATTGATTTTGGAAATTAAAAGTCTTAGATTTTTTGGGTATATTTTTGTGATAATTAGATTATTTGATATAATTTCTTCAGGATTCAATAGTATGACCGGTATTTTCAATAGTAAAAACATCTAACATAAATAATTGTGAAGAAAGGTTCTTATGATTAAATAACTCAGCTTGAAGAAAATGTCTAGGGCTACAATAGAAACGAATTTTGGCAAGATGGTTTTTGAGCTTTTACCAGATATTGCTCCCGAGACAGTAAGAAATTTCATAACACTTGCAAAACGTTCCTTTTATGATGGCACTTTATTTCATCGGGTTATTCCAGGATTCATGATTCAAGGCGGAGATCCTAATACAAAAAAACCAGATAAAAGCAAGTGGGGAATAGGGGGTCCTGGTTATAATATTAAGGCAGAATTTAATTCCAAATCACATCTTCGTGGAATAGTCTCAATGGCTCGTGCAATGGATCCTAACAGTGCTGGCTCACAATTTTTCATTGTAACGAAAGACAGTACTTTTCTTGATAAACAATACACAGTCTTTGGCAAAGTAACAGAGGGAATGGATGTAGCAGACAAGATAGTGAATCTGCCACGAGACAAAAATGACTGTCCACATCAAGAAGCAAAAATGCTTCATGTAATCATATCATAATAGGGAAAATGAATTTGCGAAAATTACTTTCAATTTTAATAATATCTGTAATGCTTTTTTCAATGTCACAAGTTTTTGCCCAACAGTCAACTATCGGGCAACCTCCAGTAGAAGATATCAAAGTTCGAATTGATGAAAGTGGAACAGCTCATGTAACACATTATGTTAAAGGAAATTCAGTTGCTCCAGTACAAGCTGAGTTGATAAAAAATAACGTGACTGACTTGTCTGTTACAGACAAAAATGGTATCTCTGTACAATATTCTACTATCAATAATCTTAAAAAAGAAGCAGTATTGATTTTTCCTGCTCAAAGAAATATTACTTTGATTAAATATGATCTACCACAAGTTGTTTCCTTAAACAATGGAGTATGGAAATGGAATTATTATACACCAACAGATACAACTTTTACTGATTTTTACTTCCCAAAAGGAGTGGATATGATCTGGGCTAATGACAGACCAGTTTATCTTGGTGAACAAGGACTTAGACAGCACGGTGATGGGATGACTTTGGAGTATATTATCAATGAACCAGTGATTTCACAAAATATCCAGTGGACAGATAAAAATTTCATAGTTGGGATTAGAACTCTATCCGATGTAGGTCAATATGCTTTTGATCAATCAATAAAGTCCTATGCTTTTGATATAAACAAGGCAAACACGCATGTTATTGTAGTTATGCCACAAGAACTCCTGTGGGGACCTTATGAGGTAAAGCTTAATGGAAATGGAACTCTATACACGGTATTCCATAATAATGGAACTCATGTATGGATTGGAATGACACCCCCCAAAACTGGTACAATACAATTAACAGGAACCACGGCAATTTCTGAATTTCCGTTGTTTATTCCTTTAGTTATAGGAATCTCAGCAGTTATTACTTTACAGTTTAGAAACCGCTTAAATTTCAACTAGATTATTAGGAATACTTTCTAGATGGATTTCATGCAATGTGGCTGTCATTGTATCAAGTGTGGAAGCACTGAACTAAAATCAGAACAAGTAGGAGAGATCGAAAGTGATGGGTATTTTGACATGCACCACACATGTGGAAAATGTGATACTCATTTTGACCACCTGGGAGGAGATGTATTTGATTCCTGCAAAGTTTGTGGTTACGAGTCTAGTTGAATTGTACTATCTTATTTGAGTAATAACTACGCTTTTCTCGCAGGTCTTTTTGTAGTTCTTTTTTCATGGCCATATTAGTTAGTACCTTTGAAACATCTAGAGGTATAGCGGCCCACCCATATTCACGAAGTTGTGCCACAACTTCTGAAACTGTTCTTGGTTGCTCAAAAAAAGAGTCCCGTGCAAGTATGTGTATTTTGCTTCTTATCTGATTCATATCAACAGATACTGGTTGTACGAATTCCGGTTCATGAATTTCAACATCCTCAAGCGAGCTTAGATAATTTGTTTTTGAGTCATTGTTTATTGCTTCTCTTATGATTTCTACTTGTTCGTTTGTTCTTTGTTCTTCTGTTTGGTTTCTAGCTACAAACCTAGAAAGATAGTATACAACTTCATCTACGCTCTTATTGTCTACGTAAAAGTCCTTAGATTCTACCTCTATCTCATTTTCACCAAATTTTAGTCTAATTTTTGCCATTCGTATCAATCCATTTGAGTATTTTCATTTATTCTACTAGCTCTAAGTAGCTTAGAAAAGAGATCAAAATTTTTACACAAATTATTTGGTTTTTTTTCCTACGTGTGCTAAAAAGGAATTTTTTACTCGAGATAGTATGCAGAAGAATCCTAAGATAATTATGATAATAGCAATTGTAGGTGCAATTGGTGCTTTTGGTTACTTTCAGTATGTTTCTGTCACTCACCTTCATGTAGCGATAGTAGACAGCAAAATTGTAGAAAGAACTAATGACGGTACGCTTTACAACATGCAGCTTGAATTTAAGAATCCATCATTAATGATTCTAAATGTAGGAAAAACTGACTTTGTCATATCTGTCGAAGATCAAGATCTTGGCAGTGGCATACTAGAACCATCTACAATACCTGCTATGGGAAAGACTGTTGAAAAGACACCATTTCTTGCTGATAATGCAATTCTTGATAAATATAACAAAAATGACAACACTCCATCTATAAAACTGACTGGAACAACAAAATACGATTTTTTCTTTGCGTCAATTAATATTCCCTTTACATATTATCCCACTCAAGAAGAAGCCAGAGAATTTATACACGGTAGGTAAAATCAGCAAAATATGCTGACAGTTTTTGGTTCTGTTGCCCTCGATACCATAAGGACGCCTTCAAAAATTCTAAAAAATGCACTTGGGGGGGCTGCTACTTACGCATCAATCTCGGCAAGTTTTTTTGTAAAACCTGGATTGATTGCTGTAATAGGTCAAGACTTTCCAAAAAACTATCACAATATTCTAAACAAATTTGCTGATTTGAAAGGTGTAGTACGTGCAAATGGAAGAACATTCAGATATGATGGAAGTTATGACCAGACGCTAAGCTATAGAACCACAAATAAAACAGAACTTAATGTTCTTGGTGGTTTTAGACCTACTGTACCAGAAGAGTACAGAAAATCAGAATATGTCTATCTTGCAAACAACGACCCTGCCCAGAATACAAGAATCATAAAAGAATTTGACAAAGTCAAGTTTTCAATGTGTGATACGATTGACTTTTGGATCTCCGGTAAAAGAAGCGATGTCATAAAAATGATGGGAGTAGTAGATTCTGTTGTAATAAATGACGAAGAAGCAAAGCTTCTGACTAAAACTCATAACCTCATAACATGTGCAAAAAAGATTATGGGGTGGGGAACAAAATATGTAATTATTAAA
Source organism: Nitrososphaerota archaeon (assembly GCA_005877305.1). GTDB lineage: Archaea > Thermoproteota > Nitrososphaeria > Nitrososphaerales > Nitrosopumilaceae > TA-20. The sequence goes on along the minus strand of VBPW01000069.1, from coordinate 21,573 downwards.
AAAGGTGAGCATGGCTCTCTTCTTTTTTATGACGATATAGTTTTCCCATCACCAGCGTTTTCCATGGAAAATATCGTGGATCCTACAGGAGCAGGTGACTCGTTTGCAGGAGGCATGATTGGATATATGGCAAGCAAGAATAGTACAAAAATATCAACTGTTCGTGAGGCTGCAGTCTATGGAAATATCATGGGATCATTTGCCGTTGAAAGATACGGAGTATATGGCTTAACAAATCTGAAAAAATCACAGATTCAAAAGAGATTCAAAAAATACAGAAAGATGGTTAGATTCTAACAAAGGTTATAGATATCAAACCAAAATCAAACCCATGGAAGATAGGCTAGAAACCATATTCAAGTTACAAAAGAACCTAGAAAAAATGATGAGTTTAGATCGATATCCAAAAGATGTAGAGGGAAAAATTTCTGCTCTTTGTACAGCCATAGTTCATGAAGCAATAGAATTACAAAGAACGACAAACTGGAAGTGGTGGAAAAAACCAACTACTTTTGATCAAGCTGCTGCTCGTGAGGAACTCGTAGACATATGGCATTTTGTCATCCAGGCTTCTCTGGAATTGAATATGACACCTGATGACATCTTAAATGAATATCAAAAGAAAAATAAAGTTAATCAAGAACGACAGAAAAACGGTTACTAAATTTTTACTGCAGTATCAATTGAAAGCTTAATTGTGGAAATATTGGTTTCGCCAATTTTATCAACAAGTTTTACCTGTTTTTGAAATTTAAGAACCTCAGATTTTGTTATGGTCAGTACAGGATCTGGACTGCATGAGCCTATTATTCTTCTTTCATTGTCTATTCCATTTTTATAGAGATTTAGAAGGGAATGCCCTGGTCTATGTCCTGGAGTATCTTTTCCACATAGTAGAATTGTTTCTAAATTTTTATTTGATATTACATATCTAACCAATGAATCTATTCCTTTGTTTTCAGAAAATAGTCTTCCTATAAGAGCAATTTTTGACATCAGATTAGTATTGGCAATTTCTTTTAGTAGTTTCATACTTGAGAGAGTACAAACGGCAAGTGGAGATTTAGGATTTCCAAAAAATACTTCCTCGTTTATAGGAAGAATGATTTTGCAAAGTTCACCAGTCAAGTTTTCTATTAAATTCATGCTTTAACAGCTTGATGCATAACCTTTGAGATGTGATCGAGATTTTGCTTACTTACTAGTGGATGAACTGGCAAGCTTAGGACATTAGAGGCAGCCCAATCCGTAACAGCAAGATTTTGTTTTGTATTATAAAATGGGGTCTTGTGTACAGGAATTGAATAGTAAGCTGCTGCACCAATTCCTTCAGAGTTTAGCTTTTTCATTATCTTATTTCTGTTTTTAGTGGCAATTGTAAAAAGATACCAATTGACTTTCTCACCTTTTCTTTCGTGAGGAATAACAATGTCCAAGTCAGCCAAAAGTTCAGTAAGAATTCTGGCATTCTTTTGTCTCTGTTGTAGGAATTTACCTACTTTTTTCATCTGTATTTTTGCTATTGCCGCATTAATTTCAGGGAGCCTCAAGTTCAAACCAAGAATTCTTGTATCATAACCATGTAACATACCATGATTTCTTATCTTACGTAGTTTTTCAAAGAGATTTTTATTATCGGTGACAATGACTCCACCTTCACCTGATGTCATTACCTTTGCAGCATACAAGCTAAAGCATCCAAGTTTAGAAAAGGTACCTGAATGTTTTTCCTTGTAGGTTGTACCAAGTGATTGTGCTGCGTCTTCAACTATTTCTAGATTGTATTTGTTTGCAATATCAGATATCTCATTCATGTATGCCATATTTCCATACATATGAACAGGAATTATTGCCTTAGATTTTTTTGTAATTTTTTTTCTCAAATCATCAGGATCCATTGTGTAATTTTCTTTTAATATGTCAACAAAAACGGGCTTTGCTCCAACCGATACTACTGAGTTTGCCGTTGCAACAAATGTAAATGATGGAAGGATTACTTCGTCTCCTTGTTTGATATCAAGTGCATATAGTGCAGCTTGTAGTGCAGCAGTACCAGAGTTTACTGCTACTGCATATTTTGACTTAACAAAGGATGAAAGAAGCTTCTCAAATTCTTGCACTCTTTTACCGCCTGAGTTTGCAGCAGATGTAAGAGATTTTTCTTCGAGTACTGCTCTTACTTCATCGATTTCTTCTTTGTTAATTATTGGAACATTTATCGGGATTTTCAACTGCAGAAATTATGATTATAAATAGTATAATAAACCTCTGGAAATTAATTAAAACCAATTCTTATATTTCAGATGAAAACAATCGGAATTAAATGAAAGTACACTTACACGAAAATGAATCAGGATATAGGGTATTTCTGTATATTTTCTATGCTTGTGCAGTAATAATGGCATCAATTACTCTATTTGGCATCTACGCTACGCTAGAAGAGTGGTCAACAAAAGGCACGTATGTGTTGGGAGAGGTTCTTGTAAAAACTGAATTTCCCACTAGTCATTTTGCTAAACTTACAACATGGTTATTCTTTTCAACTATAGTAGGATGGTACTGCGTAACAAGAATAGGATGGAAGAAAACTACTAGTATTCCATCGTGGAGGTTATCACTTACTCAGTTGATGTTAGTAGGATTTTCAGCAATCTGTCTTTATGAAACAATTTATAATTTTTTAGTTCTTAATGCACAAATTACTGCAGGGATCGTAGGTGGAAAGGTACCAGATATAGATTCGTTAACTATTGCTTATCCTGATCCACATAGGCCATGGAATCTTATTTTTGCAACAAAGATGTTTCTTGCTGCTTTTATAATTAGCTTGCACGCACTTTATCTTAGTACCAGACCAAGAAAACAACAGCATGAACTTGATGCGTAACTTTATAGGGTTACAAAGGAAAATTTGACTCGCGTTGGATGTTACAGAGAAAATAGCACTTGTTAAAAAAGATCCTACTGAAGAAGTAGTAACCAATGAAGAACTTGAAAATCTTTTCAGGACAAATTCACATCCAAAGCACTACATTGGATTAGAAATTTCTGGTTTCTTACATCTTGGGAGCCTTATCCTAACAGGCTTTAAGATTAATGATTTTATCAAGGCTGGAGTCAAGTGTACCGTTTTTTTAGCCGATTGGCATACTTTTATCAATAATAAACTCGGTGGGGATTGGGAGAAGATTAGAAGTGTTTCAAAATACTATGCTAATGCCTTCAAGCTTTTTTGCCCTGGCGTAAAAATAATTCAAGGTTCTGAACTTTACGAGTCAAGAAAAGAGTATTGGTTGGAACTAGTAAAATTTGCAAAACACATGTCACTTGAACGTGCAAAGAGATCGCTTACAATTATGGGTAGAACTGCAGAAGAAGAAAAAATAGACTTGGGCCAGTTACTTTATCCTCCTATGCAAGCAGTCGATATACATGCTATGGATCTTGACATTGTTCATGCAGGCATGGATCAAAGAAAAATACACATGCTTGTAAGAGAAATTTTTCCAAAGATGAAATGGAAGGTTCCTGTAGCTGTTCATCATCACATTCTTCCAGGTTTATCGGAACCACAAACTAGTACGACTAAAGATTCAAGCGTTCTTAATCCAAGCGATTCTAGTACACTCGATACTGATACAACCTTGAGTGGTACCAAGATGAGTAAATCCAAATCAGATTCAGGAATTTTTATTCACGACTCAGATGATGAGATAAAATCAAAGTTCAAAAAAGCTTGGTGCCCTGAGGGAGTTGTTGAAAACAATCCGCTTTTAGAAATTTCAAGATGTTTGATTTTTCATGAATTTAAGGAAATTATTGTTGAGAGACCTTCAAAGTTTGGCGGAAATATAACGTTTACCAGTTATCAACAACTAGAAAAAGAATTTTCAGAAAAGAAATTGCATCCCTCTGATCTTAAAGAAACTGTTTCTAGATACATCGTAGAGATTATCAAGCCTATTCGTCATAAACTCGTCTTAAGTGAAGAGCTTGTTAACGCAATAAGACAAACTACCTAAGTTGTGGTCTTACTTTTTCTGAAAATAACGAAAGCATTTCAAGTGAATTTGAAAGTCCTATAAAGTTAACAATAAAGTAACGTATACCAATGTCTATGTACTGTCTAAGATGATTAATTACATCTTCTGAAGTACCAAGTGCTATACTATCTTTTGAACGTGTAACAAACTCTGCTATGGATTCATTTTTCTTTTTTAGTTTAGATACGATTTGTTTAACATCATCATTGTCTTTACCAACCAGTACTCTTAGTAAAACAGAATTTTCAATTTCATTATAATCACGTTTAATTTTTTTGCATTGTGTTTTGAGCATTTCAATTTTATTTTGTAGAATTTCAGGGGTCCCAAATGGATGATTGTAGCGTGTAGCGTATTTTGCTACTACTGCCATGAGTTTTTGACCAGCACCTCCTACCATTATTGGAGGATGTGGTTTTTGTAATGGTTTTGGACTACATATTGCGTTTTTGACTGAATAGTGTTTTCCATTAAAAGTTGATTTTTCCTTTTGCCACATTTTTTTAATTATAGATATGGATTCATCGAGCTGCTCTATTCTTGTTGAGGCTTTCTCAAAGCGATATCCGTATGATTTGTATTCGTACTCAAACCACCCAGCACCTATGCCAAACTCTAGCCTTCCATTGCTTATTGCATCTAAAGTAGAAGACATCTTTGCCAAAAGTGCAGGTGAACGATACGAGTTACAAGTTACCACTTGGCCAATCCTAATCTTTGATGTGACACCTGCAATTGCGGAAAGAAGTACATAGGCTTCAAAAAAGGGCATGGTTCTCTTATCTCCATAATACGGAATGAAATGATCATAGACATAACCTGCATTGTATCCTAGTTGTTCTGCCTTTAGTGCAACAGATTTTGAAAAAAGAAATTGATCATAAGCATTGTTGCCAGGAAATTCATCAAGCCATCCTTGTGGTAAGGTAAGGCCTACCTGGATTGATTTCATACTAGTTTTTGTTTTTTTGTGGATCTATTATGTTGTACTTTGATGTATATCCACGAGGATTGATCATCAGATCTTGGTATCTGTATGTGGATGAGTTTCCAACTATTACTGTACTAATCATGCCAAGCTGATCTGAATGGTTTTCAAGGTTTTCTAGATCTGTTAGAATTATTGTTTGTGATTCTCTAAATGCTCCTTTTATTATTGCAACAGGCGTAGTCGGAGATCTATATTTTAATAAAATTTTTCGTGTGTCCTGAAGTTGATGGATTCTTTTTTTGCTAGAAGGATTGTAGATAACTATCACATAATCTCCTTGCGCAGCTGCTTCTACTCTTTTTATTATGATTTCCCATGGAACCAGTAAATCGCTCATGCTTACAACGGCAAAATCTGTCATGAGTGGAGAACCAACAAGAGCAGCACAGGAATTGAGTGAAGATACACCGGGTACTACTTCAACATAAAGACCATTTTTTCTGTCCCATCCTTCTTCTGCAAGTATCTCATAGATAAGACCAGCCATTCCATAAATTCCTGGATCTCCACTTGAAACAAGTGAGACTATCTTTCCTGATTTGGCAAGATCAATACATTGATGAGCTCGTTCTACCTCTTGAGTCATTGCATACCTGTAAACTTCCTTTTCAGCAATAAGATCCTCTACTAAGTTGACATAGGTTTCATATCCAACAATTGTGTTACTTTCTTCGATCACTTGTTTTGCACGAAAAGTCATGTGATCGTGATGACCTGGACCAACTCCTACAATGTATAATTTTCCTGTCATGTTACAATAAACCGTTGTTTAAGGAGATTTATCCGTTTTCATAAAAAAGAACTATTTACTGAAATGGATCCACGAATGGACAATCTAATAGGTATTCAGTATCTAAAACTCTTGCAGATTCCACTGTTATGTCTCCTGCAGATTTCTTTGCGTTGATATCTTTCATATTTTCAAGAAGGGTCGCTTGAGTTGGAACGTTCCATGAAACTAGAGATATTTTACAAAGTGGTCCATATGTATCGTCTCCAGCAGATGCACTGCTAATTCCTGGTTGGAAACCAAAAGGTCCCGGACCTTTTAGTCCATTTGTAAAGTGATAGAGATCTATGAATGCAGAGCTTAGTGAGATAAGTGAAGGTGTATTAGTTACGCCCATCATTTTAGCAGGCCCTTCTGTTGTGGCATCAGTTATGATATAGTAAATGGTTCTACCGTCTGGCCCCCAGCCTCTGTGAGCTATTAAGGTAACAGCCATGTTATTGGTATTAATATCAAGAATCTGTCCTCCTTCAAACGGTTTTTGTTCCAAGTCTTTATCTTCTCGAACTGACATTTGACCACCTGGCCACATAATCTGTGGCATGTTCATGATTATGTTAGTATTGGTAAGTCTTACTTTGCCTGTCATGTTTGCATTAAGAATTTTTTTTTCAGAGTCTAAAATTTCTGGAACTTTGCCTATATTCCAAGTTACATCGATTATAGTTCTAAGGGGGGTGTACTGATCTTTTTGTGCAGGAGTATTTGAAAAGACATCGTTTTGAAATCCATCAGTTCCATTACCCGTAATTCCATTATGGAAGAAATAGACTTTGCCTAACGATCCTTTTGGTAGGTTGCTTAAAGTTGGTGCATTTCCAACTTTCCATTTTTGTTTTTCTGATATCACATTGGCACTTTTTTTATCGTTAGTGTCAGTTACAATATAGTAAACAGGACTACCATTAAAGAATCCAAAGTGTAATGGGATTTTTGCAGGAACGCTTGCACTTGATAATTTTAGTGACGTTCCTGTTACCGTTGATCCCGTATAGTGTTGCATTGCTTCAGGTGTTTGTCCTCGTATCCAACCATCGACGCTGACTGTTGCAGTAACTGTTGCAGAGTTTGTAGAGTGCAAACCAACTGCTGCACCTGTGAAATCATAAGAACCAGCATTTGTACCAATATCTACGACGGTTTCAGCAAAAATCGTATTGCCATCAACTGTCCAAGTAGGTTGGCCTTTTGCATCAGATTTTTCAATCTGATGAAGAATTACGATTTGTACTGGTTCACTTGCGGTAAATGTTAATGAACCATGATATAGAGTTCCATTATTTGGAGAGAGAACAAACGCCATCTGTTCATTTTCATGACCTTGACCAGGATCTTGTGATGAAGTCAAGGTTTGTGTGAATTGAATTTTTTTTATCATTCCTGCATTAGCGTATTGATCTGCTAGTAATGGTATAGAAAGTATAACAGCAGCAACAGCAAAGATTGTAATTAAAAGGATGTATTTGTTCATAAGGTCTGAATCATTGTTTTACATAAATGCTTTTTCGAATGATGGTCAGAGTCATTATTATGAAATTAATTTATTTTTGCAAGTTCAAATTCATTATGTAGTGCCTGTACCGCTGTATTGCAATCAGCATCTTTTACTACAAATGCCAAATTAAGCTCAGATGAGCCCTGTGCAATCATAACTACGTTGACTCCTTTTTTTGCAACAGCAGCAAATACTTTAGATGCAACACCAACGATTCCTCTCATACCTGATCCAATTAGTGCAATGATTGCAACGTCAACTGTCACATCTACTTTTTTTATTATTTTACCTAACAGATTCATTTCAAGTGCATTAACAGCTTTGTCAAGATCATTCTTTTTTACAATAATTGAGATACTTGATTCTGATGGACTTTGTGAGATCATCATAATGTTAATTCCAGCTTTTGCAAGTGTAGAAAATATTGTAGCAGCGGTTCCTGGTGCACCAACCATACTTCCCCCTCTAACATCTATCAGCGCAGTGTGTCGTATTGCACTAACGCATTTGACTGTTTTTTGAGCATCAGCTTGTGGAGTGGCAGTTACAAGAGTTCCAGGATTTTTAACATTAAATGTACTTTTTATTCGAAGTGGAATTTTTTTTGTAACTAGTGGTTCAAGTGCTCTTGGATGTATGTATTTTGCACCAAAGAGTGCCATCTCCATTGCCTCGATGTAAGAAACCTCTTTTAGGACCTTGGCGTTTTTCACAATTTTTGGATCAGTTGTCATCAAACCATCTACATCACTCATAAGCCAGACCTCATCGGCCTTGATACTGGAAGCTATGATTGTTGCAGTATAATCTGAGCCTCCCCTTCCAAAAGTGGTGATATTCCCGTGCTGATCAGCTCCTGCAAATCCTCCAATGATAGGTAAGGTCTTTTTTTCCAAGAGCGTATCTATTGTATGGGAAACATGTAACCTTGTTGTGTCCATAAGGGGTTTTGCCTCACCAAAATTCGAGTCAGTTACTATTCCTGCATCTTTTCCAGTAAGGGCTACTGCTTTAGCACCTAAATCATTTAGAGCAGCTGCAACTAGATTGATAGATAATCTTTCACCAAATGAGATTAGATAATCCGAAGAGCGTGGTGTTACTTCGCCAAGTAAAAGCATTCCATGTAATAATTCCTGTAATTCAGAAAGATCTACTGTCATCTTGTTGACTAGTTCCTTTCTTATCTTGGGATTCTTGACACATTCATTTGAAATTTGCATATGATTTTTGATTATTTTTTTTGCAAGATTATTTACAGCATCGTTGTTTCTATTTTGAATTAGAGTTGTTATTCTTATCAAATCATCTGTAACACCAGTGATTGCAGAAAAGACACAAACTATTTTGTGTTGTTTTGATAATGAATTAATAAAATTAGCAACGTGTCTGATGTTTGCAGCAGAAGAGATTGATGTTCCGCCGAACTTCAGCACTAGTTTCAATTCAGTAATACCTGTCTTGATTGTCCTTAAATGCTTTAACTTTCTACTCTAGGTGCCAAATAGAAATGAATCCGACCTACATTTGCTACTTTGAATTCTAGTCTTAGAGGCATCTTAGTAGAATATTCACAAATTACTGTACCTGCAACAGTTCCCACAGCTTTTACAATGCTATTAAGATATTCCAAACTATAGGTTGCCGTACTTTCTTCTTTTACTTCAATTTCAGGCATTTCTGCCATTCCTTTTTCTAAGGTTATCACTGCTTCTCCAGAATCACCTCTTCCAGAAAACTCAGCTTTGGATGCAGTTGCACTTATTGAAAGATATTCTGATACAACTTGAATATCGCCTAGAATTTTATCAAACTCTGTTGAGGTAACTCCAATTCTTGCATTGTACGAAATTTTTGGAAGAGGTGTGTCTGTTGCAGAGCTCTCAATCAGTCTCATTTTGTATTTTTTATTTTTCCCTATTGTAACAAGTAATAGGTTTTCTTCTGAGATACTGATCTCAATGCTGTCCTTTTTATCAGCTCTTTTAATCAACTTAGAAAATTCATCAATTCTTACACCAAACTTAGCATCGTTATCACATTCATATTTTTCAAATGCAGAATTGGGCCATGCGATGTCTATTAGTGCAACGTGGGATGGATCCATTCCTCTGAATGCAATTCCTTCTCCTGTTGCTTCAAAGGTAGCTTCTTCTACAAGCGTAGAAATTGCGGAAATGACTGCTTTCCATTCATCTGAACCACTAGTTTTTGCAGAAAATACCAAACTTAATCAGATGTCTAAACATCTTCAAGTTAAACGTTATGCGTAGTTACGCCATGTATAGTTACATTTAATGCAACGATAAAACTGAGTCGTTGGTTCATCTGCGCTTCTAGTTTGTAGCATCCACCAGACTGCTTCGGTGTGTCCACATTTTTCACAATCCATTTTTATTACAGGTAATGTTTCCGTCTTTTCGTTTTCATCTAAAACATCAATGATAGAGCTGCTCTCTCCTTTTACTTGCTTTCTGTCTTTTCCACCTTTTTCACTGTAACTACATTTGGGACAAATAAAAGAGTTGGAGCTATCTTGCTTTAAACGCACCTCACACTTTGGGCAAAATTTCATTTAAACACCTTTTAATTTTGATTGTACTGCTTTTTTTAATTCATTTGTATATTCAATTGCAGTTTTTGCTGCCTTTTCTATCTCTTTTAGTGGATTTCCTTTTGAGGTATTCACACGCATCCAATATTCTTTAGTAAGTGGGTGCTTCATTATTACACCTGCAAATTCTATACTAGATTCCTGGAGAAGTTCGTGTTGTACTATGTACAATGTACTAATATCGGATTTTGTTATCTCTAGTGAAACTTCCTTTGGAGAAGATTTTGTTATCTTAGCATCCATGTAAATAAAAAAAATACTTATTGAGGATATAAACCATTACGATTAATTGTCTACTGAAAAGACCTTCATCACTGATGTTGAATTAGAGAAATCAAATGATAAATTTAGAACCGAAGAAAATGTCACAATAAATGTAAAATTTGCTATCATGGGTGCGTTTCGTCAAACCTTTAATGAAAAAAACTGGGAAAGAGCATACAATAAACATGATAATACTTTTAAGCTAAAATACGGAGTCAGGCTCTATACAGGCGGACTACGAAAACGTGAGATAGGAAAACCAATAGATACCTACAGAAAGGCTGCGCTGTTTTGGACACGTAACCCTAAACTTACTCAGATGGCAGAAAAAAAGATCTGGGTCCAAATAGCAAAAAATTTTGAACCATTTATTCCAAAAAATCAGGCAGAAGCACAAGAGATGCTTCTTAATTTTAATGAAAAAATTGAATTCAAAGCATCTGAGCTTGGGAATGGAAAACATAAGATTGGTGCAGAGGTTTTTGTTTCTTGGCTTAAACATGATTATACTGATCCATTTGACGGAAAAACACATTCTAAAGAAATAGAGATTGAGATTACCAAATAGGATATAAATGGAATTATTAGAGATAGACTATGGTAAAATTTGATGGACTTAGAGGACAAGAACTACTTGAAGTAGAAGAAAAGAATAATGAAATAACTTTGATCTTCAAGGATAACAGATTTCTGTTTATCAAGCTTGAAAATGGAAAAATGGTAACTACTTCAATACCTGAATAGTTATTTGTGGACAAATTTGTGATAAAGACCTATTGCTATTTCTTGCGATTCAGATTGTATGGAACCTGGTCTTTCTTTCCGTATTTTTTCAATTGCATCCTTTGCAGACAAGTTATGATATTTTATCAGATAACAAGCTAGTATAGTTCCTGTTCTGCCAACTCCAGCTGCACAATGAACCATTATAGGCTCATCATTTTTGATCCGTTCTTGAATAAAATCAACAGTCTGATCTAGTTGATTCATGTCTGGTGCAGAAAAATCTTCTGTAGGTACATGAAGATATTTGACATTTTTGACCCATGACTCTGGAAGAGGATTTTCAGTCATTGTAATAATAGATTTCACACCTTGTTTTCTGACCCATTCAAGTTCAGTTACAGATGTTGGCATTCCACTTCCTGCAAGTTTATTGTTAATTAACCAGCTAAAGTTGGTTGGTTTTTTTGTTATCTTACCGTGTACACGACGCCAGAAGTTACCAGGTTTGCTCAACAGTTATGGTTGAATTTTTCCATATATTTAGACAACGAAGTTACATAGTTTCTACTAGTAAAGTTTGTAGAAAAAGAAGTTAATTGTCGGACTACCTATTCTGCTAGTTCAGTCCAACCTTTGACGAATACAGAGTTCCTGTATAATGGAACTGGTTGACCTACTGTAAAGTCCATTGGTCTCATCCAAAAGATTGCTTTTGTTGGGCAAACTCCTATACATGCACCGTCTGAGATGCATCTTTCTGGATAAAAGACAAATGCTTTACCTCTCTTCCAGCCCTCAACTGGTTTTACTCTTAATACGTCTGGGCCTAGTGATGTACAAATCTCTACACAGAGTGCACAACCTATACACATTTGTTCGCCTATATCGGGTATTATTCCAACTGGCATATTCAGTATTAATTCCCTAATAGATCTTAATATAACTTGCTCAAAAAAATGGAGTTATAACGGCGTTTGGGATTTTTATAACAGTGTTAAAATTTTATTTAACATTATGAATTCATTCTAAAAATTTAGAATAAGAAAAGTTTATTGTTAATAGCTGATCGACGTTTTTTTATAATTTAATTTTATTTTAAAATCATGGCAAACAAAGTTCATTGTGCACATATTTTAGTTGAAAAGCTAAGCCTTGCTCAAGAACTAAAAACAAGAATTGTAAAAGGCGAGAGCTTTGCAAATCTCGCTAAACAATATTCGATAGATGTTTCAAAAAAACGAGGTGGTGATCTAGGATATTTTAGTAGGGGTATGATGGTACCAGAATTTGAAAAAGCTGCATTTTCCTTAGAAAAGGGCCAAGTTTCAGATATTGTAAAAACTCAATTTGGATATCATGTCATAAAAAGATTGGATTAAAGTGGAATTGAATCAGACGGAATAACAAATTTTTCATTCTTACCTAAAAAATTCAAAACTATCCCTTGATCATTTTTTTCAAGTAGAATCTTTTCTCCATTTTTTGCTTCTATTAGACGTTTTCCGGTAGGAGAGAGAATCCAGCCTTCTTCTTTTTTGAATCTAACCATGCTAGCTATGACAACATAAGAATTAGTACTATGTGCAATGCTTGCCAGCAACATCACATATGAGGTGACAATCTTGCCAATTTCCTGTTTCTTGTTTAACATGTTAAAAAGTCCATTAAGGGAATCAACAATTACTACAGATTTTTTAGTGCTTAAATTTACCAAAATTTTTGTCATTATCTCAATTAATAATTCAGAGGTAGGTTGGAATAAGGTAAGGTTATGAGGAATTTTAAGTATACCAGATACCAAATATCCACTATACAATAAATCAAGATCCAAATACAAAACATCCATTTTAAGATCCTCTACAAGTTTTGCAATGAAGCCAGTCTTAAGGAAAGAATCTGAATACAAAACTGAATTAATTTTGTTTTGTGCAAGTATGTTTTGTAAATTCAAAATAATTTCAGCCTTTGAACTATTATCATGATTTTTAAACAACACCATACATAGGATAGGTTGTAATATAATAATGAATTTAGATTATGATGTTTCTCAAGATTTTCCGTTTAAAGATACAATCTATCTTAACAATGCATCAACTTCACTAATGCCTATTTCTAGCATAAAGGCAATGACTGATTTCCTTGTAAGTTATAATGAAATGGGACCTGATTCAAAAAAAGCAGACAATTACGTCAGAGAAAAGTTTTTTCTTGCAAGAAAGGCAATTTCATATTTAATAAAATGCAAGCCAGATGAAGTAATCTTTACTCAAAGCACTACGGATGGAGTTAATATGGTTGCTAGTGGCCTAAAATTAAAACAGACATCAAACATCATAATTCGTGATTCAAATCATGAACACCCAGCAAATCATTATCCATGGGTACGTCTGGCTGGAAAATTAGAAGTAAGGAGTTTGAAAGTCAACAATGTTGGCTATTTTGATCTTGAAGAATTAAAAAAAATGGTTGATAATAACACGGGTCTTGTTGTACTAAGTCATGCTCTCTTTAATACAGGTGCAATTTTACCTGTGGAAGAGATCGGAAATATTCTAGCTGAAAAAAACATTCCTTATTTTATAGATGCGGCACAAACAGTGGGTTGTCTTGAAGATGTTGATGTGAATAAAATCAAATGCAATTTTATGTCTTTTAATGGTTCAAAGTGGCTTTGTGGTCCAATGGGAACTGGGATATTTTTTTGTAAAAATGAATCAAATGAAATGCTAGAACCGCTCCAAGTAGGTGGGGAGTCAGCAATTTTTCATGAAGGTAAAATTGCTTACAAGGAAATGCCAGCTAAATTCCAAGCAGGGTTTCGTAATTGGGCTGGCATAGCTGGCCTTGAAGCATCTATTGTCTATCTCTTACGATTAGGTCTTGAAAATATTAGAAAAAAGAACCTCAAGCTTGCGAATCTGATGCGTGAAGAGCTATCAAGAATTCCAGGGGTTATTTTGTATGGACCTGAAGAACAGGAGAAAAGAACAAGCATAGTCTCTTTCTCACTTCTAAACCAAGATCTAAAAATTGTTGTAGAACGGCTTGAGAAAGAGAATATGATTCTTGCAGTACGGGAAATCTTTACTCAAAAAGTGATTAGGGCTTCAATGCACTTTTTTAATACAGAATCCCAAATCCTTAAGGTTGTAGAGGCAATTAAAAAAAGTTAGTTATTGTTCTTGTTCTTCTATAACCATCATTGTTAAGGTGGAATATACTTTATCGATTTTTCTAATTTTGTTTGTTATGATGTTTCGTAAAAGATCCATGTTGTCTGCGGTAATTTTTACAATTATGTCATACACACCATATACTCCTTGGACTTCATAGTGAACAGCTTTACCCTCTTTATCCAGTATTTCTTTAATTTTCTGAATGATTTCTACGTCAGAACCCAAGTCAGAATTTAGTAAAATATAGGTTGTAGGCATAAGTTAATTCTTGTTGCACAATATTTAACCTTTGATTAGAGATATCAAAATTGATTAGATACACTGATAAAACAAATTTAATGCCACTGTTGGATCTTACACTAGAAATTTCTACAAAACTTCCAAGCTTCCCCGGATCACCACAACCTCGATTTATTTCATGGGCAACAAATGAAGATGACGGCTACAATCTAGAACTTATTTTTCTTAGTTCACATTCAGGTACCCATATTGATGCACCATTTCATTTTATAGAAAATGGTCTAAAAATTGATAAAATTCCACTAAAACGGCTTGTTACTGATGCAGTTTTATGTAGAATAAAAAAAGGAGCAGATAAGGCCATCACCAAACAAGATATTATTGAATTTGAGAACAAACATGGTAAATTACAGCCTAATTCAACCCTGATATTTGCCACTGGTTGGCACAAGAATTTATTAAAGAAGTATTATTTTACCAAAAATCCAGGATTATCAATTTTTGCAGCAAAATATTTAGTAAAAAAGAAGATAAGTTTAGTTGGAATAGATTCACCCAGTATTGATTTGGGTTTGGATTCAAGATTTTTAGTACATCATCAACTTTTAGACAATGGCATCTTAATTTTAGAAAATTTGTGTAATTTGGAAAAAATTTCAGGAGTACATTTTAAGCTAGTTGTTTTGCCTCTAAAGCTAAAAGGAGCTACGGGATCGCCAGTGCGTGCAATTGCTCTTTAAAAAACAAATTGGAATCTATTTCGTTGATAATTTTCTGCTAATTTTCCAATTATAGGGATTTTGTTTCCACAAAACTTGCAGTTGTTGTTCTCGTCCATATTCCAACCTTGAATATCAAAACCATATCTTTTGACTACTATATTGTTACATTGTGAACAGTATGTATGTTCTAGTGGATGACCCGGGACATTTCCAAGATATGCATATGTGAGTCCTTCTTTTTTAGCAATTTCATAATGTTTCTCAAGTGTCCTGATTGGTGTTGATTCAAACTCCATCATTTTGTAATCTGGATGGAATCGTAAGAAATGAATGGGCATTTCAGGTCCAAATTCATCATAAATGAACTTGCAAAGCTTGCTTGCATATTCTAAATTGTTACCAACTTTTGGAATTATTAAATCAGTTATTTCTACATGAATCCTAGTTTTATCTCTAATTTCTTTTAGAGTATCGAAGATTGGTTTTGGATCAGGAACTCCGATGTATTTTCTAGTGAAATCAGGTTCAGCGTTCCCCTTAAAGTCAACAGTGATACAATCGAGAAATTCATCCATCATCTTTACTGTCTGTGGTGTATCGTAACCGTTTGAGACAAAAATATTGAAAAGACCTTTTTTTCTTGCAATAACCCCACAATCACGTGCAAACTCGATGAAGATCGACGGTTGGTTATAGGTATAAGCAATTCCATCGGCACCATATCTTATAGCTTGATCTACTACCTCTTCAGGTGTCATCTCGGTGCCTTCTATCTTTCTTCGCTGACTGATGTCATAGTTTTGGCAATATTTACACAACCAATTACAGCCAGTAGTAGCTATTGAATAGATACTAGTACCAGGTCTATAATGAGTAACTGGTTTTTTTTCGATAGGATCTATATGGCCGGTAATTACTTTGCCATAAACAAATAACTCGAGTTTTCCGCCTTTGTTTCCTCTAATACCACAAAGACCAATCTGCCCATTACCAATTTCACAATATCTAGCACATGCTGTACAACGAACCTTATCGTTTGGTAACTTTTCATAAAGGATGGCTTCTTTGGTCGTCATTAATTATTACTTGAATTATCATATAAGCTTATGACGTTACTGCGTGCATCGAAGTTTTTTCTGGTCTTATCTTTTTGATTGCATTAATCAAGTCTTCTTGTGTAATCTTGATGGATTTGACTAATTTTTCATTATTGTTTACGTATCGTTTTATTGCAGTCATTGCTGCTCTATTACAGACACCCTCAATATCTGCTCCACTAAATCCTTCTGTCATTTCCACAAGTTTTGTCAAGTTCACGTCTTCTGCTAGAGGTTTTTTCTTGGTATGAATCTTGAAGATGTTTTCACGTCCTTTGGAATCAGGTAATGGTACTTCAATTATTCTATCAAATCTTCCTGGTCTTAATAGAGCAGTATCAACGATATCTACCCTGTTAGTTGCACCAATTACAAGTACATTATGAAGTTCTTCAAGACCATCGATTTCTGTTAGAATTTGTGAAACCACTCTTTCGGTAACATGTGAATCTGAACTTCCAGAACTCCTGGCAGGAGCTATTGCATCTATTTCATCTAAGAATATAATGCATGGAGCTGCCTGTCTTGCTTTTCTGAAAACTTCACGTACCCCTTTTTCGGATTCCCCTACCCACTTTGATAAAAGCTCTGGACCTTTTATGCTGATAAAGTTGGACTCTGTAGTATGTGCAACAGCTTTTGCAATCAGTGTTTTTCCTGTACCTGGCGGACCATGTAATAAAATTCCTTTTGGAGGAGTAACTCCAGTATGCTCAAATGCTTCTTTATGTTTTAATGGCCATTCAACAGATTCGAGTAATTCTTCTTTAAGTGTTTCTAATCCTCCAACATCATCCCATGTTACGTTTGGAATTTGGACCAATACTTCTCTTAATGCAGATGGTCTTACTTCTTTTAACGCATCTCTAAAATCCTCATCGGTGATCACAATTTTTTGTAAAATTTTTGTTGGAATTTTTTCTTCCTCTAGATCTAATTCTGGCAAGATTCTTCGTAATGACCTCATAGCTGCCTCTTTTGCAAGAATTTCTAAATCAGCACCAACAAATCCATGTGTTACTTTTGCAATTTGATCCAAGTTGACTTTGTCATTAAGAGGCATGCCACGTGTATGAATGTTTAAGATTTCTTTTCTGCCACCTTCATCTGGTATTCCAATTTCAATCTCACGATCAAATCTTCCAGGTCGTCGAATAGCAGGATCAAGTGAATCAGGTCTGTTTGTCGCAGCAATTACTACAACCTTTCCTCTGGATTTCATACCATCCATTAAAGTCAATAATTGTGATACTACTCTTTTCTCTACTTCGCCAGTAACCTCTTCTCTTTTGGGAGCTATTGAGTCAATTTCATCAATGAATATTATACTGGGAGCGTTTTCTTCTGCTTGTTTGAATATATCGCGTAATCGTTCTTCACTTTCTCCATAGTATTTTCCAATTATTTCAGGTCCACTAAGAGAAATGAAGTGAGAGTTTGTTTCTCCGGCAACTGCTTTTGCTAAAAGTGTTTTACCGGTACCAGGAGGACCATACAATAATACTCCTTTTGGAGCTTCAACTCCTAATTTTTCGAATAATTCTGGATGTCTCATCGGAAGCTCCACCATTTCACGTATCTTTTGAACTTCTTTTTTGAGTCCTCCTAAATCATCATAAGTAATTCTAGGAATAGATTGATCTATTGCTTTAGTCATACTTCCCAATTTGAATTTAGTACGCTCTGTTACTATGACTGGTTTTGAAGGTGGAGTAGTACTTGTTACAATTAATTGAGTTTTTCCACCAAGGTGTGTTGTTGCAATTAGTGTATCTCCATTTGTTAAAACATGACCATCGTAATTTGTTTGCATGTACTCTTGTAATCCTTCCTCGCTTAGTTTTTCAATTGGAGAAAGAACTATTTGTTCTGCTTCCTTTGCATCTACTTTTTTGATTGTTACTTTATCATTTATGCCAGCACCAATGTTGTGTCGTGTTAATCCATCAATCTTTATAATTCCAGTACCATAATCTTCTGCAGAACCAGCCCATAACTTTACATGACTTTTTCTATTACCTATAATTTCCAAAATTTGTCCGGTTTCCCAGTTGTTATCCTCAACTATTTTTGGATCTACTAGGGCAATACCTTTGCCTACATGGCGTTGTGAAATTTCTGCTATTTTTAAAATTATTTCGCTCATAAATTAATCACCATAAAAAATGGGGGGTTTAATCAACCTCCACAGTTTTTCCTTTTGGTTTTTCGTCTTCTTGTAGTTTGAACCTTACTTCAAGAATTCCGTTAGCATAGGTTGCTTTTACAGAATCCTCGTCTATCTTTTGCCTTACTGGTACTTTGGCATGGTATTTTTTATCACCATGTTCTGCATCAAGATTTACTGTGCGTCCTTCTACTATGATCTTGATGTCTTTCTTTTCTACGCCAGGCATTTCAGCTACAAGTTTCAGAACCTTTTCTTTATCGTCAACTAGAACGTCAACAAAAGGTTCCCTGACATCAGCTGTAGGCAGAAGTGCAGGTTTTACATTTCCATATTCTTTTATGACTGGTTTTCCATCTGACCCAACTGTCATGGTATAACCATAGTAGAATGGACCATAGGTCTGGAGGTTGTCTGAATCCTTGAACTCTTCAAATAAAGAGTCTATATCCATAAATGGCCTAGACATTCTTCTGAAGATGTTGTCGAATTCGTCGTTTAGGAACATGTCATAATCACTTATAATATGTAATGTGTATTACATTATATATAGTTTTTGATATAGAATATAGCATTATTACATAAGACTATTATATATGACATAATATTATTTACCTATGAAGGTTACAACTGTTTCGGTTCCAGATGCCGTACGCGATATTATCACTAGAAACCGTTCAATTTATGATTGTATAAAGATGGACTTGATAAATTACACAGCACTTGCCGTAAAAATCCAAAATGATGTAGAAACCCAAGTTGGCGGGCCCATAAACTTGAACACCATTGTTGTTGCAATTAAAAGATATGCGGATTCATTTGAGAAAAAAGATGAGATTCAGCAAGAGGCAGTTTTAAAAAATGCTAGACTTTCACTAACAGATGGAGTTATAGATATTAAATTTTCAACGGAAGAATTTGGAATAAATGATACTGCAACCTTAATGGATAAATTTACACAGATAGATCCAGATTATGAGTTCTTTAGATTTACAGATTCGTTTAGAGTCTTAACTGAAGATATACTAGATGTAAGGAAGCTTTTGGAATCATTGCCACTTCAAAAAAACACATTTCAAACAGGATTAGCAAAGATAAGCATACGTGTTCCAGAAGTTCAGGGTGGTTCCGACATAGTTTCATACGTGTCTGAAATCCTTCATAACAATGGAATAGAACTTGTAAATGCCTATTTTGGCCAAGATGAGATTGTCATTGTATTGCGGGAAAAAGACGCTGCGAGAGCCTATGAAATTTTACGTTCTGAAATTTCAAGATAGAATTTGATTATATCTATCTAAATTTCAAACATTGAAAAGATAATGAAGGTTTTCTAAACACCAAGAGATTCTGGTTTTGAAATTTCTAAAAAGACCTTATCTCCTACCGAAAGCCCGAGTTCTTTGTATTCACGCATATCTAGTTTCATTGAGGTTATTCCCCCAGCTTGTCCAAATCCCCCACCAGACATCATTTTGTTTAGTCCTTTTACCATATCATCCATATTTGAAAAACCCATGACATTAGAGCCAAATGGAGACATCGGCTGGTTTTGTTCTTTAAAATCCTTAGGAGTTGAGAGAGAAACTACCACATATGGAGCACCATCAGGTGCTGCGTCAATACGAACTACTATGTACTCTTTCTTCATATAGTATTACCAGATTTTATGATATTTTACTGTTCGCCTTAGTATTTTTGTTTTAATGTTTGAAGGCTATTGATAATCAGACCTATAGGATATAACCGGCAAATTGTGCTCAATTGTAAATGGTTGAAGAAAAGAAAAGAATTTTGATTCTGGGAGGTGGGTTTGCCGGAGTTGGATGTATGAGAACCCTAGAGTCATATTTTATGCATGATAATGACATCGAGATAGTTTTGGTAAGCGAGGATAATTTTCTTCTATTTACCCCAATGCTTCCCCAAGTGGCATCTGGAATGATCGAGACAAGGCATATTGTAATACCAATTAGGACTCTGTGTAAGAAAACAAAATTTTATGAAGCTCAAATCAAAAACATTGATCCCTATGGAAAGGTTGTAACTCTTACTGGAACTAATGAGCGACGCGGAATTTCCATACATTATGATTTTCTTGTTCTTGCGTTGGGAAGTCAAACAAACTTTTTTGGAATTGAAAAGATGGAAGAAAGAGCATATTCAATGAAGACTCTAAACGACGCAGTAGTTTTGCGAAACAGAGTAATAGATATGTTAGAACAAGCAGAGAATGAAAACAATCCGATTCTTAAGAAAAGTTTACTTACCTTTGTAATAGTTGGAGCTGGATTTGCTGGAATTGAAACAGCTGGTGAATTAAATGACTTTGTACGAGATGCAAAAAAATACTATCCACATATAAAAAAAGAAGACATTAGAGTCATTGTTTTAGAAGCAGTTTCTTTTATCCTACCAGGCTTTAATGAGAAGCTAGCTAGCTTTACACTAGAAAAACTAATGCAGCATGGAATAGAAGTTAAACTCAACAAGAAACTTTCAAGCTTTTCTGGTTCTGAAGTGATAATTGAAGATGTATCTGAATTAAATAAAAATTCAACAAATCAACCTGTCATTGGATCAATACTTACAAGAACTCTGATTTGGACTGCTGGTGTAACTCCGGTTGATATAATAAAAAAATCTGTCTTTAAGACAAACAGAGGTGGAATTGTTGTAAATGAATTTTTAGAAACCCCAGATTTTCCCGAAGTTTTTGCCCTAGGAGATTGTTGTTATTTAGTAAATCCACAAACCAGTAAACCATATCCTCCTACCGCACAAAGTGCTGAAGCTGGAGCAAAAACTGTTGCGTATAATTTACAAGCTGTGATAAAAAATAAACAAAAAAAGAAGTTTGAGTTTTCTTCAAGAGGCCAAATGGCAATAATAGGAAAGAGATCAGCTATTGCCACCATTTTTGGATTACATTTGCATGGTTATATCGCATGGTGGATTTGGAGGACGGTTTATCTTTCTAAAATACCAAAGCTTGACAAACGAGTAAGGATTTTTCTTGATTGGACCATAGATTTGTTCTTTGACAGAGATATATCCAGGTTGAAAATCTTTACACGAGAAGTACCTATGGAATTCAAGGAGCTTGATGAGGTTGATGATGTTTGGTAAAAAGGCAATCCCCCCCGCTTCTGCGTAATTTTAGCCAAGAACTAGATTATTACTAACGTTATGATTTGTTGGAAATTAGATTCAATTCAAATTTAATCAAAGCCTATATGCATTTTAGT
>VBPW01000078.1 GCA_005877305.1 Nitrososphaerota archaeon | reverse complement strand
AACAGATAGTTTTAAACCATTAGAGGCCAATATGTACCTGGTTGCCATGAAACGCCTTAGTAGAAAAATACAAGATATTCAGACAAGTTAGGTAAATTTTCTTTTTCTGATTTTCCTGTGATATAGTCTTGACAGTTTTTTAAAATAACTTTGTTGTCTTTTAGATTTATTGATACTCCGTAGCCACGAAGGAGTTTAACGTTGTAATGATTTTTCTTACCTCTGAGTGTCACTTTGACAAAAATAACGCAATTACGTAACCGCCTATCATTACTGTCAAATACGCAAAACCAGCTGTCATCATTTTTATGCTAGGAATCAGATCAGAGTTGTTATTTTCATTAATTTTATTACCCTCGAGTCTCTTTTGTTCTACTTTTAATACTAAAAAAGATGAAGTTGCAAATGGTATAATGATAATCCAAGCCAATATGGACAAAATTTTTCCTAGTGTTGACGCAGAGCCACCACTGTATGTTATTGTAAGCAGAATTAAAACTCCAGCTATTACCGTTGCATTAATTTGAAGAATCTCAGATGACTTCAACTATGTGATCTTAATTTCTATTGTTCTAAAGCTTTACGACAACAGCAGATTTCCACGCACAAACAGGGGGGATTCTATTTTTACTCTTTGTCGATAACTTGTTAGCCTTGATATTGTGTATAAAACAAGATTATTCAAAATATGAAAAAGGCCTAAATCCTAGTCAAAACAAACTGATTTAATTAACACTTCTTCACAATTATACGCGTTTTTAATAATTAGGCTAATACAAAAATAGGCTATGGAAATTCAACTGAACAGGTTATTTGTCATCTTATCTGTACTCCTACTGAGTTCTATTTTTCTACCTGCATATGCCGAAGTCACTTCGCTTAAAATCAATGCGCCATTTTACAAAGGGGGAAGCAAAATCTACTTTACAGGTACAACTCTTGGCACTGATCCTCGTTATGTTACCGTGGTAATCAACAATCCCAACAATGAATTTGTACTTTTATTATCTGGAATTTCCGATAGTAGTGATCACACATTTCAAATAATTGTTGATACTAGTAGCCAAGAAAATCAACACAAATTCTCACTAAAAGGAATTTACAACGCGACAGCATTTATTGCCAATAAGACTGCTGGAAAAACAGTAAATTTTATTTTTTCACCTGATGGGTCTCCAATAGTGCCATCTCAGCCAACAAACCTCAAGGCAACTCCTGTCTCCTCAACAGAAATCGACCTTAGCTGGATTATTCCATTGTTAAATGGTGGTTCGACAATAAACGGATACAAAATTGAACGAAATGATGGAAGTGGATTTATCGTAATTCAAAACACACAAACAACAACATATCAAGACACAGGTCTAACTCCAAGTAAACAATATTCCTACAGGGTATCAGCAATAAACTCTGCTGGTACAAGTAATCCATCTAATACAATTTCTGCAACTACACTGTCAGCACCAACACAGACTAACTCTGGTTCTCATGTTCCACCAGTCCAAAATAATGCTGGGGCCTCAAGTCAAACAACTAGTGACAATCAATCAATTGATGAACTAATCAAACAAAGAATTGAAAATGCAAAGCGATTACAACAACTGTTAAAAACAAAATCGAACAAAATCTCATTAAATGAAAATATGGGCATAGCAGATTTAAGTGGAAAATCTTTCTTGTCACAAATACCAAATTTAGGGAACATTCTACAATCGTTTACTTTTAACAATCTTTTGTATCCTTTGATGGTTCTAGCTGGAGTTGGTGTTATTGTAGCAGTCATTATTGTAAAGAAAAATGGACTTTGGTTTAATCCAAGTTTCAAATCAGCGGACATACGTTCTACAAGTGATTCAATGGAGTCAGAAAAACAAGATGATGTTTCAGTCGAAGAAGATTATTCCCTTTTGATCCTAAAAAATAGGCTTGCCAAGGGCGAAATAACAATTGAAGAATACAACAGGCTAAAAGATGCTCTAAGAGAATCCTAGCTAATCAAGTTAAAAGAATCAACTCTAGCAAGCTGATCATTTATCTGAGTTTCATTCTCATTACCATATGAAATTAAGATTCTGTCATTGGCCTTAAACACATAATTATGAATACTTGGCACTTGTTGGTGATTTATGTAGAATTTTAGAGTATACTTGTCATTGCTACAAAACTGTCTTTTGTCTGGGAAGATAAAGCACTTGTCATTAAGTCCAATTTTAATAGAATCAAAGAGGAATCCCAAAGTTACATTTGCAGCATGCATATGGACTGTTTCACCATTATCTTTCTCAAAGTGTATGTATGGACTCTTTAGTTGATAAGCTGGAGAAGAATAATCAAACATCTGGTTGTAAATCATAGTTAACAACCCTGCATGAATGTGGACTCCGCCAAGTGGGCCTGCTCCGGGTGGCACTCCTTTAGGTGTTACGGTAGTTGATAGTTCATAGAAATTATAACTTGATATTGCAAGAACTGCAATGATTCCACCAAAAATGCCAAGAGCTATTAGTTTGTATTTCACCTTTTGTTTTTGATGTTTTTCAACGTAACTTTCTCGTTCTTTTTCTCGCTCTTCTCGATATTTTTTGCCCATGGGTTGATAAAAGTCAAATTTTCACCCTAAATAACAGTATCTAGTAATGACTCGGACTCGTTAATTACAAAACCAAAATCTACAAAGAATTAAGGTGATCCTTTCTCTGTTTTATCTATTGGCGCTTTTACGCTAGTCTTGTGTGTGTCTTCAGCAGCTTTTATGTCAACTTTTGTTTTAGCTGTATTTGTCACATCGGTGCTTTTTTCTGAATACCCTTTGTGTTTACTTTTTGCTTTTTCTTTAAGCTGATTTATTGCTGTCTGTAGTTTCTCTTTGGCTTCCTTCACCTTGGCATCTATTGACTTGTCCTTTGGTAGTTTAAGATTGGTTTTATAATGTTCTACACCTGCGATGTTGGGTTTCTCGTGAGACGTATTTCCCTTTGCAAAAGCAAAATTTGTTAGTGAATTACTCGCAAGGCTAAAAATCAATACAAAAATCACGAGTCCTGCCAGTCGTCCTAGATTTATTTTGTTGTAACTTTGCTCCATTTTTCTCTAAATCCTGTTGCGTTTTTCACATCATTAGTTCAAGTATGTATTTTTCTGTTACATATACAAAATAAGGCTTATTTCTGGGTTTGTCAATCGGATCGTGTTAAACCAATCACGAACTTATCCCTAATTAAACTCGACGTAACTTTTTTAAAAAATCAAATGTAACATGAATACCTCCCATGATAAGGAAAACCTTATAGGTGAACTAGTTTCAAAACCCTCAAAACCTTATACAATCCTTCATTTTTTTTGCATTAATTTAAATAAAATACTAGAACGCAATACTGTATGAATTGTCTGTTCTGTGTCATTCTTGAGGGAAAAGTAAAGGCGCATTTTGTTTATGAGGATAAATCTCATGTAGCCATATTGGACAGATATCCTATCCAGTTGGGTCATACGCTTGTTATGCCACGAGATCATCATGAAAAAATTACTGACATGAATACAGAAAACGTTTCTACATTGTTTTCAAAAGTTCCTGTTATTGCACGGGCAATATTAAAAGTTACCAAGGCGGATGGCTTTAACATCGGGCAAAATAACGGAAAAGCTGCAAACCAGATAATCCCTCACGTTCACGTTCATATCATACCCCGCTATTCTAATACTGGTCCAGGTTGGACAAAAAGAATGATTTCAAATGAGGAGGATTTAGAAAACTTGGCAGCAAAAATACGAAAATGTGTGCAATCAGTTCAATAATACTGTCTTCTGAATTTCAAAGAAGAGTGATTCTTAACTAATCTTAAAATCTAGGCGTGATTTGTTCCACGAAGTCAAACTTAAATTAATTGATACAGTGTATCAAAAAATTACTTCCAAATTCTTATTTATTTAATTTAGTACTTTAAAACAGAAACTGTAGGCGCTACCAGACCAAATCGTTAAGTCATTTACTACACACGTAACATGCCTACAGTTTCATTCTTACTAAATTTTCAATGGTTTTGGATCAGTTTAATTCCTTTGGTCAACATATGTTATGTAAAATAAACAGTTCAAATTGAATCGATCCCATTGTTTGGGGTGAGATTAGTTAGGACAGATTAGTTAGGACTGAGATTAGTTAGGACTGAGGGTTTGCACTCTAAAATACTATTTAATCAAATAAAAGCATAGTTCACAAAGATTGAAAGTGTAAAGATTAAGAAGTTTAATGAATGTCTAAAACAAATCAATAATTGAAATTGTCAACCCGCAAAGAGAAACGGCTGGTAAAAATGTCAAAACATGCCAATAGAAGAGCTCTTGAAAGAAGCATCAGCAAGAAGAATATCAACACAATAATCAATA
>VBPW01000077.1 GCA_005877305.1 Nitrososphaerota archaeon | reverse complement strand
TTTCTATAATTGCAACAATCACATTTGCAAAATTCAGATCAGGCCATAAACTGGTATAGATGCCCCGTGGATAAGTCTTGAATCTTCGGATGCAAGAAAAAGTACAACTCTAGCAATTTCTGATGGTTTGACCCACTTGGAAAAATCTGCATCCGGCATGTCTTTTCTGTTTGCATCAGTATCTATGATACTTGGCATTATACAATTTACATTAATGTTGTTTCCTTTTACTTCATCTGAGAGTGATTCAACAAGCCTGATGAGACCAGACTTGGATGCACTATATGCAGAGTTGCCACTAATTCCTTTAAGTCCCAATCTAGCTGCAACATGAATAACTTTGCCAGAGCCTTGTTTTACCATTTGCTCTACTACATATTTACTAACCAAAAAGGCGGTTTTCAAATTAAGATTCATCATCAAGTCCCATTCCTTTTCAGTCATCTCTGTTACTTTTTTTCCACCAAGATATCCACCTACTAGGTTAACCAAGACATCGATATGGCCATATTTTTTGACAACATCAGATACAGTTTTTTTTATTTGTTGTTCGTCAACAATGTCTGCTTTGATTAGCATCACTTTCTTAATTAGATCTCCAATCTTTGATTCTAGTTGTGGAAGTTCTTTATCGACAACATAGGTCATTGCAGCAACAGCATTTGATTTAAGAAATGCCAAGCTGACTTCTCTACCTAACGCACCAGTTCCTCCCGTAATTAGGACTATTTTCCCTTCAAAATCATAATCTTTCATAATGTTTTCTTCCACAAATCATTAGATTGTTCTGGTGGTTTCTACTGCGCTACAACGGTGAGTGGTTTTTCCTCTTTTGGTTGAGGATTTGCTTCTTTTCTTGTGCGTGCAAGTGCCATTCTTAGATGTTCAATTTCTATTTCATCAATCATTTCACACATGAAATCCATTAAAAAGATCAAATACTTAAGTTCTCTGGATGATTTAGACCGCTGATATAGGCATTGTTTGTCTGATTGGGACATTATTTCTCAAAATTTAGATTCCTGTTTTATATTTATTTTTCTAAAATCATTTTTCTTTGGTTTTAGAATCCTTGTGGTTTTTTGGTTCTTTACCTGCCCATAGTCTTGCAATAGCACCCATCATAAATCCCCCAATCACAACTATTGCAACACCGCTAATTATCATCACGATTGTCTTTGCAACAGTTTTGATCTTGGACATGTTGTATTATCTACGCTCCATTAAATATGGTTTTGAGTTGAATTAATATAATCCTGATTTTATTTTTTATTTCGTTCCTTGAGTCTTTGAATCATTCTTGTCTCCCCTTCTGCAAATCTTCTCTTGTCTTCCTGAGTTTCTAAAAGGAGTGGAGGCACTTCTCTTGTGTTACCATCTGTGCCAAGCGCTACTGCAGTAACAAAGGCGGTATTTGTAAGTGTTATATTTCCATTCATCAAATCTTCGGCTTCAACTTTGATTTCAATTTCCATAGATGATCTGTGAACGTAGTTTATCCTTGCATTAAGTATGATAGCATTTCCTACAAAAACAGGCTTGTGGAAATTAACTCTGTCTATACTGGCTGTCACTGTATTCATTCTTGCATGTCTTTGTGCCACCAAACCTGCAATAAGATCAATTTGCTTTAAAATCTCGCCTCCAAAGACGTTACCGTTGGGATTTGCGTCTGTTGGAAACATTCGGACTGTCATCTCAGCTTTCGATTCGTTTGGGCTTTTTGGTTTCAGAGCCATTTTCTATCCAGTTCTCCTTAATAAGCGGAACTTTATTTTTGATTCTTTTGCTTTTCTTCTTTGTGGCACCAACACGAACATAGATCATGACGATATCCATTGCGGATACGATGCTCACAATGAATCGAATGTTCAGTAGTTTTGTTCAATTGATATCTGATAAGGGTAATTGTCACAATTTTATATTTTGGTCATATTATACAAAGCCGATGAAGTATTTTTGGTGGAGGTTTTTAGATTATGCAGTAGGGGTTTTTGTGGGTGGACTAGTGGTTTTTTTGGTGAACAGATTTCTTTGTCATGATTGTATAGGTCACTGGACACCACTTCTGATGTTAGCCATATGGATTTCACTTATGTTATTTTGTAACTTTCTATTTCAAGCCTTTAGACTAAAACAAGTAACTCAGGATAAATAACATGATTTTTAATTATTTTCTTAATTTATGTTATCTAAAATTCAGGAACAGGTCTTAGGATTTGTAATGATAAATATACCTGCACAAAATACCCTAATTGATGAAAAAGTTCTTTCAGGAATTTTGCGATAAGGTAGTAGCACTAGATCCGTCGATTCGCTTTGCAGGAATAGCAGATGAAGATGGAAAGTTAGAGGCAACTGCAGAACGAAAAGGCCTGAATGCGTTGCTTACCTCAGAAGAAAGGGCTCAATATGCAATCACTGCAGCAACACGTCAATATACCAGACTAAGATGGGAATATCTGCTAGGGAGAATTTTGTATGCAAGCTCTCACTATTCCAAAATAACTCGTGCTACCATTCCAATTGCAGATGAAAGCAGTAGACTTTCTTATGTTTTATTACTATCCTTTGACGCAGATACACCAAACTTCCACGAAATCATAACAAAAAAAGTTATTCCCCTAGTACACAAAAACATGAGTACTTTTCTTGCAGAATCACAAAAATAGTCTCTTCAATAATTACAAATTTCTACAATTTTTGAAAATGGTATAAGTTTAGGTTACAGTAATTTTCATGGTCAATGGTACAGATAATGCATCCGGATTATTGATACCAGCCCATACAAAGATTTGAGCATTATAATTTCCTGGTAAGGTAGGTATCCATGATTGGGAAGGATTCAAAGACTGACCAGGATCTAACGAACCCGTGAGCCACGATAAAGATACTACCACCCCATCTTGACTCTGAATTTGTACTAGGTACGCAAAAGGTTGAGATCTATCCTGATTGTTTGTTATGTCAGATGTTATCTGAACTTGTTTGTTTACTTTGGTGTCCCATACTCCATTTTTGAGAGTGGCAGAATATTTTTCTCCTTGAAGAGCAAAAGCACCGTGTGTTATTGGCAATAGAAGAATTACAAGCAAAGAAATGGCTGTCAAAATTGTTTTAATTTTCAATTGATATTATTCAAACAATGCACCACTTTTTAGGGTTTTGAAATTTTCTGAATCAATTCTCGATTAGCTTCTCCTTTTTGTGGTTTGGACTTTATTCCTACAGATATCTCATCATTGTTAACTTCAATGAAATCCTTATGAAATGTGACATAGACTTTGTAAATCATAATTAATCTAGATATAAGATAAATATTAAACAACTTGTTTTCTATCTATCATATTGTCCAACTCTAATGACGATCTTGAACGACTACAACTTTTGGATATTGTATCACAAAGAGGTGTCAAGGGCCTTACGCGAGTGCAGTTAGAACGTCTCCAAGTTCTTGTAGAACAAAAAGATTACAGCAACAATCCCAAAGCACAAAAATCAAAAATGAAATTGTTATCGCAGATTGCCATTGCAATTTATGATTATGATGAGAAACATGGCAGTTCATTTAAAATAAGCTAGAAAGAAAGTCAGACAATGCTAAGCGATTTCATCAATCCCATATTACATGATACTTTATTCGTAAAATATGGCCTTATAGGACTTTTTTTTAACGGAATGTTTTCAAGTTTTGTTCCAATTCCAACTGAGGTAACTGTCTCTGCTTTACTTTTGGGTGGAGTAAACTCATGGCATGTCTTTTTGGTGCTAACCATTGGTTCTATAATTGGCGGCTATATTGCATACTATATAGGTTATAATGGAAGGTTGCTAAGAAAACTTCGAAAACCTCCTCAAAAATATGAACAAAAAAGCATGAGCATCATGACCAAGTATGGTTGGGCTACAATAGTTTTCTTTTCTCCTTGGATTCCCATACTTGGAGATGTTGTATCTATTGTAGCTGGGACCAAAAGATACGATATTGTAAAATATACAATTGCGATGACAACTGGCAAGACGGTAAAAGCAGCTGCAATAGTATTTCTTAGCTTCCATTTCTCAAATTGGCTAGTTAACATTCTACATTAGATCAAAGGTATATTACTTGTTTTTTAGAACCAGAATGTCGTGAAACCAGTTTTCCCAATTAACTATGATCTGCAATTTGAACCAGATTTTGATAAATTCAAGTTCAGAGGAAAAGAGAAGGTTCTCATACAAACAAAACCCACAAGGCAGATAGTTCTAAACTCTGCAGAATTGGGAATCAAAGACTGCCAGATTATTATAAATGAAAAGACCATCAGACCCAAAGTAAGACTTGATGTTAAAAATGAGAAGCTGATTCTTTCTTTACCTGAAAAGATCTCAGGAAAGGCCATGCTTTTGATCGATTTTATAGGTACCTTAAATGACAAACTAGTTTGCTTTTACAGAAGCAAATACGAATACAGGGGTAAAGAAAAACTTCTTGCCACCACACAATTTGAAGCCGCAGATGCAAGACGAGCTTTTCCATGCTGGGATGAACCAGAAGCAAAGGCAACCTTTGATGTCTCCCTTATTGTTGATAATAATTTAACTGCAATTTCTAACATGCCTGTAATATCCAAAAAGAAAACAGGTAAGAAAACAATATTCAGGTTTGCA
>VBPW01000076.1 GCA_005877305.1 Nitrososphaerota archaeon | reverse complement strand
TAATTAAAACAGGCTCTAAAATTGAAGGACCTGTAATTATAGGAGACAATTGTTTGATTGACTCAGAAACATATGTTGGACCTAACACCAGCATAGGTGAGAATTCCAAGTTATCTAAATGCAATGTAGCCAATTCCATAATCATGTCTAACTGTGTTATAGATTGTCATCTCAATATTCGAGATAGCATCATATCTTTTAATTCTCAAATAAACAGTAAAAAGAGTGATTCAGAGTCCAAGTTGTTTTTGTTGGGTGAAGGGACTAAAATATCTCTTTGATGCTGAGAAACATCGCAAACATTATCCAAGAATGTTAAATAAGCTTTGACAAGGCTAGATCATAAGAATGTCATCTGAAGTAACAAACCAGTTGGTCAGCATTATTATTCTCAACTACAATGCTGGAGATTTATTGCTAAGCTGTGTTGAATCTGTTTTTAGAACAAAATATGATAACTATGAAGTAATTGTGGTCGACAATGCTTCAAAGGATAATAGTCATAAGAAGTGTAAACAAAAATTTGAAAAGATCCGTTTAATTGAGAATACAGCAAATTTAGGATATTGTGAAGGAAATAATGTCGGTCTTCGCCAGGCAAAAGGCAATTTCATAATAATTTTGAATCCTGATACCATTGTTGATCCAGAATGGATATCACATTTGATGGATGCATATACTACCTATGGTATTGGTTTATACCAACCAAAGCTGATTGCCGATTCTGACCACAAAAAGATAAACAGCGCAGGAAACATGATTCAACTCTTCGGATTTGGTTACTCTAGAGGGAAAGGAAATACTGACAATGGCCAATATGAAAAGAACGAGATTGTTAGCTATGCCTCAGGTGCCTGCTTATTTTCATCTTTTAAAGTGTTTAAGGATTTAGGATTTTTTGACTCTTTTTTATTTGCCTATCATGATGACTTGGATTTAGGATGGAGAGCCGCAATGCTTGGAATCAAATCATATTACATTCCCAAATCGATAGTTTACCACGCTGAAAGTTTTAGTTTCAAGTGGAGTCCTTACAAGTTTTTTCTTCTAGAACGAAATAGGCATTATTGTCTATTAACGCATTATTCAAAAAGTACTATCTACAAACTTTTACCATCTCTCATATTGGTCGAGATAGCAATCATTTTTTTCTACTTGGCAAAAGGCATGTTAAAACCAAAGATCATGAGCTATATAGATATAATAAAAAATCGCAAACAAATCAAAAGAAGATATACCGAGTTACAGAGAAAAAGAAAGATTCCAGATAAGGAAGTTATTGGAAACTTTCAAGATAAGATATTTGCTCCCAAAGAAGTTTCCGATAATATTAACAACGAGTTATTTAACAAACTATTAAGAACATTGAGTAAAATGGCACGTATGGTTATCTAGTTTTTATTCATCGCCAAATCTAGACTTGAAATAATCTAATGTTTGAATTATCCCTTCTTTTACAGATATTCTTGGTTTCCAACCCAACGATTTGAGTTTTGAATTATCAACCAAAAAATTGCCTACGTCAACTTTTTCTGTGTAATTTGGAGGATCGATATATTTGATTTGTGCGTTAGTGAGCTCCTTTAACCAATCAGCCAATTCAAAAAACCAAGTTTGAGTTCCTGATGAAATCCAATATAACTCACCGCTCTTTCCTTTTAGCATGATAGTTTTAAGGGCAGAGACTACGTCAGAAATGTAAATAAGATCTCGGAAAAATTTTCCATTTTTGTAAATAGTTACTTCTTCGCCTCGGAACGCCTTATAGATTAAAAAATTTATGGCATTTTTCGATGGTGTTGCATATTGTTCTCGTGGACCAAATGAATTTGTGATTCTAAATACTACAGTATCCAAATTGTATAAATTGTTATAGATTTTGCAAAAATTCTCACTGGCTAATCTGTTTGCACCATAAATTGTGGTAGGATTAGTAGGAGTTTCTTCGTTAATTGGAAGTTTTTGTGATCTACCTACAACAATGAAAGTGCTGCCCAGAATGAACCTACATTTGGGAAGATTGTTTCTAATTGTTTCAAGTATACACAGTGTAGACTTTGCATTCACATCAACATCATACAATGGGTTTTCAAAAGATTGTTTATGAGATGTTTCTCCTGCCAAATGAAAAATGACATCAGGTTTATTCTTCTTTATGCTATTCTCCAACTTTGAAAAATTAGTAACATCTATGTATTCCAATTTTACCTTGCTTAAAATCTGACTAACATTTTCCTTTTTTCTATCATTTCTTGTAAGCAAAATGATATCATGATCATCCTTGATAAGTTCATCAGACAGATGACTTCCCACAAATCCTATTCCTCCTGTGATCAAAATTTTCATATGATTCGTAAAAAGTAAGTTGCTTTTATTGTTGATTTTCTACCAAAGATTTCACAGGGATCATTTTTGACAGTGTCAAATGAAATGAAGAGGAATTTTTCAATCAATAAATATAAGGATACAATCTTCCTAGAATTAAGATTATGCATAAATCAGTTCTCATGGTTGTTGCTAGGTATCCTACTACCTATGGTCATACCACCGTAGTTAACAATCTCTGTATTGGTCTCAAGAATCTAGGTTACCGAACAGCCATTGGGGCATTTTCATTTGATAGTGAACCTCCCAATGGTGTTGAGAAGGTTCTATTAAGCAAATTTGATTTGCTCACTTCCGGAGTCAAAAATTTGGATTTTGATATTATTCATCCACATCAAACTCAAGTGAATTACTTTCTGCTTTCGGTTAAACCAACAAAGCCAGTTATTTTTCATTATCATGCCGCGTCAAATAGGATCCAGGAAATTAATTTAAAACTGATGATGATGTTGTATAAGAAAAGAATCTCAAAAATTATTTGTGTCTCTCAAAAAGCATTAAACCATTTGCAGGGATTAGCTGGACAATGTGATGCGGTTGTTATTTACAACGGAGTGAACACAAGTTTTTACAATCCCAATCTACCGAGGCCATATAAAAAAGGTGAACCTCAATTACTTTTTGTTAGTGTCTTACGCAGATACAAGAATACAGGTGTATTGATAGATGCGATGCCCCAATTATTGAAAAAATATCCCAAGGCACATCTTCAAATTGTAGGTACAGGAGAAGATTTTCAGAGATTAAAGGAAAAGATAAAGAAATTAAATTTAGAAGAAAATATTGAGATGACAGGGAAAATTTCAGATGAAGAGTTGAGGTTACGTTATTCATCTTGTGATTTGTACGTATCAGCTAGCACAAATGAGCATTGTCCCGTACCAGCCTTTGAAGCCATGGCATGTGGAAAACCATTGGTGTTATCAGAACTAGAGTCACATAAAGAGATTCTAAGTGCTTCAAATGCAGGAATGAGCTTTTCTTTTACCAATAGTTCTGACATACACAAAAAGATTGACGAGGTGTATGAAAATAAGAATATTTTCAGTACAGAAGCATTGAAGTACGCTGAGAAACATGATTGGTTAAACATATGCAAACAAATATCCAGTGTTTATGATCAAGTTTTACAAATTAAAAAATAATTGTGAAATACATTGTAAAAAATTAGGTCTCAATTGTGTACATCTGTAATAGGAAATTTCACCTAGTTACCAATATTGCTAACGTGTGATTTTTATGTATCATTAAATGGTTTGATTACATGTTTTCCTATCCATATGGACCAACTCTTGTGACTGGAGGAGCTGGATTCATTGGCAGTCATATTACTGATAAATTAATTCAGGAAGGAATAGAAGTTACAGCCTTAGATAATCTTTCAACAGGGAAAATTTCAAACTTGGCAGCGTGTAACGGTAACAAATTATTTCATTTTATCAAAAAGGATTTGAATAATCATGATGGTATTAGAGAATCTCTTAAAGACATAAAAGTTGTTTTTCATATGGCTGCTGACCCCGAAGTAAGGACAGGATTTGATAATCCAGAATCATCATACAATGAAAATCTTAGAAACACCTTTTATCTTCTCCAAGAAATTCGAAAATCTAATGTAGAAAAAATTGTCTTTGCTTCATCCTCAGCTGTATATGGAGATGTCAAAACATTGCCAACTCCAGAAGATTATGGGCCTCTGTTACCAATCTCTGCCTATGGTGCTTCAAAACTTGCCTGTGAGGGATATGTTTCATCTTACTGCAACAATTATGGAATAGATGGATACATCATAAGACCTGCAAATGTTATTGGCGCGCGAAGTAGGCACGGTGTAATTTGGGATTTTATCAACAAGTTGAAAAAAAATAGTAAGAAATTAGAAGTATTGGGTGATGGTAAACAAACAAAATCTTACATACACATAAGTGATGGAGTAAATGGTTTTTTTCAATGCCTAAAATCTAAAAATAAAGTAGATGTTTTCAATCTAGGCAGCGAGGATAGCATCAAAGTACTTTCAATAGCACACACAGTATGTAAAAACATGAGTCTGAATAATACACAGATAGTTACAACGGGAGGGATAAATGGTGGACGGGGTTGGATAGGGGACATCAAAACTGCACATTTAGATATCTCCAAATTGAAAGGATTGGGTTGGCTTCCAAAACTTTCTAGTGCTGAATCAGTTGAAATTACCACAAAAGAAATTCTTAACGATCACTTGTTATGAGAATAATTTTACACAAATTGTAAAATTTCTTTCTATTAGTTTAATTC
>VBPW01000057.1 GCA_005877305.1 Nitrososphaerota archaeon | reverse complement strand
TTTGTTAACAAATTATTAGTGGTAGAATTGTTTGTAACTAGATAAGATAATGTTACATTTATTGGAGTGGTAGTAAGTTCTTGTGGAGTGATGGTAAGTTGCATGTAAAGCGGTTTTACGCCTGGAGAACCCATGTTAAATTGCAATGAATTGCCGCGTGTTGTTATAAGCTTTATATTATAATACCCATTACTAGCCGGATTTACATTAAGGTTGGGACTAAGGTTTTGACCAATATTAATCAAGATACCTCCTGGTGAAACTAATTTATTAATGGAGTAATAATTTATCGAATCAGTAACAGAATAATTTTGTACCCACATTTTTGTTATATTTATTGGAAGACTTCCTGTATTGATAACAGTAACGTTGAACTTGTTATTTTTAATGGTGGTAGTGTATAATTGAAAATTCTCTCTTCCATTATCAATGGTTTGTTGATTTTTGGCAATTACAGTCTGATCATATTGATCTAAAATGTTCATACTATATGTTATATAACCTATACTTGTTGCAAGCGCAATTAACGCAAAGACCATTCCTACAACAGTACTGAGTCCTTTTCTTGACTTCATTGTGCTGTCCTGTTTGCTGTCATCTGCGCTGTAAAGATAGATCCACGCCCAGTTGTTACCGTAATGTTTTGTGCTGAACCACTATGCCAAGGATAGTTTGTCTTATTAGTAAAAAAATACTCTTGACTTGGTAATATTGCTACATTTGTATACGTATACACATATTTTGAACCATTAAGCTTTATTTGTGTAACATTAAGACCAATGTTGCCATAATTTACTAAGGTGATGTTTATGCCAGGCTTATTAATACCCTGATTATGACAAGATGTTTTACAAAACCAGACATTTTCTATTACTAGAAATTCATTAATTCTATTTGTATTAGTTGAAGAGGTAGTAGCAAGCGATGTTTCATATCTATTAAGATTGCTATTTGACCATAAAACTAGAGTAGTTCCTAAAACAGCAACAGCACTAAGCATAAGCGCTGTGGCAACTACAGTGCTTAGTCCCCGCTGGGTTTGTATCAGGCGCTTCATATTAAAATTCCATAGATAAATTGGGTATTATGGTAACGTATGTAACTAAATTGAACTAACACTTGGCTCTTGTGCGATAGGCTCTTCGATTGGCGATGGCTCTGCCTCAATTTGTTCATTTGGTTGAACTTCAGCAATTTTGGTTGGCTCATCTGTGCTTGGACTAGTTGGAGGTTGGGCAACCTTATCTTCAGTTGCAGGTGATATGGCCTCCGACTCTATTTGCTGTGACTGCGAAATCTTGCTAAGTTGATATGCAGGGCATGGTATTTGCATACTTTTTGAAATTATATAGAAAAGAGGGAAAATTTCCTGATATATCATATTTACAACAAGAGGAATGTTTTTTTCATCTGGGCTAAGAAGTTTTGATGTCTCTGATTGATTTCCATTGACTGTTGCCAATCCCTCCACCATTAGCTTTGTATTTGTAGGGTTGGAAAGAAGAGCAAATTTAAACTTTAATTTGACTTCCTTTTCAGTGTTTTCAAGCTCATCAAGGGCAGCTTCAATGTCATATTTTGTAAAAGAATTTTGTTCATTTTTTAGCTTACTAAACAATAGGGAATTTATTTCAACTTTGGGATTCACAATATAATAAAAAAAATATTGAGACTTAACAACCTGTATGTAGTTTTATAATACATATAACATGATTAAGTATAACTAAGATATCATAAATCGTGACTATAGAAAGCGGATTAGAAAAAAAACTCAAAGAAACAAGTTCTTCTAGGATAAATAGCGATAAATTTTCCCTTAACCTTAAGATATCCAAACTAAAACGAAATACACACATACTTTCCAAGAATTATGATATTAAAAAATATCTTGATTCAACCAAATTTTCTTTTTCTGAACAATATCAAGAACTTATTCCTAAAGATACTCCTCCCTACCTTGATAATGGAGAGAAATATGTTGAAAGGATAGCACGAGCACTAGCATTTTTCAAACAATGCTCACTTATTGGTCCAAGCGGCACAGGAAAGACTCACATTGTATATCTTGTTTGTGAACTTGCAGGCTTGCCAATGTGGGAAATAAATTGCGGATTACAAACATCTGTCTTTGATCTTTTTGGCAGATATGTAGGTCTTGGAAAAGAAAATTGGATAGATGGTTTGATCACGTCATGGTGTAGACATGGCGGAATATTATATCTGGACGAAGCAAACATGATGAAACAAGATATTGCAACAAGGCTTAACCCTCTTTTGGATCAAAGAGGCCACATGGTTCTAACGGAAAAAGATAACGAAATAATTCAACGCCACAAAGATGCGTTTCTTATAATCAGTATGAACCCCGTATCATCCGAATTTGCTGGAACCAAACCAATAAACGCTGCACTGAGACGAAGAATGAGTGTTTGGCTAAACTTTGATTATATGAGTGTAGGTCAAAAAATTGATGAAAAAGAAATAGAACTTGTTGTAAGATTAACTGGGATTGATCATAAGAGTGCTGAAATAATAATTAAAGCTGGTGCTGAGTTAAGAAAACAATACAAAACAGGAGAGCTTTCATATGGACCATCAGTTGGGGATTTAATTAACTGGGCAAAAGTTGTCGCTGACGGCACAACAATAATGACTGCTGCTGAGGAAACCATAATAACTCTTACTAGTGATGAATTGGAAGTTCAGCAAATAGTAAAAAAGATAATTCAAAAATTCCTTGATATCAAATGATCGAAAAAGAGCAGAATTTTTTCGAGTATGTATATGATCTATTCTACAAGTTTTCACAAACCAAACCAGAAGATATTGGTCTTATATTATCTAGAAAAACACAATATCCTATCATAAAATTCATTCCCGAACCTGAGATGACAATTCCTTTACCAAGAAGGCAAGGTGAAAAGTATATTTTTGAGGGCATGGTTTTTGAAAATTCAGAAAATGGAAGAAAAAACCTTTGGTGCCTTTTCTTGGCAACACTTTATCATCTGGCTGCACATGCGGGCAAATCTGTTTATTCTATCTACAATCAATGGCGACAAAACAGAACTGATGATTTTTGTTGGCGCATAATAGATTTTATTGAGGATACAATAGGAGAAAAATATATCTTATCTGCAGATCCAGAAGTTTGGAAAAATATTGAGAATATCAACTCTAAACTTTTGCACTTGCAAAAGATTCAAATTGAAACACGTAAAAAAGATCTTAAAAATAAACCAAAGTCATATCCTTTAGATGATGTTGAGGCAAAAATTGAAAATATCAAAAAAGAAATCATAAAGAAAAGTGGAGGTGACGGGCACAAAGAAAATATTTTATCAATAGCTGATTATCTATACAAAAATAGAGAATTATTACCTAAAACAATTTTGCCCTACTGTGAACATCATGAATATGAACAAAAATTAAAATTTGAAATAAATTGTCCAGAGTTTGAACCGCATGACATTTTTGAGGAAAAAATTGCAAAGTTAGATGAGCTATGGCAAATAAATGAGCACGCCAAAGCTAAACTAGTAAGAAGATTTAAAAAATATCTAAAGAACCTTAATTTTGATGCAATAGTTATCCCTACTGGAAACTTGCATTCATACGCTTCATTAAAACTGAAAACAGCTCCATTGCTTAGAACAATTCGTCAACAAATAAGAACGGTAACAAATCTCACTGATAGCCCAAAACTAGATGAAATTGGATATGTGGACTTGCAAATGGCTATTCAAGCAATTGCATCTGAGGGTCAATCCACTGATATTTTTGAACGTGATGAACGCCGAAGAGGTGAGGAAGCGTGGGTGATTCTAGTGGACAAAAGCGCAAGTATGGGTTTACGATTTGATTGGGTAAAAGAATTTACTGTATGTATGGCAGAATGTGCAAATGATCTCACTGGCAAACCTGATGCATGGGCATTATACAGTTTTGATAATAATTTTCAAATTCTAAAGGACTTTAAAGAAAGATATAACCAAGAGGTCAAGGCAAGAATTGGAGATATGAACGGCGGGGGGTTATCACTGCTTCCTGATGCTATAGAATTGGCAAACAAAATATTAAACGAGGATCCACGAGAGAAAAAATATCTTTTTATTATTACAGACGGCCATCCTTCAGGATACGAACAAATTCATCAAATACTTGCCAAAATAGTAAAAAAATCAGAGATGTCAGACACATCATTAATTGCAATAGGAGTGTCAAAAAAAGCCACCGGTACTTTTAGAAATGTTATAAAGGCTGCTAACTTGAGAACGCTAGTGAGCAAGTTCATTACTGCATATAGAATTATTGCCACTGCTGATGAGTAAATTGGGAAAACATAATAAATAAGCCTATTAAGAACATTATACTATGAGCGTGATGTCAGAAAGTACAAACAATAGAAGAGCAATCAGTGCCGTACTTACTACAATAATTATCTTGGTTGCTTCAATCGTTTTGGGAACA
>VBPW01000056.1 GCA_005877305.1 Nitrososphaerota archaeon | reverse complement strand
ATATACAAAAAAACTGTTGAAGAAGAGCTTGCTATTCCCGTAATTACTGGTAAAAAAACAGACAAGGAAAAATTCGTAGGAGCAGTTTACACTACAACAATGGAAGCAATAATGCCGGATGGTAAGGCCCTACAAATGGGAACATCGCATTTTCTAGGGCAGAATTTTTCAAAACCATTTGAGGTCAAATTCTTAGATAAAGAAAACATAGAAAATTTTGCTTGGCAGACTTCTTGGGGTGTTTCTTGGCGATTGATTGGCGCACTGATAATGGTCCACGGAGATGACAAGGGTTTAGTGTTACCCCCGCAAGTTTCACCAATTCAAATAGTAATTGTTCCGATTTATTATTCTGAATCTGATAAAGAGCATATTATTAAAAAATCAAAAGAGATAGAACAAATTCTATCAAAAAAGAAAATCCGAGTTCACATAGACACAAGAGATGAATTTACCCCAGGATACAAATTCCATGATTGGGAGATGAAAGGTGTTCCTTTACGAATAGAGATAGGTCCAAAGGACTTGGCAAAAGGCAAGATAGTATTAGTGAGACGAGATAATCAAAAAAAGACAGATCTTTCTTTTGAAAATGTCGAAAATGGCATAGATTCAATGTTAAATGAGATACAACAAAGTCTCTTTGAAAGAGCAAAGAGTTTCTTAGTTGAAAAAACAAAGGTTGTATCAGATTTTGAGAAATTCAAATCAGAGCTAGAGAATGGTTTGTTTTTGAATTCGCCGTGGTGTGGTGATCAAAAATGTGAAGAAAAAATAAAAGAGATCACAGGAGCAGACATACGAGTAATCCCTTTTAACAACAAGAAATCAAGTGAACCTTGTATCTTGTGTAAAAAGCCTAGTAAAGAAAATGTAATTTTTGCTCGCGGTTATTAATTAGCTATCTTTCCTCAACAACAATAGTACCTTTCATTTCAGGATGGATCGTAGAATAATACTTGAATGTGCCAGTTTTATCTGCAATAAAATTGATTGTCTGAGCTTGGAAATAATTCAATTTTTTTGTATGTACATTGAATTCATCTATGTTTAGGTCTTGTTGTGATTGAGTTTCTTTATCTTCGTTGATTACATGTATAGCTACTAATTCCCCTTTTATTACATGGATTGAAACATCTACAGCCCCAGTTGACAGTGATTTTTTGCCCTGCCTAGTTGATTGTTCTTGAAAAATATAACCATCTTGAGTAGTATGGGTGGCTAAGATGTAAAGATTGGTAGGAGTCGCAAGAACTGGAGCTGTTCCATTAACTGGAACCATAGATCCTAAGGCAAAATATCCACCAACCGATGCTGCTGCTGCAATAACAGCAATACCAATAATTGTACCTTTGGTAAAGAATTTATTTTTATTATTGTTTTTTTGTTTTTTTCGCACTATTGAATAACTGAAATACTGCGTATATTTAGGTAATGATGAACAAAAGGTTCGTAAAAGTTATCTATTGCTTCCAAAGTATTTCGGTTAGCGGTAAGAAATGAAAAAGACTGAGATGGTTCTTATAGCTGCAGTTATTGTTCTTGCAGCCTTGGTTACAATTCAAACCACGAATAGTAACATTGTTGCGCATGACTCTACTCTTGCTATCACGCAGGGACTACAAGGTCCAGCAGGTCCACAAGGAATACCAGGTCCACAAGGTCCAGCAGGTCCACCTGGTACTGCAGTCGAAACAGCAACTGGAGATTCAAGTTTTACATCAATATTTAAAAAAGTAGAAAATTCTGTTGTCCAGATAACAAGCAAAGTATCATCTGTCGATAATAGTGTCATCATAAATGGGCAACCACTTCAAAGTCAATCTACTAGACTTGGTTCTGGGTTTGTGTATGATAAGGATGGTCGTATCATTACAAATAACCATGTAGTAGAAGGTTCAAAAACGGTTAATGTTACCTTTGTTGATGGAAATACCTACACAGCTAAAGTAGTAGGGACCGATCCTGACAATGATATAGCAGTAATACAAATAATCGATAATTTTTCTGATGAAAATCTTATTCCACTGACATTTGGAGATTCGTCACAACTTGAAGTAGGTCAGCAAGTAATTGCAATAGGCAATCCCTTTGGTCTAAGTGATACTATGACGCATGGAATAGTAAGCCAGACTGGTCGCCTACTTCCAAATGAAAATGTAGGATTTTCTATTCCAGATGTGATCCAAGTTGACGCGCCCATCAACCCTGGTAATTCTGGAGGACCCTTGTTAAACATGCAAGGAGAAGTAATTGGAATGAATACTGCAATTAAAACAAATACAGGTGACTTTTCTGGAATTGGATTTGCTATCCCGTCTAATTCGATTCTCCGGATAATTCCGGAATTAATCAAAGACGGAAAATATAGTCATCCTTGGCTTGGAATTGCTGGAACGAGTATGAATCCTGATGTTGCGTTGGCAAATGGTTTACCAAGAAACTACAAAGGAGTAATAATTGATAAAATAGTAAAAGATGGACCTGCTGATAAAGCTGGAATAACTCAAGCCACTTTGGCTGAAAACAACATTCCTCATGGAGGTGACATCATCACAGCGGTGGATGGACATCCAATTAAAACAATCTATGACATCATTTCATACATGGATGAACACAAATCTGTTGGCGATAAAGTAGTTTTAACGATAAATAGAATGGGCAAAACTATGGATTTGACAGTACTTCTTCAGGCAAGACCAGCCTCATCAACTTCTTAGATTGATTTTTCTAAAATTATTAATTTATC
Source organism: Nitrososphaerota archaeon (assembly GCA_005877305.1). Taxonomy (GTDB): domain Archaea; phylum Thermoproteota; class Nitrososphaeria; order Nitrososphaerales; family Nitrosopumilaceae; genus TA-20. The sequence continues at coordinate 1,827 of VBPW01000056.1, read as the reverse complement.
AAACTAAAATTCCAAAGCTTATCAGTGGCTTTTTTAATTCCGATTCTTGATATTGCCTTAATTTCAGATTTTTTTATTTCCTTTCCTTCAATAACAAATAGGCTTGAAGGTTTTGTCAAATCCTTGCCGTATTGTTTCTTTGTTATCTGTAGTGCTTGGGTAAGTTTTGCTGGCCCATCGGTAAGGTTTGAGATTAATTTAGTTTTTCTTTGTTTTATCATAAAATCAATTCCCTCCCTTGGTTCAAGTGCTCTAAAAAGAATTGCTCCTGCTTCAAAATCATTATTTTTTGCTACGACATTCATACAGTAATGCATACCATAAGTGAAATAGATGTATGCTATTCCTACTTGCCCAAACATGGCCTTGTTTCTTTCTGTCATCCCTCCAAAAGAATGACTTGCCTCATCATCTTTGTACCTATATGCTTCTGTTTCAATTATCATCCCAGAAATTATTTTTTTACCAATTCTTCTCACAAGTACTTTACCTAACAAGTCTTGGGCAACATCAACTGTATCCCTTCCATAAAAAGAACGTGGAAGTATTCTCATGACAAACTTTGGACTTGATTTCCTTTTTTTACTTTCTCTAGTGTTTCTACTAGTGTTTTCATGTCATCTTTTAAGACTTGTTTGAGATCTGGGGTATATATTGCTGCAGCAGGATGGATTGTAAGAAAATACAATTGATCGTTTTTTTTAATTATTTTGCCTCTATCCTTTGTAATTGAATTACCGCCAAGAATAGAACCGTAGGCAGTATTACCCAGTATACATATAATTTTGGGCTTGATTATGTCAAGCTCTCTTGTTAGGTACGGCAGGCAAGAATTTTTTTCTTCTTCAAGCGGAACTCTATTATTTGGAGGTCTGCATTTTACAACATTTGTGATAAAAACATCATCTCTTGATAGACCAGCATATTCTAATGCATCTGATAGAATTTTTCCAGCATAACCCACAAATGGTTCGCCTTGCAAATCTTCATTTCTGCCTGGCGCTTCTCCGATGAACATTATTTCTGCGCTGTGATTACCCTTGCCAGGAACTGCATTAGTTCTTGATTTTGAAAGATTGCATTTGGTACAAGAAATTACTTGTAATCTTAATGCATCCATCATACCTGCATTTTACACTCCCACACTTTTTACTGTAGCAGTCCCGCGTATATGAGGACCACCATTTCCCATTCTCATAATTTGCATAGGATCACCTTTACCACAATTAGTAATTGGCCTTATTGTGAAATCCTTTCCACACGCATCAATTGAATTGAAAAAATCAGGTGCGATTCCCATAACGATTACATCTCGGAGTAATTCTTTTGGTTCACCGTTTTCTATCTTCTGTGCAAACTGGCACGAGATGCTCCAGTTGTATCTCATCATGTCAATGGAGGGAACTTTCATGTTAGAAATAAGGTAACCGTTTTTTACTTCCTTAATCATTTCTTGAGAATCCCAATCTCCTTGTTTTATGCACGTGCATGCCATTCTGATTAATGGCATAAACCCATATCCTGTAGCCCGCATTCCAGAATTTGGTTCTGTATTGAAAATTGTTGCAGTCTCTCTACTCTGCATGTGGTTTATTAAAACACCGTTTTCAATCAATGTTTTTGGATTTGCAATGACTCCTTCATCATCATACTTGTAACATCCAAGACTTGATAGCATAGGATCATCTATTACGTTTAGTTCTTGAGAACCAACTTTTTTTCCTAATTTTCCTGCCCACCATGCACCACCGGCCCAAGCCATTTCCTTTCCTAATACCCTATCTGCCTCCGAGGGATGACCGAGAATTTCATGTGCAAGAAGCGCAA
>VBPW01000055.1 GCA_005877305.1 Nitrososphaerota archaeon | reverse complement strand
CACTTGCTTCTATGGTAATAATTTCTATTTTGGGCTATTTCCTAATGGTAAGTGACTTAATAAGATATTGGAAAAAGAAAAAATACCATGTCTTTCCAACCGACTTTAATGTGGTGGCATAGATATGAAAACTTCAATCTGGGTTCTAATAACAGTTTACTTAGGTGTAATAGGTATGTTTAGTTTTGGAGGTATAATCTATCATATTTTTGGATATCCAATGGCGCTCATAGTCACAATGACATTCGGAGGAGCTTTCCTTTTAGGCTTTAGTCTAGCCATTAAAGTAATGTTATCTATAGTGGAAAATAAGGCGAAATAGATATGAAGTCATGTTATCGTTGCGGTGAGGGAATTGCTGAAGAGATTGGTTCTTATGAATTACGTCAGTTTAATACCTTTGGAAAAACCTGTTTCTACTTTCATAAGGGTTGTATGCCAGTTTGGGTAAGAGAGGGTATATAAATGGCTAGGCATAATAGCGATAGAGCATGGTGTGCATGGCATCAGACTCGACATAGGATGAATCATGGAAAACATAAGTCGGGTAGGATAACTAATTCTACACCAAATCCTATGACACGCTCCTATTGTAAGAGATAATGAGAATATGAGTCAAGCCATTTCTGAAAGAGAACGTATGACCTCAAAGAGACAAGATTCTTCTCCTTTTGAAAGAATTACATATCTTGAACTTCAACTAAAATCGTTGGATGCAGCAATAATTTTAGCTCCTGTTGAGTCCATTGCAGAACTTTATAGACAAAGACTTGAAACCTTAGTTGAATTACAAAGTTTGTATTATGGTAAAAATATTGGTTTTGAAGCCTCTCGTAAGGATAATGGAAGACGAAAGAGAAGCAGAAAATGACCTTTGAAGAGAGAAAGAAAGCCTGTTTAGATAAGGACTCCAAACACGAGGATTCTGATTATGAGACAACTTTTGTTAATAATCTCTTACACTTTAAGTGTTTAAAACACAATATTATGATTATAGCTGTTTCTGAGTCACAGGAAACCAGAAAAGTGTTTGTCTGTGATGCGAATAATGGTAACAGAAATAGCCTTTAAACGCCGAAATAGAATGTCGGCTACGACTTGGGCCTCGGCCTCTAATCAAGTAGCCTACAAAGGAGATAATGATAAAATAATCTATCTTAAACTGGGAGAAGACCGAGTAATGTCCTTTTATGGAGCAAGAGAACTTAATGAAGCTAATCTTATTAAACTTCTTGGACATGAAAGTTTACACTACGTTATAGGTGATGTTGAATCTATAGAGGCGAGCTTTGCTTTAGATACAATGGATGGTAATTCGGCTATTGAGAATTCTGATTATTCTGGTATATCTAAAGATATAATTGCATCTATAACTGAAGGTTTAAATAGGTAAACATACAGGGTATAGATATGAGTCAAGTAATTACGGCAAACAACAAAGCCGCATTTATGGTGAAAGTAAAGGATGCCCTGAAGCTAAAGTATAAGCAAGGAGAAGAGGTTAATTTAGAAGAGTTCTCCTATCAGTTTGGTGTTCAACCAAAGAATATCAAGTTGGCTATTAGAGAACTTGAGGAAGCAGGGTTTAAACTTTTACTTCCCGAGAGCGATAAACCATGAAATACGAAGTTATAGTTAGTATTCTTATTATCTCAGTCGTGGCAGGAGGATTAGTTGGACTATTCTATTATGTTGATTTCCATATAGAGAATGGAAAAGTAATAACTACTACTTCCTATAGTGGAGCAGGCGAGATAGGGGGATTTGCTGCTGGCTCTACAGGTCAATTGATGTTTTATAATCTTACAATTTCCTTTAAGGGACAAATCTATCATACTATTGTTGCTTGTAGCTTGTATTCAATAGGGGCGAATTTCCCTATGCGTGTAGGAGCAGATTGGGTAAGACCCCAAACTTCATATTATCTCCCTGTGGGCTGCTATACGGGTAAATAAATGCCAAGAATTATTAAGTACGACCTCTATACCTTCGATGCTACTAATCCAGTATGGATTGCACAAGACTTAGTTGAAATGCGCCCTACTAGACGACACAATCTTATAAATCAATATTCACCAAAGGTCTAAAGAATATGACTCCAAAACGCTGCGACTTTAATGAAACTCATCGTCATGTTGAAGAAGAATGTAAAGATTCTCCTAATGGCCTGCACGATTTTGCTCGCCCTAATCCTGCTGGTTTTGCCTGTGTTTTCTGTGACCAAATAGCAGACGTATATCCCTGCAAGGGGCCTATGTGGGATGCTGAAAGACGTTGGTTCAATAAGATGATAAATCCAATGGGGCATATGTAGATTAAATGACTCCTTCTTTCTTTATACGCCTATTTGTAAGATTAAATGGTAGTTATAATGGTTGGTTTTTCTGTCCTCATCATAGATGGCAATATGACCCTCTAAAACATGGCTATCATGGTAGTTTTTATTATTACCAATGTCCTTTCAACTGTGATTATACGATAGATATTTAAATTGATTGGCATAGATGTGAGAGTTTTGGTATCTTAATGACTACAATTGCTTGGACTCCAGAAGATAAAGGTCTTGCCATATTAATAATTGCAATTGTTGTTGGAGGTATTTTTGCTTCTATTGCTGCCTATAATTTCATTAATAATACTTCTTCTAAGTCTGAAATAACAGTAAAGCGTTATGGCCCGATGCATTGGTCTGGTGTTATTATGTGGACTGAAGTTGATTGGAATGGCTCTATAATAATTACAAAAACCATTACAAATGGACAATGTAAAATGGGATTTATTGCAGAAACCGCGAAGGGAAACATCAGTATGAATTGGGAAATTGCTGTTCTGATGCTAACTCTTAATAATATTAACGATGCGCCGTTATGCTAGTGATAATATGATTGGAATAGATGAAGCCGGTCGTGGCGCTATTATTGGAAATCTTGTAGTTGCGGCTGTTCAAGCAACTCCACAAGAAATAAGAAAATTAAAACGAATGGGTGTGAAAGATTCCAAACAATTAACCCCTAAGATGCGAGAAGACCTTTATGTGCGTATAATAACCGATTTTAAATATCAAACTATTAGTGCTGACCCTCAAGTAATAGATTTACACGTTGGAGGATTTTTTAATCTCAATTATTTAGAAGCCAAAATGATGGCTAATTTAGTTACACGATTTCCCATGTCAAAAGAAACTGTAATTCTTGATTGCCCCGATGTAAATACTCGGAGATTCTCAAAAGTAGTTCGAAGTCATATAATTCCCTCTCCTCTTATAAGGTCTGCTCACAAAGCCGATGTAAACTATCCCGTAGTTTCGGCAGCCTCAATTATTGCCAAAGTCCAGAGAGATAGACAAATTCAAAACCTTAATTGGAATTTAGGAGATATTGGGTCGGGCTATCCATCTGACCCAAAGACCCGAAGATTCTTGATTGAGTGGGTTATTAAACATAATGGAGAAATTCCACTTTTTGCTCGAAAGAGTTGGGCAAGTTGGAAGGCTTGGAGAAGAGAAATAATAAGTGTCTAAAAAAACACAGCTTTTAGGCTTTATCTGGCTAGGATTTGCCTTATGGGATTTTAATGCCTATTATACTAAAATTTCAATTCCGAACTTTGTTTTTTGGTGGCTTACACTTCCCTTTGCTATTGGAATCTACATTACCTTTGGAATTCTTTTGCTCTTAGGAAAGATAGGTTGGAAGTCTAAACTTGTCCATATTTCTGAGCAAGAAGAAGATTAAGGCGAAAGAAGAATGAATTTTGACGAAGCATTGGAACATTGTATCTGTCTGATTGCATGGGCATATTTCAGACATGATGAACAACTTTATCATGGATGGTGGGTAACGAACTTCAACAGACCCATATATCTGGACAGTCAGTTTAAATAGTAGTAAATCTAAGAATCGCTTATGTCTAAATGGGCTTCTTATAAGTTTAAAGAAACTACAGATTATGTTCTTACTCATATTCCTCATTCTGAACAACGGTATGAAACGGTTGGAGATTGGATTCCGTCTAGACATGGAGTTAAGATTAGGGTTAGCAAGATGAAAGACCCTAGATATGTTTACCTAGTTCAAGTTCACGAGTTGGTCGAATATCGACTTTGTGCAGAACGAGGTATAACAGATAAACAAGTTATAGCCTTCGATAAGAAGTTTGAAGAAGAAAGAGCCAAGGGACTTCATAATAAGAGGGCAGAACCGGGAAATGACCCCCGAGCACCCTATAGAAAAGAACATCAATTTGCAACAAAGATTGAAAAAGAAATAGCTACAAAATTGGATGTAGACTGGGATGTATATTCCAGAACTATTGAATCTCTATAAATCCATTCATATAAGAAGACTTAAATAGGTAAACAAACAAGAGATAAGATATGTCTAAACCAAATCTAATTAAAACTAAAGTAACTCGTGAAGACCTTTCAAAGAAGGCTCTAGAAATAAGTGAAGAGATTCATAACTTCACTAAGAAATTTAATACTAAAGTTCCTGTCATTTCTCTAATAGGCGGTTTACTGGGAACAACGGCAGATTATGTTGTTTCCTATAGAGGTGTCTTCGATAAGGAGGAATTAACCATATTAAATGACCTACTAGGAGTATTTTATACCATAACTAATGTAGCTCCAGATGTTGAACCTAAAGAGAGTCCTTATCAATGAGTGAAAATCCAAAACAATATGGGTATTGTCCGACCTGTAAATCAATGATTACATCTGACCATGTTTTTAATTGGGAAGGTATCGAACAGTTGAAATTAAAATGAGCAAGAATAGAACAATGTACGTAAAAAGCCGACATCATCAAAGAGGGCACTATCAAAGAGGACTCCATGCTAAAGTTTGTGGAAAACAATTGGAAACTCAATTAACACCTAGCTCTAAATTGATAGAGTTTTGTATTTTACCTAAGTCCCATGAGGGCAATATTCATATGGAAAGACTAGGGAAGACTTGGAGCGAAGATAAGAAAGTTATAATTGAAGTCAAAGTAGATGCCAAAGTCTACAAATGCCCGCAAGATGGAACTCCTATGAATCCATTTTCTAAGGCATTCTTTTGTCCAAAATGTAGCACTATTAGACGAAAAGAAGAAGCTATAGAAGCATAATGACTATAATAGAAGGGTCTAGACTTCTAATGGCTCTTTTCTTAACTTTAGTAATAATGTCTGTTGCTATGTTCGGTATATCCTCAACATCTTTTCTTATAGGTCTTCTAGAGAAATTAGCCAAATGACTCTCAAAATTCGAAGACTAATCGTTAGCCTTCTTAAAAGCATATGGATTTGGGGATTGCTGACTTGGGGTTATGTAATAGCTTCAGTTCTTGACCCTGTAACTGCCCCCTCTCAAACAGCACCCTTATCCTATTATGTTTGGATTCCGACTAATCTCGTAGGTGTATCTGCCTTTATTATATCCTTTATAGCCTTTGTTCTGTGGGAGAGTTTTAAATAATGGATAATGGAATGTGTCAATTCTGTAATGGAAAGGAACAAGCCTTTCTGAAGGTTACTGGAAAGGGCTATGGAATGGGACAGAAATGTTACAAGAAGAGTTGCCTAAAAGGAATAGAATGGGCAGAGGATGCTACTTTAAAGGAGCTAAGGGAGAAATTTAAATGACCAATAAACCTCTTCTGACTCAATTAGGGCAATATTACATGGCAGGTACAATAGGTAATTTAGTTTCAATACCTTTAACCTATTTACTGACTTCTAATTTAGGTATCTTTTATCTTTGGTCTAGCATTATAGCAGGACAAATACCGGGGCTTCTAATCTTCTTCATTAGACGGAAACTTCTCTTTAGTAATATAAATCCATCTATAACTAAAGACCTAAATAGGTAAACATAGAAGGTATAGGGTCTAATTAATGCAGCATAAAAAAATAGAAAACTACCTTAATTGCCTTCGTTGCATTTATCTCCTCAAGACTGTTGGAGATGAATGGCCTCTTGGAGACTTAGCCGAGCTATTAGACCAATATCATAAGGATTTATTTACTGAAAAAAGAGAGGTTATAGTTGTAGCATGAAAACTCTAACAAGGCTTCTAATAGCCTTATTCTTAGGAATGGCACTAATGTTTCTTTCTAAAGGTTCATTAGTAGTTTCTTTAGCAAAAGACCTTGTTTACGACACAGCAAAATTTGGTCCAACATTGGCTCATGCAGGATTCCTTGCAGGATTTTGTATATTCATTGCAGCTTTAATTAATCTAATCATATATGACATCCTTTTAGAGAAATACGATTTAAAAATCTTTAGGTGAAACCATGTTTACTTGGGATATAGAAATATTGAAAACATTAGCTTTTGCTATGACTGGACTTTTCATAATATGGGCATTATCACAAGAGCCAAGGCCATGGGATTGATGAGAGTTCTTCTTTATCTCATTGCCATTATAGGCTGGTTTGTCTCTACCTATCTTATAGTAAGATGGGTAAATAGGCATTCAGGTTCTACTCCGGTAGCTATGAAACAACATATGCAAGAGTTATGGTTTGAAGGTGCAACTAGCGCATATCCACTGGATGCTAAGGGAGAATTAATAGCCGTTGATGCGATTGTATGGCACAATATCATGCACTTTCTGAGATGGGAACTATAAATCTATTTAGTTTATATATGACCTTCATACTAGGGTTGTCATGCATGACTCTACTATTTTAAATCTCGCAGTATCCAAGCAGATTCTTTCCCTAAAAGAAGATAAATTCGACTTTACTTCGGAATTTAAACAAAGCTTGAGATGGGCGACTACACAATTGGAACTAAATAGAAAAGAAGAACCTACGGACTTAGGTGAAATATCTCTATTAGCAGTTATCAATCATCTTAATGGCGGATATGAGAAGGATATAGTTGAAATAT
>VBPW01000066.1 GCA_005877305.1 Nitrososphaerota archaeon | reverse complement strand
AAGCGTCCATGCCTGAGAGAATACTCCGTCAAGAATTTTCAGCCTTTTTACATCACCGCGTCTTCGTGATCTTGGAATGAATATGATAGCTACAAGATCTTCTGGGGCTTTTTCTGATTTTACAATTCTTAGATTAGTGTTGTCTGTAACAACAAATCCACCAAAATAACAAGCACAGGCATCATCAAATGCCCCTGTAATGCTTACTTTGGTTTGAATTGATGCCTCGACCCCATACTTGAGAACTTCCAAATCTGTTATCTTTGGTTTGAATATCTTTGCACAAGCCAGAGAAACAACAGACGAAATGGCACTTGAGCTCTTCAATCCATAGCCGGAAGGAATTTCTGATTTGACTAGTACTGTAATCTTGTTTTTTTCAAGATCAGTTTTTGGCACTGCTTTTTCTATTACTGCTTTTATAAGACGTGAACTTAGGCTCGATTCCTTATTTTCAAAAAAAATTCCAGTTCCTGGCGTGGCATGAATATTTGCTTCTACATTAAGTGAAATTCCAAGTGTAGCACCTTTGCCAGTAGCTATTGCGTTTACAATAGAAACTGCACCGTGCATGATTACTTTTGTTGCTGACATTTTAAAATCTCCCAAGCAATGTCAGCTTCATTGCTTCATATGGTGCTGGTCGCTTGGTCCAAATCTCAAAAGAACGCATTGCTTGACCAAGAAGCATTTCCCATCCATATATGATAGTCGCACCTTGTTTTTTTGACTGTTCAATTAATTCAGTTTCTACTGGCATGTATACTATATCATAAACTATGGAATCCTTTGTTATTGCCCTTGTTGAAATAGGAGAAGCGCTTCCTTTTAGACCAACTGATGTCGCATTTACAACAAACTTGTATTTGCCTACAATATTTCCTGCATTATCTAAATCTGTATAGTCTGATTCTAATCCAAGCTTGTTTGCAAATTTGATCAACTCATCAGCTTTTTGTTTGGTTCTATTTGCAATAGTGATTTTGTGAACTTTCATTTTGGAAAATCCAACTACAATAGCTCTTGCTGCTCCGCCTGCACCAACAAGTAAGACGTTGCAATCTTTACATTCAATATTTCGTTTTTTTATGGGATCTAAAAAACCATCCATGTCTGTGTTATATCCTTTAAGAACGCCATTCTCATTGACAACGGTGTTTGTTGCACCTATTGTTTTACAATTTTCATCTGCTTCGTTGAGAAGCTTCATCATCTCAATTTTGTGAGGTATGGTTACATTAAACCCAGCAATCTGAATTTTTTTTAAGGCTTCAATACCTTGCGCTAATTCTCCTTTTGGAATTCTGTATGCAATATAGGTACAGTCAAGTCCTAAAAATCCAAAGGCTGCGTTATGAATAGCTGGTGAAAGGGAATGATCTATTGGGTCACCTATAACCGCATAAGTTTTAGTCATTGTTATTTTCTCGACTTGAACATTGATTTAATTTCATTTAAGCTAAATTGGCCTGGTGCGATTGGTTTACCTAGAGAAACATATGTGTAAGGGCTTCCTAGCTGAGTACAGAGAATTCTTGACATGCGACCATAATCTCCCATGGCAAAGGCAATGAGGTTAGTGTTTTTCTGGGATTTGTAAAGAGCCAGCACGTTCAATGTATCTTTTATAGAATTTGCAGTAGTTACAATCTTGATATTTTTTGAAAATTGCGTCATCTTTTTTGCCATTGTTTTTAAAAAACTAGCGTTGGGTGTTTTTGAAAAATCATGCCATGATATTAATAAATTTGTTTTTGTATTTTTCAGATATTTGTAAAGGTCATTGTTTTGTTTGATTGTATTATATTCAATATCTAACAAATGTGGGTTATATTCTGCAATTAGCTTGAGAATAGAAATCCTGTTTTTCTCACTACCGGAAAATTTGCCTCCTTCTGATCTTGGTCGCAGAGTACAAATACATCTACTGAGATATTTTTTTACTAAATTCAATGCTATTGGAACTTTGTTTGGTTTCATAAAATCAAACCTAATCTCCACATAATCCGATCTTTTAAGAGTAGTTTTTAAAAGTGAGTTTAATTTTGACGGGTTGGATTCAGCTAATGTAACACATGTCTTGTATGTCATGCTTTTTGTTATTAGGTTGTAAAATTAAGCCTTTGTTCAAATATTAAATAGAGAACTAATTTATGATTGTCATGTGGAAACCAAATTCTATTATTAATGCTGATTCAAAAGATCTTTCTAAAATAGGCAACAACAAAGTCATGCTCACTGTTACATCACCTCCTTATCACAATGCGATTAACTACCAAGAACACACGACATCTGAAAAATGGTATAGAGGCACAGTTGGAGCATCACTTGAAAATTGGCTAGATGAAATGAAAACAGTATTTTCTCAAGTGTACCAAGTTACGAAACCTGGTGGTTTCTGTTGTATTGTAATAGGAAATGAGATAATTGAGGAAAAAAACAAGCTCCCATTACCAGCCTTATTACTTGTAGAATTAACAAAAAACAGTATTGGTTGGAAATTTTTTGAAGAAATAATTTGGAACAAGGTGACAGGGGGGAAAAAAAGATTTAGGGTTACTGTACAGCATCCGTACCCAACATATTACTATCCAAATATGATGCATGAGCAAATTATCATTTTACGAAAACCGCCATTTCATAACGTTAAGGACAAAAAAAGCAGGCTTGTAATTGGCGATATCATGAAAAAAGAAATTGCTAATTCTGTATGGCATATTGCTCCCATGCCTCCAAGTTATAGAAAGTTTCATCCAGCCGCATTTCCAGAAGAAATTCCATATAGATTAATCCAGCTTTATAGTAATGTTGGAGATCTAGTACTAGATCCATTCGTTGGAAGTGGTCAAACCACAAAGATTGCCAGATTTCTTAAGCGAAAATACATTGGGGTTGACAAATCTGAAAAATATGTAAAGATAGCAAAAAAACGAACAGCTGAACCTCCTGCTCTACGAAAGATGCAGCTTGTCCCGTATTGGAAAAATTCAATACCACTAGATACCTTATGAATGAATTCGTAAAGGTTATCTACTAAGTTTTGAATTCAAAATTGATGGTTTCATCAAATAGCAAGTCTTATTTCAGAGCTGTCGAGGCTAGCCACAGAACATATACTAGAGCTATCAAACAAGCAAGATCAAGACAGGGACTAATGAATATATACTGGAGACACAAGCGTCAGCACGAACAACTTCTCAAAAGTCACTTGCGAGGAGAAATGGCTCAGCTAAATAAATTAAAAAAGAAAATAAAATAACTCTTTTTTCTTTTTCTGTATTATTTTTCTACAATATACTCATCGTCTACTTCCATGCCAAAGTGCCTGCCAGTAGCCTGTTTGGCATAGGCTAGAACCATGTCTCCTTTTTTGAGATGTGTTACAGAAACCAAATGCCCATTTGGTTTAACAAATCTAATTGTCTCTGCATTCTGGGCAATAATTCCACCAATTTCATCGCCAATCTGAGCTTTAATCATAAGCATTGGTCTGTTTTCAATTTTAGAGCGACCAACTGTTGCCCTCCTTGCTTTTCCATGTGAATCCAAGACCAACACCTCAGAACCAGTTTCAAGCTCTGACAAATATTTCGTAGTTCCATCTGGTGAAAGTGTATAACAATGGACTGCACCTGCATTTACTCTAAAGGGTCTTGGTGATGTAAATGATGAACCGACAGATTCGTTGTGAACTAGAAACAAAAAGTTTGACTTGCTACCAATTAACATTCCTTCACCACGCCCAAGCATAGATGCAGTATCTACACAAACTCTTTCACCGTTTCCAACTTCTTTTATTTCAAGTATTTTGGCAGATTTTAGATCAAAACTCTTTGTTCCAAGATAGACTAGTACTTCCCTTACCTCGTTAATAGAATCTGTTGAAAATATTACTCCATCTACACCTATCTCTAAAATAGAAAACATCTTTCTTACTTCCTCGTGATTTTTTGCTGTTGCAAATATCTTGGTGTGAAGCTTGTGCAATTTGGCAATGATGTTTTCAAGAGGAATTATCTTCCAATCAGTAACATCTACAATTACAAAATCAAGACCCATCTTTGAAAATTTTAGTATATTTTCTATATCGTTATTTGAGAGAACCTTGAATCTCATACCAACCTTTTTGTTTTTGTATTTTGTTGGCTTGGCTACTATGACATAGTTTGAACTCTGGGAAGAGTGTATAGTTGATAGCCGAGTTTTAAGCCCTCTGAGACTTTGAGGATCTGCATTAACAATTTTAATTCCCTCCTTTTCAATTTCAGCAAGAAATTTGCCTAGCTGTCCCCTTGAAACCTTTGGGGAAATTATCAACTCTCTACTTTTCGTCAAGATGTTTTGCAGCTTCCTTTGCAGTTTCTTTTCTAAATATTATGCCAGCTAAGGCATGGGTAATCTTGCCTGGATTTTTGTGCTCAAATATGTTTCTGCCATATGTTACTCCCTTTGCGCCTGCTTTCATTACATCTTCCGTCATTTCTAATACATCCATGTCAGTCTTTGCTTTGGGACCTCCAGCTATCACCACTGGTACCGGAGTGCTTTTCACAAACAATTTCAGGATCATGGGGATTTTTGATGCTCTCGCCCCTTGGATACATCATTGCCAAAAGCGGCATGTTCCATTTATGACAGTCATCTGCCATTCTTCCAAACTGCTCAAGCATTTCAGGCTCTTCTTTTCCACCAATGTTGATATGAAGTGAAACTCCGTCAGCACCAAGTCTTAGCGCTTCTTCAACAGAACCAGTTAACATCTTTCTATTAGGTGCTGTAGAAAGCGATGTACTGCCTGAATAATGTACTAGTAATCCCACTTTGGGTGGTTTTGGAAATGTCTTGAGAATTCCTTTGTTTACTATAACCGAAGTTAATCCATAACGCTGACAATCATAAACTAACGAATGAGGATCTTCAATTCCCTTTAGGGGGCCACTCGAAATTCCATGATCCATTGGAATACAAAGCATCTTTCCAGCTCGTAAAATTCGATTCATTCTGAGTTGGTGGCCGGTGACCATTGGAATTTATCCTTGTTGTGCCCTACTTAAAAATAGTGGGTAAAATTTGCTATCAAGGATTAAATAAGATGAAACAAAACCAGAAACAAATTGAGTCAAGTTACAAAAGAGCTTTATGGTTCTGATATTGGTGACATTTTGGAAAATTCACTTGATGGAATTAGACCCGGACTAGATGATTGTACCAGATTGTTACAATCAGATGATGTTCATCTTATGGGACTTGTGGCTGGCCACCTTACTAGAAAAAAATTTGGCAAAAAGACCTCGTTTGTAAATAACATGATACTAAACTATACTAACGTTTGTATCACTGATTGCAAATTTTGTGCATTTTACAGGCCACCAGGACATGAAGAGGCTTACACCGTTTCACTTGAAGAAATTGAATCACGAATCAAAACAGCTTGGGAGATGTTTGGAATTACACAAGTATTGATTCAAGGAGGTCATAATCCAAAACTTTCAATTGAATATTATGAAGATGCGTTTAAAATGATGAGAAAAAAATTTCCCAAAGTGGGGGTTCATGGCCTGTCCGCATCCGAAATTGATATGATATCCAGGGTAGAAAAGATGAGCACAAAAGAAGTTCTTTCTAGATTAAAGGAAGCAGGACTACAATCAGTACCTGGTGCAGGTGCCGAGATCTTGATAGATTCTGTTAAAAATATAATCAGCCCCAAAAAAATATCCAGTGATCAATGGTTGAAAATAATGGAGGAAGCTCATACCATGGGGATGCCATCTTCTGCAACAATGATGTATGGACATGTAGAAAGTGTAAGAGATATTGCAGAACACTTTATCAAAATCTCAAAACTACAAGAAAAAACAGGCGGATTTATGGCCTTTATTCCTTGGAGCTTTGAGCCAAACAATACACTTATGCAAAAAGAAGGGGCTGTAAAATATTCTGCAGGGGGAATACAGTTGCTTAAGATGATTGCAATATCAAGAATCATGTACGATGGGTTAATTCCACACATACAATCTTCATGGCTGACAAACGGCGTAGGAATGGCACAGATTGCCTTACAATACGGAGCCGACGACTTTGGAGGAACACTGCTTGGAGAAGAAGTTGTTTCATGTACAGGAGCCCGTTCTACAGAACTTACTGCAAATAAGATTATCAGTGCAGTAAAGCAAATAGGATATCAGGTAGAAGAACGAGACAATTTCTATAATACAATTCAGATGCATTAAATTCCGTAACTAGACCATTTGGCATCAACTAAATTCTTTGTATCCTCGTCAACTGAAACCAATTCCTGAATCTCTCTTTGATATCCCTCCTCTTTGGTCTTTTGTGTTGCATCAATTCCAAGCTTTGATCCTAGATTTACAAGCGGTGACGCCGGATCCAAAGTATCAGTGGGGGTATTATCTATTATAATCACATCACGGGCAGCCTCAGCTCTGGTTGTAATGGCCCATATGACATCGTTAATGTCATGTACATTGACATCCTCGTCTACAACAACAAAAATTTTGGTTAGAGCAAGCTGACCTAGTCCCCACAAACCCATCATTACTTTTTTTGCCTGACCGGGGTATCTTTTCTTAATTGATATGATGGCCATCCCTTGGAACCACCCAGCAGCTGGCATGGAAAAATCAACCACCTCTGGTTGAAACATTTTGATTAAAGGCAGAAAGGAACGCTCTACTACTTTACCAATAAAGGCATCTTCTAAGATTGGTTTGCCAACAATTGTAGTAAGGTAGATTGGTTTTTCTCGTCGCATTATTCCAGTTAGAGTAAATACAGGATAGGGTTCTGGTGGTGTGTAGTATCCAGTATGATCACCAAACGGTCCTTCCATTCTGATGTCTGATGGATCAACATGTCCTTCTAACACAAGTTCTGCATTTGCGGGAACTTCAAGATCAACTGTCTTGCATTTTACAGTTTTAATTCCAGTCTTTCTTGTTATTCCTGCAAAAAGATATTTGTCTAGTCCTTCTGGGACAGGAGCAACTGCAGAAAATACTGTTGCTGGGTCTGCACCAATAATTACCGCTACCTCGATTTTATTTCCTGTATCTTTTTTGATATCATAATGGTGTGCGCCTCTTTTGTGTTTTTGCCAATGCATGAGAGCATGAGTCTTGTCAAGTATCTGCATTCTGTATACTCCAAGATTTCTAACATCTGTATCAGGGTGTTTTGTTGCAACAAGACCAAAAGTAATGAATCTTCCAGCATCTTTGTGCCATGTTTTTAAAATTGGAATTTTATCAAATGAAGGTGAATCTTCAAAAATTTCAGTTACAGGTCCGCTTTTTTGCAATTTGGGTGCAACATCTGTCATCTTTGATAGTTCAGGGATTTTTTTTATTTTCTCAAAAAGACCTGTTGGAATTTCCATCTTTGTCATATCAACAATTCTTTGACCAATCTGAGTAAAATCATTTGTCTCTAACCCAATCTCTAATCTTTTTAGTGAACCAAATGCATTTCCCAATACTGGTATGTCATAATTTTTTACATTTTCAAAATAAAGCGCAGGACCATTTGAGTACATC
>VBPW01000027.1 GCA_005877305.1 Nitrososphaerota archaeon | reverse complement strand
TACCTTTTATAGTTGCAGGACTGAATTCGTAGAGATGTCAGGAGCAATACAAGCAACATCAATTCAATTCGTGACTAAAAATAAATGGCCGTTGGTTTTTGCATTAGCAGGATTAATTGTTACAGTAGCAGGATTTACTGCAATTCAAGATGCACATGCTCAATTTGGTCCATTAAACAAATTAGCTGATCCAAATAATACATCCGAGATACACTGTGCTCAGCCAATGAAACCTCCAGGAGCTGGTACCTTTGGAGGTAGTTCTGCACCTTGTATAGATCCAGGAGATACCGCATTCATGTATGCAGCTGCATCCTTCGTCATGATAATGACACCAGGCGGTGTAGGTTTCTTGTATGGTGGTATGACCAGAAGAAAGAACGCATTAACAGTTATCTTACAAAACTTTTTGGTCTATGCAATAGTTAGTATTCAATGGGTAGTATGGGGCTACTCTATAATGTTTGGTCCAAGTGCAGATCCATTTGGTTTTATCGGGAACCTTGACTGGGTGGGACTGAACAATGTAGCACATAATGCACCAGCTGATGTTTATGCTCCAACAATTCCACATTTAGCATATGTGATGTTCCAGCTCATGTTCGCTGCAATTACCCCCGCGTTAGCTATAGCAGGTTATGCAGATAGAGTGAAGATGAGTGCATTTATGATACATGTTGTGCTATGGACCACTTTCGTTTATGATTTTGTAGGTCACGCAAACTGGTCATTAGCAAGTCAAGGAACTGCAATGGGCTGGTTAGTTAACTTAGGTGCTGAAGACTTTGCAGGTGGTACAGTCATCCATATCACATCAGGATTTGCAGGATTAGCAACTGCAATGTTCTTAGGAAGAAGAATCGGATATGGCAAGGCTCCATTTGAACCACATTCAATTCCTCTAGTTATGTTAGGAGCTACTTTACTTTGGTTTGGTTGGTTTGGTTTCAACCCTGGAAGTGCTGGATTTGCAGGTTTCTTAGAGACAGAAGCATTCCAAAATACAAACATTGCAACAGCCGTAGCTGCAATGTGGTGGGTATTCCTTGCTTGGGCTCACACTGGAAAGACTAGTGCGATGGGTGCGTCAGCTGGTGCGGTAGCGGGTCTAGTTGCAATTACGCCTGCTTCTGGATTCATAGGAGTCTACGCTTCAATAATAATGGGATTTGCTTGTGCAACAGTGTGTTTCTATTGTTTGATAATAAAGAATAGAAGAAGAATAGATGATGCATTGGATACATGGCCAGTACACGGTATGGGCGGTGTTGTAGGAGCACTATTAACAGGTGCATTTAGTGAAAAACGCATCAACCCATATGCACACGATGGTTTGTTCTTTGGCAATCCATATGCAGAGGTCCAGAATGCAATGGGGGCGGGATTTGCAGGAATTTGGGCCTTTGGTATAACACTCTTGATCTGGAAGATCCAAGACGTAATTTGGCCTGGTGGTGTAAGAGTAACACCAAAAGAAGAAGAAATAGGTTTAGATATTTCACAAGTAGGAGAACGGGCCTACAACATGAGCGAGACCTAAAAGAAATTACTTTTTTCATTCTACAAATTTTGTTATCTCTTAATTTAATTTTCAGGTGGTCAACTGTAATTTTTCTAAAACAACATTTCTGAATTGTATCTACTTAACATACATTGCACAAACTTTGAGAAACGGTAAAAAGGACGTGAATTTATCTCTCTTTAACGATGGTTGACAGATGGATAGTTTTTGTAATATTAGAATTTGTAAGTGCAGCTATTGGTTTCACATGGGGATTAGTTACAAACACTGCTCTTTTCTTGTATATTGGAGGTTTCTTCTTCTCACTTGGAGTCTTTGCAGCCACTAGATGGGGTTTTGATAAATGGAAGAAAAAACAAAAACCAAGAAAATGGAAAAAATAAAACTAAATCAAGATTTATTTTTTCTGCAAAGCCAGCTGAAAACGTATTCATTCTCCTATTATAACCAATAGAGTAATTTAGTATGTTTATATCAATCACAAACTGGTAATACGGGAGAGAATAATTGTCAACAAGATCTGCACGCTGGGGAAGAAAGAAAAGATATGCTATTGCATTAATAGTAGCAATAATTGGTATATCTTTTGCATTTTATAATGTTGAACAAAATAGTCCATATAAAACTACCAAAGAATGGAGCTTTGATTCGTACAAAAACAATACTGTACCAGACAGTTTCTCTTATCTTCAAACGGACGCACAACCTGGATTCTGGATTATAAAATCTGACCAATCAGCACCATCTAAACCAAATGTACTTGCTAAATTGGCAGATAATGATACTGCATCTACTTATCACATACAGCTAATGCCAGATGGGGTTGAAAGCACAAATTCAGAAACAAGTGTGCAGATTAAAATTAATTCAGGCGAAAAAACACAAGCTGCTGGATTGATAGTTCGATTTGTTGATACTAAACATTATTTTGTACTAGTAGCAGATGCTGCGAATAAGACCTTTTCATTATGTAGAGATGATCCTGAAAAATTTCTATACCTTACGGATAAACAAGCAAACGTTACTGCTGATCAATGGCATACTATAACTGTTGATGTATCTGCACAGGGCTTTGCAGGTTATTTTGATGGTAAACTGCTTATTAAGAGATATGATCAACACTATCAAAACGGTCAACTTGGTTTATGGACAAAAAAAGACACGGAAGCTTATTTTGATAATCTAAAAATAAAATACTAGTCTCTATAAATAATTGAATGAAATATTCATTTTTTGTTGAACAATTTATCTATTATAAACTTTGAAATAATTATTTTTCTTGAAGGCATCTTATCCAATTGACAATTACATGGCCATTTGGTATGATTGTTGCATTACCTTTTACGGGAGTGATACCTGTGTACTTTGTTAGGAAGTGGACTTTGGAATACAATAGTATGTCTACTGTTATGTTTAGCTAAAATCAGAACGAACATTTAAATTTGAATATATTATCTAATGCGACTTTGATAAAATGAAAAGAGGGGGAATTTGTTTAAATCACTTGCCACGGTCTTGTTGCAAATGTTACTACATATGCAACGCCAATTATTATCGACTGATAGGCTACGTTTGTCCATGGGATTGGCTTTATGATTGGTTCTCCTGTGACAACTATTGTTTGTCCTGGACCAAGTCCTGGGCCTATACTTGCGATGTTAAGCTGTGTGTGCATGTGATAGACTGCTGGTTCTAGCGCCTTGATTGTCAGTGTGTAGGGTATAATTGCGTTTCCTGGAATATCTATTACATTACCAGGTGGGTCTCTTGCTACAATCTCCCATCTGTTTCCTGCATTAGGTGAGTCACCATATACAGTATACCAACCTCGTAGGTCTCTTTGTACGAGACTTACAAACTTGCCTGATACTGTGAGTGTGTCTCCTGTATGGACAGATTGTTTTGACCAAGTCTCATCATCTATCCTAACAAAACGACTTTGTAGTTGTGCTTGTACACCATGCGCTTCTGCTTGCTGGAAAATTTGAGCCAATGATGGTCCAATTGCTCCAAGTGCTACAACCACACCAAGTGCTGCTACAATTAATTTCTTATCTACCATATCACGTAACTATTCCATCAGAGAAAGAACAACGATATATGTTTTGCCCTCATAACAAGAGATCTTATCCCAATTTATGAGAAAAACCATGATTAACATTGATGTTAAACATGGCACACACAACTTTTTCATATGGAAATTATTTGATTTTTTAATTAATTACATATTTAATTTTCAATAATAGTTTAATAGATTTTAATAAACTATAAAAAAAACCACTAATTAATTACTCATGCTTTATATATTCAACTAACATCTAAAGCAACATGGCACAAATGCCAGCACTGATTCCAAAAGAAGTCGAGATACAGAGACTGAAAAAGATCTGGTTGATCGTCATCGCAATGGGATCTATCGCTGCTTCAGTGGAAGTAGACAATTTCGTTGATGGTTCACTCCATCAAACATCTATCAGAGATAGTGCATTTACACCAGCACACTGGTGGCTCTATAGCCACTTTATTGCTCTCCCATTGGGTTGGGCAGCAGCAGGAATCTATGATAGAAAGGTACCTATCCTAAGGGGTCCAAACAACTCCATGAACACTGGCCTTAAGATGACCATCCTTGGTTATCTGGCAACAATGTTCACGATAGGTGTCAACGAGATGTGGCACTTCTGGTATGTAGAAGAAATATTCGCAGTACCAAACCACTGGATGTTTAACATGGGTGTCGTGGTTGCTTTCATGGGCGCACTTGCCTATGTAGTTAGAGTATATGCACGACTCGTCGAGCTTGGAGCAGAAACACCAGGTGAGAACCCATACGTTGCAGAAATGTACAAGATGGCCCTAGAAGGCAAATTGTACAGTAGATCCATCCCATAGAAAAAAGCGCGCAAAAGCGCATTTTTATTATTTTTAGATCCTAACAGCGTAAAGTATTTCCTTCCTCATCTAAGAAAGACTTAAAAGCATACGGATTAATTATTAACCCAAATGACTTTACCAAAAGGATTTGGTAGTGGTGGCGGAGCTTCCAGTTCCGACGTCGGCAAAATGATTGGTAGACGTGTAGAAGACTACTTTGGAATAATTACTGGTGTATTCCTTGCCAGTTGGGTAGGAACATGGGCTGGAGTTGCCGTTGCAGTTACCTATTATCCATGGGCATATCCTCCACCGAGCGCACACTTTGCTCTAACGGTGTTGACAATTATAGAGGCCATTGGTTACTTATTATGCGTAAAAGTGGTAACCGAGGGTACTCATAAAGAAAAAACCTACAATGGAGCAATTGCAGGAATAATTACAGCAATCGCTGTAGCAACTATCTTGACTGACTCCTTCTTCTTCGGTGGATAGGAATTTTCAATCCCCCTTTCTTTTAATTTTTACACCTTTTATTCGAAAGTAAGAAGTGGATTATTCACAAGTCGTATAAAACCTGATCCAGCCATCTACGTAAAATTTTATATACAACACATCTGTCATAGTGGCTAATGGTCTGGCTAAGACGATGTACACACTACTTGTTTATAGTAGTGGTAGCAGTCAACTCTACCTTGTTGACCATCAATGCTGGAGACTACATATTCTATACTGACTGGGCGTGGACATCATTTGTGATATTTTCAGTATCACAGACACTCATGCTTGCAGTCGGTGCCGCGTACTATCTCACATTTACTGGAGTTCCAGGAACTGCAACATACTATGCACTGATAATGACGGTGTATACTTGGATTGCAAAAGGAGCGTGGTTCTCGTTAGGATATCCATATAGCTTCATAGTTGTACCAGTTTGGATTCCATCTGCAATGTTGATGGATTTAGTTTATTGGGCAACAAAGAAGAACAAACACTCTCTCATTTTAATGGGTGGTGTGCTTGTTGGAATGTCTCTGCCATTGTTTAACATGGTCAACCTATTAACGATAGACGATCCGCTAGAGACTGCTTTCAAATACCCAAGGACTACATTGCCTCCATACATGACTCCAATAGAACCTCAAGTTGGAAAGTTCTATGATAGTCCGGTCGCACTAGGTGCGGGTGCCGGTGCAGTCCTGTCAGTTACAATGACGGCTTTAGGCTGCAAATTGACAACGTGGACATACAGATGGATGGCAGCTTGGAGTAAGTGGGACTAACTTCCCTTTCCTTTTACTTTATTTTAACCATAATTAGGTTTAACCTATATACAAAATTTTGAAAAATCATTTTCATTGCGATGTTTTTAATAATTCTTTACTAATATTTCCGTATGCCCAGTTCTCTTCTTAGAATTTGAATTTATGAATCGATTTGTATTTATTTCTATAACATTATCAGAATATTCCGAGAATAGATCTATCACCTCTTCAGATTTTGAATTTGAGAGCATAACCTTACAACCTTTAGAATCGAGTTTTTGAAATTCTGCAAAAAGTCTTTCCTGGTCTTTGAGGCTAAAGCTATCGTTTGTATAACTAGTGAAGTTTGCCGTTGAGCTTACTGGTTGATACGGTGGATCCAAATATACAAAATCATCTTTTTGTGCTCTCTTAAGAGATGTAGTAAAATCTTCGCATTTTATTGAAATTTCTTTTGATTGTAAAACATGGCTTACTGCTAGAAGGTTTTCTTTGTTTACTATGTTTGGATTTACATATCTTCCTATTGGTACATTGAATTTTCCTTTACTATTTACTCGGTACAGACCATTGAAACAAGTCTTATTTAGAAATACTAGTCTTGAAACTTTATCAATCTGATTTTTTGGATTACATTCTCTTATACGGTAATAATATTCTTCAGGATTCTTAAAATAATTTTCTGAATGTTTTTCCAATGTTATGATCAATTCATCTACATTATCACGAATTGTGACATATGATAGAATCAAAGTAGAATTCAAATCAGAAACAAAACATTCTAGATGAGGTTTTTGAAAGATCAAGTGAAACAAAACTGCTCCACCACCTAAAAATGGCTCAAAATAGGTATCAAAATTTTGTGGGACATATTGAGATAATATTGGTAATAGTTGTCTTTTACCACCTGCCCATTTGACAAAGGGTTTTGGTACAAGTGATGTGATTTGTTTGTATTGTTGTTTCAATATACAATAGTTTCAAGATTTTAATTTCGCAAGATATGACAATAAAAAATCACCCCTTGTATAACTTTTTTTAATCCTTGGCACTTTCTTATCAGATTTTGATGTTCTCATGGATTTTCAAAATTGTTAATGTAACTATAAGATACAGTAAAATCATAGATGAGATACATTGAATCATTATCTTGAGTAATAATAAAAAAGACGAGGCATTAAAATTAGCAAAAACTACGAGTATTGAACTTTTGGAGGAGAAAAAATCACTGCATGAGATCTTACAATCATGTAAAACTATTTGTAAATATCTGGGAATATCTGATAAAAATGCCTGGATAGATTTAGAATTAAACGGTTATCTTGTAGGATACAAAACTAGAGATCAACTTTATGACAATCTTCCGTCATATCGGAAGACTAAATGGTTATTTTATGATGTTTATGGGAATCTAGCACCACTACCGCAAGATATCTTGGAACTTTTTGGAAAATCAGTAATCTATCAACCGGTATCTGAGATAGAAAACAACAATCATCTTATAATCGGCGGTCAATATCTTGAAAAATTTAACGAGTTTATCACAAAACATGGAATGGATCATGCTTCAAAAAACTTGAAAATTCATGAAGCACATATACCAAACAATGAACTAAAAAAAGTTATAGAGGGGATAAAAACTAGAATCCAGGAATTTTTGGACAATCTAATACTGATTTTAGAATGATTGTGAGAATTTAATTGAGTAGTAGGTAGTTTTTTATTAAGAATCAAATTATTTTGGAATAAGGTGATCAATTTTGAATATTGGTTATCAGGTCTGAAAAGTTAATCTTCTAGTTTTGTATTGAACATTCAATGATGGGGGCTGAAATAAAAATTGCTTTATTTAGTTTTACATATAATACAACGAGTAATAAGCAGGTTCCACAAAGATATTGTTTAGAATTGATGCTAATAGCGAAAAATATTATTAATGCTGAAGAGAAAAGTCTCCTTTTGTTGGGTGAAATATGAATACTTTCGGGATTTCAGGTGGATTATTAGTTTTAATCATTGGACTGGCAGTAATAGACTATGGTTTTGACCCAAAAGTTCCCTATGCATACCATGCATTCTATCTTGGACTTGCTGGAATTGTTATGGGAGGGGTAATTATTTGGGCAAGTAGTAGAAGATCTCAAAATCCTCTTTTAACACAACCATATCAACCTGTATCTACAAAATCGCTTTCGCCAGTAGAGAGCATCAAATATAGAAAACTGTACGAAGAATCGCCAGTAATGCAACGTACTGTAAATATTGATGGCATAATTCTTGAATGCAATCAAAAATATGCAAAATCCTTCGGTTATCCAAAGAATGAGATTATAGGTAAATCGATTTTTGATTTTATTGCAGAGCAAAGCATTAAAGAAATGCGTAACACATTCGAATCGTGGAAGGAAACAGGACATGCTGAGAATAGAGAGATCTGGTTTAAACGAAGAGATGGTTCAACATTTCCCGCAATATTAAGTGCTAATAACATGTACGATGAAAGGGGTAAGTTAATTGGAAGCAATACTGCAATCAGAGACATTTCAGATGTTTATGAGGCGCGAAGGGTTCTAGTAGAACACGAAAGACAAAAAATTCAACTAGAAGAACTACAGAAAATGAATTTGCTTAAAGAAGAATTTTATTTATCTCTCTCGCAAGAATGTAAATTACCTTTAGAACCAATAAAACGATACTGCGAATCACTTAATGATCCAATAGCTGGGAATCTAAACAAAGAACAACTACAAGCAGTAAAAGAGATTTATGATAACACGATTAGATTAGAAAGAATTCTTGATGATATTTCCGATGTTCAAAAACTTGTTGCACGTAAAATGACTTTCAATAAGGAAGAATTTTCAGTTAATGAATTTATGAAAAGTGTCGTTGAACTAGGTTCTCCTATGATGAAAGAGAAAAAGATTGAATTTGTACATGCAACCAAAGAAAAGTCTACTCTAAAGAGTGATAAAAACAGATTAAAGCAAGTTTTTGATAACTTGATACAAAATGCGGTAGACTTTGTACCTCAACAAGGTGGTAAAATCGAGATTGGTGCCAAAAAGGAGGATGATAGTATCACCTTTTATGTTAAGGATAATGGTATGGGAATATCAGAAAAAAGAAAAGACTCTGTTTTTAAAAAATACTATCAAGTTAATCTGTCCTTAAAAAGGAGATATGGCGGAAGTGGTTTTGGATTAGTAATCTGTAGGTTGATAGTTGAAAACTTACAAGGCAAGATCTGGTTTGAAAGCAAAGAAGGAGAAGGAACAACATTTTATTTCACTATTCCTCTTTCTACATAAAATAGAAATTTAATACGCAAAAAATCTACAGATTATACTTTGTTAAGTTAAATAATGATCTTATTATTAAAAACTACTGAAGCTCCGAGCGGGATTCGATCCCGCGACCTTTACCTTACCAAGGTAACGCTCTACCAGGCTGAGCTATCGAAGCATGACATGGTCGCTTTACTGAATCCTTATTAATCTTACTTGGTCTTAACAAATTTTTTTTATAAAACGTTTAATTTCCACAACTTTATGCTAATAAAACGCAGGAGTCGCCGAGCCTGGCCAAAGAAGGCCTAGCCTTTGGACGCGCGGGACTTAAGATCATAAAAATGGGTGATCCCGTCTCTTAGGGGTTCGTGGGTTCAAATCCCACCTCCTGCATTTTTTTATCTTTGGTGTCTGATTCCGCGTGCATTTAGAACTTCATAAACATCAGGAAGCGAAAATACAAAACCGACATGAACACAATCTTTTTCTTCACAAAACATGCAGTAAAGCTCTCCATTTTGAATTGCAACTTCTGCAATTCTGTTTTTGATATTGTCTTTTACTACTACTCTATTATCATCAACTGATATCTTTTCAAGTTTAGGTGCATATCTTGCAAATGTCTCGTCTTTTTGCATTAAGTCTTCCATCATGAAAGTGATATAGCCTGCAAAGCTATTGACGCCCTTCATTGCAAGATCTTCTTTGTTTTTCTTGTAAACATCATGGAATTTGTTGTATACTGCTTCTGAAACCGTTATTGATTTGAATCCTGCCTTTGGCATATTACCTATCTATACCGTACTTTAAAGTACAAGTATTTAATGTTTCTGGACTTAAACATCTCATCCATTTGTTTACGATGTTTAAATTTAGAACTTCTAAAAGCATTGAAATAATTAACAATCTAAATCAAAGATTCCATGATGTAATGAATGTAAGATTGACTTTATCTTAAGAGATGGTTTAGAAGTTCATATTGAAAGGGCACAAACCAAAACATGATCGAATTCTTTTGTTTTGCGTGATCAACCGAAAGATATTATCATGCTTAATTATCTCCAAAATTAATTGAACAAAATAATCACAAATGGCGATTTAATTAAAAAACTCCTATAATTTCTTCAAAGCACAGAATAAGAAGGAATCGATCAAAATTACTCAAAATCTGAGATCTTACTATTAAATATTTAGTAGAATAGATGCGCGTTTTTTATTTATTAAATTTGTATTTCCAATTCTAGTGCGCTTGTAAATAATTACAGACCACCCAAAGTACTGAATACCAGACCATACCAAAGTACATGACGAACAGGAACGCCTGAAATTTCAGGCGTTCCTGTTGGTTCATTTAGTAATGCTATATACCAGAAAAGTTATTTTCACAGCTATTGGTCCGTGGTTATAAAGTTGAAAAGATAAAAGAAAAATTAATTGATGTTTTACGTGACTCAAAAACTGGCCTTTCAGGCATTGAGATTGCAGAAAAACTGAAAATAAATAGATTGACTATAACAAAATATCTCCAAGTCTTTGCTGCAGAAGGGCTTGTGAAGCAGAAAAACATAGGAAATGTAAACCTGTGGTTTATCGAAGAAGGTGTAGAATCATTCGAATTTCCTGCAGATTTTTTTCGGGTAAAAAACAAGTATTTACAATATGTACTCTTGGGCGTCAGTAGAGAAGCTCATAACATACTCAGAAACTCACTTCATTCTGGTGCTAATCCTACCAAGATAATTACAGAAGTCATAATCCCTTCAATTGAATCCGTTCAAAATTCGTATAATACAGGGAAGATCGGCAAATCTGAGAAAAATTATCTTGATGACATAATCTTAGGTTCGATATATCTTATCACCCTGACCGAACGTGAAACTAATCTAAAAAAGAACGTCATTATATTTTCTACCGATTCCAACAATTCACTTATGGCGCAAGCTGCTTCTGCAGCTTTCCATGTTGAGGGATGGAAAATATCACAACTAGGAGATATGTCTACTGCTATTGATGTCATGTTTGACATTGATCTACAAAGATTTCTAAACAAAATATGGACAAAAAAACAAGGCCTAATGGTAATTGTAGTTTTTTCTTCTACGGAAAGTACAATCAAGTTTTTTTCTCAGGCTATTGTTGCATCAAAAGCAAAATTTGGTAAGGCATTACATCTAGTTTTTTGTACAAAACTAACAAAAAAGACAAAAGAAGAAACAGATTTTGTTTCAGATGATATTGAAAAAATACTACAGTGGTGCCAAACAGTTTATGAAAGCATGCAGTCTTAATGACTTAATATCTTTAATATCTTAAAAGGAACATTTGTAAAATCAAACCCCTGTTCAGCTGAAATTAATAAAACATTTTCATCAACGGGGAAGCTCATTACTATAGCTCTTTCTCTATACGACATGGCGAATTTTACTGATCCTAAAACGTGGTCAAACTCATGCCTCATTTTTGTTCTTAATACTAATTCCATGAATAGCATCTCATCATCTTTTGTATCCTCAAGAGGTTTAAGGCCCTCTCTCATCCCTCCTGCAAAAAGCCTGCCTTTTTCATTTATCATTCCTGCAAATCTTATCTTCGAATCTAATTCTAAGACTTTTTTACAGAATTTCTCATAATCCATTATTATTTTCCCTCATATGGTTATCATGAGACAAATTATTAAATTGAATATCAATAATTAACGATAATAGCCGATCTATTTATTGCGATCTTTTGTACACTATTAACATGGAATCAAAAGCTGAAGCCCAGAAAAAACCAGACCTTAAGGAAACTGCCGATTATTTCAAACACCTTTCACTGTTTTGGACTGATATGGCATATCTTATTTCAAGCAAGCCATCTGCTCTTACATCTGCAGGACCTATGCGAAAGTTTACGATGCAAACCAAAAAACTAGCAAATGAAATGATAGAGTCAAACGAGGATCTTATAGAATTTAATAATAGACTTACTGAATATTATAAACAACTTTCAGATACTTGGAATGAAGCACAAAAAAGGTTCAATACTAAAGTTCCAGAGATCCCAAATGACGTAGAACAAATAGAATCTTCAAAACGTGTATGGATTGACATATTTGAAAATGCATTTACACAACTTTTTGATTCTGAAAAGTTTGGAGAGAACTTTGGTAAACTAATTTCAAGCGAACTAGAACTTTCAAAACACTGGAATAACATGATTGCTGTATTGCTTGAAGCAGTAAACGTTCCAACTAAAAATGACTTGAATGAAGTCTACCAAGAATTACATTTACTACGAAAAAGAGTTAGCAAATTAGAAAAAAGCGAAAAGAAAGCTGTAGTGGAACACAATGGAAAATGAATTAAAAATAGATCCAATACTCCTTGAAGAATTTTTAAAATTCAATAAAAATTTGATCGAGGCCCCAAAAATGGTACCAGCAATGGATGAAATTAATCTCGAGATGACTCCTTTTGATGTTGCATATTCTGAAGACAAAATGCGTCTCTTACATTTCAATTCTCCAGTTCAAAAACAGCACAAAATTCCGATTATAATTGTATATGCATTGATAAACAGATATTACATTTTAGATATTCATCCACAAAAAAGTTGGATTAAAAACCTCTTAAATCAAGGATTTGATGTCTACCTAATAGATTGGGGAACTCCAACTAATATTGACAAATTTCTTGGTTTTGATGATTATGTTAATGGTTACATAGATAATTGTGTTGATTTTGTATGTGACGAAGCAGATGTAGAAAAAGTTACTTTGCAAGGTTATTGTACTGGAGGTACCTTAGCCACAGTTTATTCAGCACTCCATCCTAATAAAGTGAAAAATCTGATTGCTACTGCTCCTGTAATTGACGGTAGAAAAGACACGACTGTTGTTGGGAACCTAGCCAAACACATGGATGTGGATAAGATGGTAGAAACAATTGGTAACATGCCACCAGAATTCATGTACTATGTTTTTTCAGTTTTGAAACCATTTGAGCAAGGGTTGGAAAAATACATACACTTTTTCAGAAATATACATGACAAGAATTATGTTGACAATTTTTTGCGGGTTGAAAAGTGGTTAAATGATACTCCTTCCATTCCGGGTGAACTTTTCAGACAGTGGATAAAAGATGTATACCAAGAAAACCTGCTAATTCAGGACAAGATGTATGTTGGAAGAAAATTGGTCTCACTCAAAAATATTACTATGCCTATATTTATTCAGGTGGCAGTAGGGGATCATTTAGTTTCTCCTGAATGTAGTATGCCACTCTATTATGCAGTTGGAGCTGAGGATAAGACTTTGAGAATTTATCCTACTGGTCATGTAGGAATGATAGCAAGCTCATTTTCGCAAAAAAAAGTTCTATCCGAGCTTGGCCAATGGCTAAGTGAAAGATCAAAATAAAAAAAGAAAAGGTTCCTACGCTAATTTCGTGTAGGAATCCATGCAGAGATCCAGGATTGGTAAAGGTTCTCGTTTAAACCTGCAAATGCTTTTGCATTTTCATTGAATGTTTTTATGTTTTGTTTTGTTGCATCGATTGCAGCTAATACTACCTTGTTCTGAACCGTTCGTGCTTTGATCATTTCTTCAGTTACATCATTTACAGCTTTTATCACTGTTGCTGGCATGTTTGTATTTATTCCAGCTTTGGTTGCAAATTCTTGTTGTAGTGAAATAGCTGATTCTATTGCATTTCTCCACGCTGAAGTATATTCTTGCTGAAGATTGGTTATCGATTGAAGGTATTGTGGTGCTGCTTTTTCGATATCATCAAAATACTTGGCGACATTCTGTTTGTATGTTACATAGATCTCTTTTGGTTCTGGTGTTGTCTTACTCATCATTTCACCCCCTTTTTGATTTTTTTCTCGATAGGAATTACTACAACTTGGACTAGGTCTCCTTCTTTTAGGCCAAGTGCGTCTCTTTCCGCTTCGGGAATCGAAATTCTTCCATTACTTCCAACTGATGTCTTGAATGCACCCCATGACACGAACTGTGGCATTGTTTGCGCAAGTTTAAAAGCACTATCAATCGCTTTGTATTGCACACTTCCAAGATTTTCAACAAAATCAGATTGAGCTTTTGATCCTTTGTTTATGAGTTCCTTTAATGCTTCTACTGGTTCAAAACCCTCTGGTTTGTACTGACTCATCATGGAACCAAAGGTTTTCATAAAATCAGCCTGAGCCTTTCCGCTTTTTTGGATCCATTCTTTGAACATCTCTGTTGGTTCATATCGAATATTATTACCATTCATTGGTTTGTATTGGTAATTACAATATATATACGTATTGGTAATAATTGGTTGCTATAACCATTCATTACCTCAAAAAATTAAGAACACTTTGTGAAAACTTGGCAGGTTCTTCGATATGAGGTGTATGACCACAATTTTCCATGATTTCAAGTCGGCAGTTTTTAATGGAAGATGCAAAGTCATTTGCATATTTGATAGGTATCATGGTATCGTGCGCTCCCCAAATCAATAAAGTTGGTACCATGATATTTGAAAGCCTCTCTGTTATGGGTGATGCATTTTTTAGCGCAAGTATAGTTGACATGAATGCCATTTTTGCATTTGACTGGGTCATTCTTTTAATAAAATCTTCTATGGTATCATTAGACACTTTTTTGTTTGAACCTGTCATCATTTCATATGCTGTTTTTACAGTATCATAACTTGGATACAAAGCAGCCATGGAATAGGCATCTAAGGTAGATGTAGATCCCTTCATTATCCCCGATGGACATACCAAGACAATTTTTTCTATCATTTTATTTTGCGTTATTGCGCATTCAGCAACAATTTGACCCCCAAGTGAAGTACCAATCAGGTGTGTTTTCCTTATGCCTATACTATCTAAGAAATCAAAAATGAACTTCGAGAAAAACTCAGGCGTATAATCAATAGAGGGTTTATCACTATAACCATAACCAGGTAGATCAAGTGCTATGACATGGTACTTTTTACTAAGAAGAGGAATTACTGCTGACCATCTTTCGGCAAATCCGCCAAGACCATGAATAAGAACAATATTGCTATTTGAGCTCCCTTCCTCAAGATATCGGATCTTGGTTTCCCCTACTTTGACGAATTCTTCAGATATCAGATGATTCGTTCGTATATTCATGATGAATAAGCCTTTTCAATAAGAAAAATGGGCCGAATGGGATTCGAACCCACGACCTTTCGATCTCTGAAAAGATATTATCAGTCGAACGCTCCAGCCAAGCTGAGCTATCGGCCCAAGAAATTTTTCTAGTCAACGGTCATTTAAGTTTGCTGGCTTTTCCATTTGATAGAGCAGCCCAGAGAGGGATCGAAATCCTTCTCTATTTTCTTACCTGAAAGTAGTTTTTCTATGTTATTGATCATAGTCTTTTCCGTGGCTACATCCTCGTGGCTTATAGCATTATCAATTCTGCCATGGAAAGCAAGTTTTCTTTCTTGGTCAAAAAGGAAAGGATCAGGGGTACAGACTGCGCCATACTTTTTTGCAATCTCTTGTGTTTCATCAACAAGATATGTAAATTGAATTCCCTTTTCTTTTGCAAACTTTTTCATATTTTCAAAACTATCATCTGGATAGTTTGTTGGATCGTTACTGTTTATTCCAATCATCACAGTTTCGTTTTTGAATTTATCATAAATCTCATTTAGTGCCTTTATCTTTGCTTGTACATAGGGGCAGTGATTGCACATGAAGACTACAAGCAAGGCCTTATAGTTTTTGAATTCTGAGAGTGTATGTTTTTTATCATCTATTCCCAAAAGTGTAAAGTCAGGAGCCTTG
>VBPW01000043.1 GCA_005877305.1 Nitrososphaerota archaeon | reverse complement strand
AAACCCGTACTTTTCCTCCTGAAATTTTACTCATTATTTCAGGAATTTTGTTTAAAGCTGATTGATTGCCATGATGGCCATTAAGTATTATCATCCAGTTGATTCTATTTTTTGATAGAGAAACACATAACTCAATTAAAAATTTTTGTAATGTCAATTTTGTTATACTCAGATTAAAAAGTGGATGATGTTCAAACGAAACACCATAATTTATTGTAGGCAGAAGCAAAAAGCCTGTCTTTTCTGAAAAACGTCTTGAAATCTCAGATACTATATCAGAGTCAGTAGAAACTGGTAGATGTGGTCCATGTTGTTCAATGGATCCAACTGGAATGAGAGCAACACGTCTTTTAGTTTTAATTAATTTGCTAAGAGAGGGATCCGAAAGATCTTTAACTTCAATCATCTGGATCGCTTGGATTTGATATGGACTTTTCCCCAGTAGACTTCTAGTCTTCCTTCTAGGTGCATTTTTACTGCTTCCAAAAGTGTTTTTGCTTCAATTTTTTGTCCTTTTGTTTTTAGAGATTTTACAGTTTCATCTGAATCTATTGCAAACGCATCTTGAAAAATTATTGGACCTTGATCCAAATCTTCGGTTACATAATGTGCAGTACAACCAACTATCTTTGCACCACGCTCATATGCTTGCATGTACGCAAAAGCACCTGGAAATGCTGGCAAAAGAGATGGATGTATATTAATGATTCTGTTGGGATATCTCCATACAAAGTTTGGTGACAAAATCCTCATGTATCTTGCCAAAACTATCAAATCAATATCATATTGTTTTGTTATGGCAAGTATTTTCTCTTCAGCTTTTGACTGATCAATATCTTTAACAAGCACAAATGTAATCTTTGCCTTTTTTGCAAGAGGAGCAAGTGTATTTTCGGTACCGATGATTACTATAATTTCACCTTTTAATTGATTTTTTGCTCTAGCTTCAAGAAGGGCTTGAAGACAATGAGATTCTTTGGTTACAAGTATTGCTACTCTTTTTCTAATGGTAGATTCATGATGTACATTTACCTCCATCCGTAAATTTTTTGCTAGTTGTTCAACTTCCTGATCAAATTTTTTTATGTTAATTTTTTGTGTAAATGATGTCTCAAGGTACATTCCAAACAAACCCTTGATTACATTCTGATTAATTTTTTCAATATTGCAGCTTTTTTGAAATATAAAATTTGTAAAACCTGCTACAACTCCTTCATGATCCCGACCTACTACCGTTATCTCTACGGTTGTTTTGTTCATTCTGAATGTGTTGGTAAACCGTCTTTATTAATGCTTAAATACCCTTTTGAGATATCTCGTAGTGATAAATGCGTGGACGCTATAAACTTCCAATCCTGTAATGTATGAGCTATGAGAGTTTGAGTTTTTTAATATTATGCAAAATTGAGGAAAAATAATGGATAGATCCAGAAGTTTAGATAGGAATCGCAATAGAGGAAAAATTTACGATCACAATAATCCAGTAAAAATTTGTACAGTATGTTCAACACTTGGAGACTGGCATTGTTATGAATGTTCCAAAGATTTTTGCAGTTCTCATTTTACAAACCACAAAGAAATGCAACTTTGTGTGGCACATTAAATGCGGGAAGTGGGATTTGAACCCACGAACTCCTAAAAGACAGGGTCCTAAGCCCTGCGCCTTTGACCAGGCTTGGCAACTCCCGCATGCACCATGACTTTTAAGACAAATTTATCTATTATTGATAAACAGATGGCAAAGCTATTCGGAACAAACGGAATTAGGGGGATTTTTGGAGAAAATTTCACTTTAGATTTTGTGTCTGAAATAACATTATCTCTTGCGAATTATTTCAAAAAGGGACCAATTCTTATTGGATATGATGGAAGAGATTCTAGTATTCTAATTTCAAAGGTAGTATGTTCTTCTTTGAATTCAGCAGGACTTGATTGTGCAATTGCAGGATTAGTTCCTACACCATGTTTACAATTTGCTACAAAAAAGCTTGATTACAATGGCGGTATTATGATAACAGCTTCTCATAATCCCCCTAAATACAATGGAATAAAACCAACGGCAAAAGATGGGGTGGAGATTTCAAGGACAGATGAACTAAAAGTAGAGGAAATTTATTTTAAAAAGAAATGGAAAATTAACCAAATGAAATTTGGCAAAACGCAAAAAGAAGAAAAATCTATCCAAACCTACCTAAATGGAATAAAGGAGCATATTGATATTAAAAAAATTAAGGCTAGAAAATTCAGAATAGTAATGGATTTGGGTAATGGAGCTCAAGCAATAACTGCACCAAGATTATGCCGTGAGCTTGGATGTGAAGTAATAACTATTAACGAAAAAATTGATGGATCATTTCCTGGAAGGGGAGCTGAACCCACACCAGAAAATTTACAGGATCTTTCAAAAAAAGTAGTTAAAAACCATGCAGATCTTGGAATTGCATTGGATGGAGATGGTGATAGAAGTATTTTTTGTGATAACAACGGAAAAATTCTAACAGGTGATAGATCGGCACTTCTTCTTTCTAAATTTATTCTGAAAAAGAACCCTAATTCGAAACTGATTACAACAATTAATTCTACCTCTGGAATCGAAGATATTGCAGAAAAGACAAACTCAAAAGTTATTCGAACAAAAGTGGGAAGTGTAGAGGTTTCGCGAAAAATGGTTATTACAAAGGCAATAATTGGATTTGAAGAAAATGGTGGATTTATGTATGGAAAACACAATCAAGTAAGGGATGGTGCAATGACATTGGCATTAGCACTTGATTTACTCTCACATTCTAACAAAAATATGTCAGAGGAGATGGAACTTTTACCATCATCAATTACTACAAAAAGTAAAATCGAATGCTCAAAACAAGAAGCAAGAAAAATAATTCAGACATTGATGAAAGAAAACCAAAAAAAGGATACAACTGATGGCATAAAAATTATTTTTGATAAATCGAATTGGG
Source organism: Nitrososphaerota archaeon (assembly GCA_005877305.1). GTDB lineage: Archaea > Thermoproteota > Nitrososphaeria > Nitrososphaerales > Nitrosopumilaceae > TA-20. The sequence goes on along the minus strand of VBPW01000043.1, from coordinate 1,847 downwards.
TAATGGTTCGACCAAGTGGAACAGAACCAATAATAAGAATTTATGCAGAATCAGATTCTCCAGAAAAGCTTAATGATCTTTTTGCAAAATATATGTCAAAAATAAAATCAATTCTTGGCAGATAACACTTTTAAAACCAATTGGAAGCACCTTAGGGATGGAAATGATCCCAATGGGTGATACATGTGGCTAAGGCTTATTATGTAAAGTTCCAGGTACCTGAGGATTTGGTCAGTCCAATCTATGAGGCACTTAGAGTAGCTCACCAGAGTGGAAAGGTAAAGAAGGGTACAAACGAGGTTACAAAAGCAATTGAACGTGGAGTAAGCAAACTTGTTATAATCGCCGAAGACGTGGAACCTCCAGAAGTAGTGGCACACCTTCCAATACTTTGTGAGGAACATGGTGCAGCATATGCATTCGTTCCAAGCAGGCAGGATTTAGGTAAGGCTCTTGGAATAGACGTCACTTCTGCAGCTGCAGCAATTATTGATGCAGGAGATGCTCAACATATAGTTGATCAAATCATAGCATCACTTTCACAGATTAAAGGTGGGCAAGCTAGTAAATGAGTAGTGAAGGAGTTATTCCAGCAGAGGTTATTCAGATAGTAGGTAGAACAGGTATTGCGGGCGAAGTTATACAAGTTAGAGTAAAAATAATGGAAGGAAAAGACAAAGGAAGAATCTTAACACGAAATGTAAAAGGCTCAGTAAGAATGTCTGACATTTTGATGTTACGAGAAACTGAACGTGAAGCTAGAAAAATAAAGTGATCATAAATTGAGTGTACTAGTGAAACCATGCAGTTTTTGTAATAGACCAGTAGCAAAAGGTTCTGGAACAATGCTTGTTAAAAATGATGGAACAGTTTTCTGGTTTTGTTCGTCAAAGTGCAAAAAAAACATGCTTGTTTTAAAACGTGATCCAAGAAGACTAAAGTGGACTAACAAATACGTAAAGGGCGGAATAAAGGTCAAAAAATAAAATGTCTGAGCAATCGCTTTTTATTGTAAAGCCAGACGGAGTGGAACGAAAATTAATTGGTCAAATTCTATCAAGGTTTGAAAATAAAGGATTCAAAATAGTAAAACTAAAGATGTTTACTTTTACAAAAGAAATGGCCGAAGAATTTTATTCAGATCATAAATCAAAACCGTTTTTTGGTGAACTCGTGTCTTTTATAACGTCAGGCAGAGTAGTAGCGGCAATAATAGAGGGCAATAATGCCATTGCTACAACTAGACTTATGGTTGGTTCCACAAAATCTTTTGAGGCATTACCCGGTTCAATTAGGGGTGATTTTGCGCTTGGGTTAACAGACAACATAATTCACGCCTCAGATTCTAAGGAAAGTTTTGAAAAGGAAGTAGCTGTAGTATTCAAGTGAAACTAGTTGCAAATACGACAGCCAATCGTAGTAGTTCTTGGTCATGTAGATTCAGGTAAGACTTCGTTACTTGACAAAATTCGTGGAACTGGCGTTCAAGGAAGGGAAGCAGGAGGTATTACGCAACATATTGGTGCAAGTTTCCTTCCATCTGATACAATTAAGAATGTCTGTGGCTCACTCTTTGCGAAACTAAGTGGAGGAGAGGACAAAATTCCTGGCCTTCTGGTAATTGATACCCCCGGACATGAAGTTTTTACAAACCTGAGAGCTCGTGGGGGTTCTGCAGCTGATATTGCAATATTGGTTGTTGATGTAAACAGAGGATTCCAACCACAAACTAATGAAAGTTTGAAGATATTACAGAGCAGAAAAGTGCCGTTTGTTATAGCATTAAACAAAGTAGATCAGATCTCTGGTTGGAAAAAAACTAATACGAAATTTATCTCACAATCAAT
>VBPW01000042.1 GCA_005877305.1 Nitrososphaerota archaeon | reverse complement strand
ATCTTCTATTTCCCTACCACATAAAGCACAATCAAAAGGCTCAGTTTGATAGCTCATACTTTCTTCTCCTTTCTTTCCTTTAATAACTTGAACCAATAGGCCATCGTATTAAAAAATATACCTGCCAGAGCATCATCTACAGTCTCTCTAGGCTCCTCACCTCTGTGATACATCCATAAATCCATGAAATGTCGAGTAAGACTCTTCATACATACATCATAATGCTTCTCTCCAAATAACTTCTGCCAGTTATCACTATCTCTTAGAGTTCCATCCGAATTTACTCGATGCTTATTCATATATTCTGCAAATGCCTGAAGAACAGCAGGAGACAAGAAGCCCTCTAAGTCCAATTTACCTCTTTCAGTATCCCTCGTAGCTCCTGAACTAAATTTCCTTATTTGACCAGATATGTCCTCTACCATTAACAACTAACCCCTCTTTCTTCCAGTTGCTTGATAGCTTCATTTAAGTCCTTTATATAGATTAGATTGCTAGATTCCTCTAGTCCTGCGTTCCAAGGCTGTCTATAGACTAAAGCCAACTTTCCTACCTTAGCTACTTCGAGACAAGTCTGTGCTCTATCATCTATATAGACATCGAAGAGTAATGCTTCTTTAGTTGCATTGTAGGGAACAATCACCAACGGAATATTCTGTAATCCCCACTTCTTCATCCACTTGAGTTTCCCTGTAGCCTGCTCCGGATTAGCCGAAGTAACTATCATCATATCGCCAATTGTGTTTAGTTTCTGAACTTTAGAAGTTATATCTTCTTCTGTTGGTGGAACCTCATTCCACCATCCTCCCCAAATCTTTCCATACATATCCAATACCTCTGGTAGTGTTAATTTGAAAGTATCTTGAATCCAATCCCAACTACTAACTTGACTTACCTCAAAAGTCTGACCTTTATTCTCTTGAATCCATTTTACTGTAGGAAGAACTGATTCGGCAATTACTGAATCCATATCGAGAGAAATTCTCATTTAGATATTACTCTCCTCAAATCATCTACAATCAGAATCATCAATCCTCCAATTTGGAAACCGCTTCCAATAACAAATAATATCATTTCTATCATTTTGCTCGCAATCCTACTATAAATCCTTACCTATTTAAGTATTTCCATTTCCATTAGACCAGTATGGCTTGTGATAAACATAGATAAAGTTCAATATCATGGCAATTCCGAGAAAGATAACGGCAAAGTCAAAATGTGAAGCTATATTAACTCCTGCAATAATAGCACATGGAACCGATAAAGCAGCACAAAGAGATACAAAGATTCGTTTCCAGTGCAGACTCATTTATATTTAACTCCGTTACGCTCTAAATAAGAAGCTGCTTTTCGTAGAATTTCAGGATTATCATGTGCTAAACCAATCTTATAAGGCATTATTTTTCTTCTCCATCCATTTCTCAATATCAATTTTATTTCGCTCTAAAATATATTCTATCTTAGAAACCAAATCTGTTCGACCTAACTCTTCTGCGAGTGTTTTATATAATTCCCAAGGAATATGCTCAATTGGATTTATCTTAAAATGAGCATAGGGACTATTATAATTCTGAATTGATTGCTGAGCAGCATAGAAATGAGTTTTATGATAGACTGTCCATCCCAATCCTACAATTGATGGAACTCCAAATCCTAATATCAGAGCCATATACTGAGGATAACCAAAGGGAAGAATATCCTTTACAGCTAGGTAGATTGCAGATGAGAACCCTATAATCTGAAGAGGAAGAGAGACAAAAGAGAATCCTTGTAACCAATAGCCATAACTTCTAACAAACCATAGATGAGCACCTTTAGGCTCCTGTTCCTGCGCCTTTGTCATGGCCTATATCTTTCCGTTACATCGACCACTTCAGAGGAAGAGAAGGCTAGAACTTGATAGATTTTATGATACCATCTAGGGTTTTCCCAATAGAAATAAGGATAGTCATAGGAATCAGGATACCGTAGAGTTGGGTCAATACGAGTCCATTTACCTTTAATCTTTGCTTCTGTCCAAACATGGTCATCTAGAACATTAATAATAAGTCGTGCCTCAATTCCTAGTGAAATGAGCATAGCAGTAAAGAGATTAGCCCATTCCCCACATCGGCCCTTTCGTGTTCTTAAAAGGACAGAGATTCTATTATATCGTATAATCTTGTAATTAGCCCATTTCATAAATTTAGTTCTAAACCATGCAGCCAATATTCTTACCAGATACTCTGGAGGGACTTCTCCTTCATAGAGATATTCTGGAATAGCAGCCTTACATTTTGCAAGAATCTTAGGGTCAGAATACTGCTTAGCAGAATGTAAAGCCTCTTCAATAAACCGAGTATAAAGGTCGCTCAAGTCCAAAATACCTCTAAAGAAGATTGGTCTTTTATCATGCTTTGTCTCTTCTTCGGAATCTCATCTATCACAGCCAATCTATATAGAAGCGACATAATCTGCTTGATATAATACCACTCGTGACTTATCTCTTCCTTCTTTGCCATATTAACAAGCTTTGGTTGGTCTTCCTTACACATTACATAATAGACTCTATTTTCTCTAACCATTTCTGAAGGAACCCATCCCTCTGCCCTCGCTGCTCTGAAGGCTCTAACGTGCTGTGGAACTGGCCCCTTTCTCAACTTTCCAGTATTGGGGTCTTCAATCATCTGTCCATATTCTTCAGGCTTCTTACTCATAGTCTTTTCCATTGTCAACTTATCATCCAGTCCTCCAGCAAATAGGGGTTCAATCACATTAGATTCTACCCATTCAAGAATTTCCTTATTTGTTTTCTTTGCACATAACATCTTCATAACAGCATCCTGCATTTCCTTTGCTGCAATACACCAATCTCCTCTAAGTTCTTCCATTCCTGCCACTTCAAAGTTATCTATGACTTTACCATCCTTATCGATGTGGACTATTCCATAATACTTCTTCTTAGCATCATCCTTTGTAGCTCCCCTTGGAAGAGCAAAGAATGACCAAAATGCCTCAAATTTCATCCTGAGATTAGTTACATTAAATCTCTTCTGAACAAACTCATTAATGACTATTTCTAAATGTTCTCTTTCTTCATAAGATTTAACTTGAATAAAGGCCGAATCCGTATCCATAAGACGAATTACATAGCCTAAAGACCTCAAAAATTCTGCTACAGCTGACAACACCTTCTTAGCATTGGCTGCGGTATTAGCCGAAACGTCTGCCGTATGGAATCTATAAAAGGCACTAGAAAAAATACCGAAGGTAGCATTTGCAAGAATCTTGTAGGCCATTCTTTCACTCTTAGTAGGAGCCTGCTTCTTTCCTATCAAGAATTCGTCTATAATCGGAAATAGATAATCTGTCTTACCAAAGGGTGCAAGCTTGAATGCTTTTATAACATTTGGATATAGGGAATCAAAGTCAAATTGCATAATATTTTCAAAGTTACCCCTTCCCATAATTTCAACCAATCCACCGGGGAATTTACCTCCTCTTTCATACTTTCTCTTATCAGGAAGAACCCGATTCGTTTGAATACCTCGTCTTATGAAATATTGGTCAAGTGCTGGTGTTACTGCTATCAGATTGGTTGTAGGATTTATACTTAAAATCTTGTCTGGAAATATATTCGCTTTCTTTGCAACTTCAATTGCAATATTTGTATAGTTCTTTACCTCATCTATTCTTCCACAAGATTCGGCATCCCATCCTACTCTTTCTGACCTTTCTTCCATAGATAAAGAACTTATTTTTCTGAAGATGAAGGGTTTCTTATCTCCCAAAATCCTTCTATCAACATGAGCTAAACCCCATTGACTCTTATAATTCTTTTCCATATATCTATAGTAAATACTAGAATCTACCCATCTTATAGAAGACATATCAAACTCTATTCTTTGAGCATACAGTCTTTTTGAAAGATATGGAACATCAAAATCTCTACTATTCCAACCCTGAAGTAACTGAATTTTCTCCTCTCTAAGCCATTGTATGAAGGCCAACAATATCAGTCTTTCTTCTTGTAAAGTTACAGGATGAGCCTTATCAATAATATGAGAAACAGTCCAAGTCTCACGTTTACCCTTATACCAGACTCCTATCGCCGTAAATAGTCTATTAGCCGTTAATTCATCAGGGTCGCCATTACTATCGTCAACCTCAGTATCCCATGCTCCCCTATTAGGGTAATCTGAGCATATAATATTGTTCTCAAGCATCCATCTCTCTACTGGGTTCTTATCAGATTCGTATAAGGGAATCTTATTAGATTTTAAGGTACTTGCAAACCTTTGCATAATATCTTGAGTTGGGAAGGTATATTTTTTTACAGGCTGGTCAGTATCTATTGTCTTTAAATCTGGTCTATTAGTTATTACTTCAGATATGGGTAATTCTACAGAGGCTTCAGTATAAAAGAAATTAGGATTTGGAATAGGGTCTATAAGAGACACTTGTCCATTAAGCCAAACTCTAAACTTTCCATCTCTTTGGCCTACTACCGAATCTAGTACAGTTAATGTGTCTACCATCTTATCTTGCTCGCAATTCTAGCTATAGGTAAGCTAGTATTTAAGGTTTACTTTTAATTTATCCATTGCATTGCTGCATTGTTAGTTAGCATTTATTGTCCAACCTGCACTTTCTAGCCTACTCAGAGTCTCATTTTCAGTCAAATCTGGCTCTCCCATTAGGCTTCCAACATTAGTAGATTGGTCTACTAATTCTCCATTTTCACTTATCACATAGTAAACCTCCACAGTTTGTGTTCCTCGCTTATCGCTTTGAACATAAATACCCCTATAGAGCCCAACATCATTTCCTACAGCAAGTAAATCAGAAGATGTAAGAATTGCATTATTGTAATGCTCTGGAATTTTTCTTCGTAATTTACCATATGCTTGAATATG
>VBPW01000041.1 GCA_005877305.1 Nitrososphaerota archaeon | reverse complement strand
GTATGTCAAGTGTTTGTAGTTCTTCTTTTGATTCTACTGCACACACAAAACCAACTGGAATTCCAATCACAAGGGCTGGTCGTGTTACATTTTCCCTTATCATTTGAACCACTTCTACTAGTGCTGTTGGAGCATTGCCTATTGCAACCACTCCACCATTCATTTCTGAAGCAGCCATTTGCATAGAGGTTTGGGCGCGTGTTTTGTTGAGTTTTTTTGCTTGTTCTACAATGTTTGGATCAGATATGCTACAAATTGCCTTATTTCCAAACTCCTTCAAGTTTTCCTTGTTTAGTCCACCAATGACGCCATTTACATCTACTATAATATTACAGGCATTTTTCAAGGCATTAATGCCACTTGATATGGCATCTTTATGAAAAACAATCATGTTTTGTCTTGCAAAATCAAAATCTGCAGTTGCATGAATTACTCTTTTAACTATTGGCCATTCATCTTTTGAATATGGATGTGAGCCTATCTCGCTTTCAATTATTTCCATACTCTTGTCTTCAATTGATTGGCCTTTTTGTGTAATCATCTCTCTACTTCCCTTGCTCTTTCTATAACTAGATCTATCAATTTATCATCAGTACCAAGATGTTTCGTTATGAAAATATTCTCAATTTCAGATTCCTCTATTGCTGGATTTAGATCTTCATAGATGTCACGTTTTACATGTGCGCCTCTATGCAAAAAGTATGGAACGATAATCAATACATCTGGATTATTTTTTGCACAAGCATCTATTCCTTGTTTGATATTTGGCTCTTCAATTTCTAGCCAGCAGTGAGATACATTTCGATATGTCTCTTTTAATCCATCAACCACATATTGTAGGGAGGTTTTTGCATTAGGATCCTTGCTTCCATGGCCAATAAGCAACACATCTACCTCTTTTTTTGAAAGCGTGATCTTGTTTTTTGCAATAGTATCATCAACTTTTGCATGAACAATATCTAACAGGGATTTGTGCAAAGTAATTGGTTTTGCAATTTTGATCTTCATATTGGTTTTTGACGTCATCCCAATTGCCTTGTTCACTGCTAGCTTGACTTTTTTTCCTGGGTATAAAAAATAGGGAACAATTGTCAAGGCATCAATGTCTTGTTTGAAGCACTTTTCCATCCCCTCCTCAATATAGGGAGGAACTACCTCCAAAAAGCAGTAGTCTGAAAATTGATACCCTCCAGATTCTTTGGCTTTAGAGCAAATGTAGGTTAATTCGTCCTTTACCTCATCCTCTCTACTACCTCTGTCTATTAGTAACAAGCCACGTTTCATTTTGAAATTCTCGCTATTGCTACAGTTAAGTTTGGTGGAAATTTCTGCTTTTCAACTACTAGTTTACCATTAGAGCATCGTAGTGCAGAAGCTTCTGAAACACTTGGAGTGCCTTCAAAGGCTTGCACGGTTTCAGATGGGTTTGGGATGGCAATTTGAGCAAGCTCTTCTTTTTCAAAATAATCAACTGGAATGTTCCACTCTTTTGCAAGTTCCTGTAATCCTATCACATTAGCTTCTTTTTTTATTGATGCAAATCTTGCAATAGATTTTGCACTGATCTTGAATTTTTTCATACAAAATTCTATGCCTTCTTTGATTGTGTCTTTGCTAGTATCCCAGTGTAAGCCAACTCCTATAACCAAAGTCTTTGGTCTATACACCACAGCATTCTTTAACAATTCCTTGTCTTCTATTTCTTTATCAGAAATTATCAGATATCCTTTTGAATTAGAATTTTTCAACTCTTCAAAACTATTATAAATTGTGACATTTTTTGGAAATTCTTTTTTTGGAGTCCACCAGTCCTTTTCTCCAGCATCTTGATAAACACCAATTTTTTCTTCATTTACCATAAATGCACTGACTCTGGTAACAGTAGAATCATCATCTATCTTCCAACCAAATTCTTTTCCAACCAAATCAACTGCAATTGTTTTATTGACATCGGCAGCAGTTGTAATGACAGGTGTTGCACCCAAAGCCTTGGCAATATCTTCTGTAAGCTGGTTTGCACCACCAAGATGTCCTGATAGAGTGCTTATTACAAACTTGCCAGTATCATCAATAACAACTACTGCAGGATCTGTCTTTTTGTCTTTCATGTGAGGTGAAACCAATCTGATTACTGCACCAAGTGAGAATATGCATATGAGAGCCTCATGAGTCTTGAATAGATCTCCTACTTTTGTTGTAGTAGAATCTTCAAACCACTCTATTTGGGAATCATTATTTGAAAACTTGGATGGTGCAAAAATTTTCCAGGAAGAGAATTGTTTTTTTAGTGATAAAGCTATTAAAATTCCATTCTTTGTAATTGCAAGTATGGCAACTTTTTCCACAGTCTGAATTTTTTCAATAACTAAAGATATTTGTTACTATTTGGGAAATCGTCCTATTATCTTACCGTCAAAATCAAACATGATCACATCAAGCTCGAATTTGGCTTCAGAATGCTTTCTTAGTTGTTTATAGACTTCTGAACAAATCATGTCAAAAAAACCTGTAATGTTTTCTTTTATGGCAATTTCATAGACATGCCTTGCAGTATTTGCTTTTTTTATCTCTGCTATGGTTTCATTTTTTGCATTACATCTTTGTGCAAGCTCTGAAAGAAACTGCATGTCTACTTTTGAGCCCTTGACATGGGTTTGTTTTACTCCCATTGCCATCTTTGTTAGCTTACCGATAAAACCTGCAACATGTGCTTTTTTGATTGGTCGTTTTGCACATTGTTGAACTGTATATCCTGAAAAATCTCCCATCTGGACAAAACAATGATCAGGAAGTTTTATGATATTTCTTGAAAAATCTTCACTTCTTCCACCTGTAGTTAGTACGACAGTATTATTTCCCATTGCAACTGTAACATCAAGACTCTGTCTGATTGCAGCTGCAAAAGAAGCGGTAGAGTATGGTATCACAATTCCACTTGTTCCCAGAATTGAGATGCCTCCAATAATTCCAAGTCTTGGGTTATCAGTTTTTGTTGCCAGCTCCTTTCCTTTTGGAACTGAGACAATTACCCTTACGCCATGTTTTTTAAGAATATCTCTTCCTATCTCTTGAATGTTTTCAGTTACCATCTTTTTTGGAGTGGGATTTATTGCTGCAGAACCTATTTCAAGGCCAAGACCTGGTTTTGTTACTCGTCCTACACCTTCTCCTCCATCAATTTCTATTTGATTTGGTTTATCAGTAAGTGAAATCTCTGTAATTATTTCGGCACCATGAGTAACATCTGGATCATCTCCACCATCTTTTATGACAGAACATTTTGCGCTTTGTTTATCAAATTGACAACTTGCAATTTTAATTTGAATTTTCGATTTTTTAGGTAGGGTTACATCTACAGAATCCATTTTTTTTTGATTTAAAATGGCCAAGATTCCTGCTTTGGCACCAGCAGTAGCACAAGTTCCTGTTGTAAAACCAGTTCTAAGCTTACCCTTTGGTTTAGACTCACTTTCCATAAGGGAAATTATTTTTTTTGTGTATTAATCTTTATCAAATTACTTTAGAATTTCTGAGAGAATTATGTACAATGCTACCAGACCAAGACCAATATACAAAATGACGTGTGTAGAAATCTGTGAAGGTCCTTTTTATTGGTTATGACTATAGGTTTCTGGGACATTAGCACCAAATGGATTCCTAAATTCAGCAAAATTTGCTCTGTTAAATTGTTCCTCATTTACTTTTTTATCGTATTGTTTCCAAAATTCAGTATAGGTGTAGGCTATATCAATTTCAGATCTTTTATTTTTCTTTTTTTCTTCTAGTCTGAGGATTTGATAAGCTTCTATAATTTGTTTGAATTTTTCAGAGTCTTTTTGATCTTTATTTCTGTCAGGATGATATTTTAGTGAGAGTCTTCGATAGGCACTTTTTATCTCTTTTTGAGATGCGTCTTTTTGAACACCTAAAATTTGGTAGCAATCAGTAGTATTCAACCAATACTATCTTACCATACCTTTAAAATTAATTTGTCGGATACATTTTGCGAGATATGCAGCACAAAAATACACTAAAAGTAGCAATAACTGGTGCTAATGGTTTTGTAGGCAAAAATGTAGGAAGGGTATTAGCGAAAAAAGGAATTTCTGTAATCGGAGTTGTGCGTGAAGGTAAAAAATCTTCGATAAACTTTGGTACTACTCTAACCTCAGAAGATCTTTCTGAAAACAATCTTGCATCAAGATTACGAGGATGTTCTGCTCTTTTACATTTCATTGGAAAAGGTAAACAGACAGTTGATTCTGATTATCAAAAAATAAACGTGGGCCTTACAAAAAATGCAATAAATCTATGCAAAAAAGCCAAAATAAAAAAAATAATTTACATCAGTGGTCTAGGTGTAAGTAAAACTACCACGTTTGGATATTTTATTTCTAAATTCCAAGCAGAGCAGGAAATAATTAATTCAGGTTTAGATTACACAATTTTTCGTGCATCTTACATAATAGGTAAGGATGATTCATTATCCCGTATTCTTTTTAGACAAATAAAACAAGGTGCAATAACTATTCCTGGCTCCGGTAGATATAGGCTGCAACCAATTTTCATAGGAGATGTGGCAAAAGTTATTTTCCAATCTATAACACAACAAAAGTTTTCAAACAAAATTATTGA
>VBPW01000026.1 GCA_005877305.1 Nitrososphaerota archaeon | reverse complement strand
CAGAGATTTTGAATATAGAAAATAACGGAGAAACAAATTACGAAGTCACAAAAAATGGATATTCGGAACCTAACATTAAATATCAACTAGAAAAATCCGAATTGAAAAAATTAACAGCTTTGATTAAAGAAACTGGGTTCATGGAAATCCCTCACGACTCTTTTCCGGTAAAAACAGATGCAAGAGAATATGACAAATTTGGTCTTCAAGTGACACTAAACGGTAAATCCCTTAATCTACAGTGGGCTGAACAGAATGCAAGTCAAGCCTTCATTCCACCTATTGTAATTCAAGTTCAATCTGAACTTGATGGAATAATTGCAGAAATAATAAAATAAATAGATCTCACAGGGATCATCTTTCATGATACCGCTTTCTGGTGATATTGCAGACACGAAAGGAACAATCAAAGAAAGAATAGGCTCCTATTCCATTAAACGAGGAACGTCCACACTTAAACGTGGATTTGCACACATGTTGAAAAATGGTGTTGTAATGGATGTTACAACCGTTGAGCAAGCACAAATAGCTGAAGACGCAGGAGCGGTCTCTGTAATGGTTTTAGATAAACTTCCATCCGATGTAAGAAAAGCCGGAGGAGTTGCAAGAACAGCAAGTGTACGAGTTATTGAAGAAATCATGGATGCAGTAACAATCCCTATAATGGCAAAATGTAGAATAGGACATGTTTACGAAGCCATGGTTTTACAGGAAACAAATGTCGACATGATTGATGAATCTGAAGTTTTGACTCCAGTTGATGAATTCAGGCATATATGGAAATGGGACTTTACTACACCATTTATAAATGGGGCAAGAAGTCTTGGCGAAGCTCTTCGAAGAATAGAAGAAGGTGCAGCAATGATTCGAACAAAAGGTGAACCTGGAACAGGAAATGTAGCAGAAGCGGTAACTCACATTAAGAACGTAAACAATGAACTACGAAAGATAAAATCAATTTATGATTCAGGTGATGAACAAGACCTAGTGAGCGCTGCAAGAGAACTGAAAGTTTCATACTCCCTTGTTGAAGAGACAGCAAGCCTTGGAAGGCTACCAGTTGTCAACTTTGCAGCTGGAGGAATATCAACACCTGCAGACGCTGCGTATCTTATGAAACTTGGGTGTGATGGAATTTTTGTAGGTTCTGGAATATTCAAAGCAGAAGATGCTAAAGAACGAGCACAAGCGATAGTTCTTGCAACTACATTTTGGGAAGATCCTGATAAGGTAAAAGAAGCTCAAAAGATGATAGATGAAAGACAATCGATGCTAGGTCTTGATACTAAAAACCTAGAGCTTAGAATGCAAGAGCGTGGAAGTACAGCATGAATGGACTTAACATTGGAGTACTTGCCATTCAAGGTGATGTTGCTGAAAATATTATGGCTACAAAAATGGCTATGGATGATCTTGGTATTGAAGGAATTGTAAATGAAATAAAAAATCCAGAACAAATTACTGATCTTGACGGTTTGATTATTCCAGGAGGAGAAAGTACCGTTATAGGTACACTTTCCCTAGTGAATGGATCTCTAAAAAAGATAAAAGAAAAAATCGCTTCTGGTATGCCTGTTTTTGGAATTTGTGCTGGTCTTATACTGCTCTCAAAAAAAGCAAAAGACCGAGTATTAGGTGAGATGGATCAACCGTTGTTAGATTTTCTAGATGTAAAAATTGAACGAAATTCCTTTGGAAGACAACGTGATTCTTTTGAATCAGAAATTTCAATGGAAAAGATAGGCATTCCAAAATTTCATGGTGTCTTTATCAGAGCACCATCGATTATAGAAACTGGGCGTAATATCGAAGTAATATCAAAATTTAATGAAAAAATTGTTGCAGTAAAACAAGGAAAAATTCTCGGTACCTCCTTTCATCCGGAATTAACAGATGATCTTTCATTACACAAATACTTTGTAAACCTTGTTAAAGAAAAAAACTAGCAAAATAAACTCTTTTTGTATTTAAAAAAATTTTTGAAAACAATTTTCTGACATTATTTGTAACTATAAATTGTAGATGATTTCAGTAGATGTTATGGAAATAGAAACCACACCTGAACTTGTATCTCGAGTTTATAAAAAAAGTGAAGAAAATATTTCCAAATATAAAAAGATGGTAAACAGAGCACTTACACTTACTGAGAAGATCCTCATCGGGCACTTGGAAGAATTAGTAGAAGAGAATAACTTACAGAGAGGCAAGAGTTATGTCTATTTGGGACCTGACAGAGTGGCCTTACAGGATGTCACTGGACAGATGGTTGTTTTACAGTTTATGCAATCTGGATTGAAAAGAGCGGCACTTCCAACAACAGTTCACTGTGATCATTTGATTCAAGCTAGAATTGAAGGGGCAGTTGACACTTTGGTTGCACTTGATGAAAACAGTGAAGTGTACAAGTTTTTGGAATCCGCATGTAGTAAATATGGAATGGGTTTCTGGAAACCTGGAGCGGGTATAATCCATCAAGTTGTTCTTGAAAATTATGCATTTCCAGGAGGTCTTATGATTGGAACCGACTCTCATACGCCAAACGCAGGAGGTCTTGGGATGCTTGCCATAGGTGTTGGTGGAGTAGATGCAGCTGAAGTAATGGCTGGACTTCCTTGGGAACTTTTGTATCCGAAACGAATTGGAGTTTATTTGAAAGGTGAGCTTAATGGATGGACTGCTCCAAAAGATATCATTCTCTATGTGGCAGGAAAACTTACAGTTTCTGGCGGAACTAATGCAGTTATTGAATACTTTGGGCCAGGTACAAAATCAATTAGTTGTACTGGAAAAGCAACAATAACGAATATGGGAGCTGAGATAGGGGCTACATGTTCTATCTTTCCATATGATGAAAGAATGGAAACTTATCTTAGAGTTACAAATCATGAAAAAATTGCAGATCTTGCAAATAAACACAGGCACTTGCTTACTCCAGATCCTGAAGTGGAACAAAACCCAGAAAAATATTTTGATCAAATAATAGAAATAGATCTTTCAAAGCTAGAACCTAATGTTGTAGGACCACATACTCCTGACCTGACCAGACCTGTTTCACAATTGGCAGACGATGTTAAGAAAAATAATTATCTTGACAATATTTCGGTAGCTCTCATAGGAAGTTGTACGAACTCTTCTTATGAAGATATGTCTAGGGCTGCAAGCATTGCTGAGCAAGCAAAATTAAAAGGGATAAAAGCAAAGGTGCCTCTTCTTGTCACTCCAGGCTCAGAGCAAATACGAGCAACAATAGAACGTGATGGTCAAATGGATTCTCTAAAAGCAATTGGAGCTACTGTTCTTGCAAATGCTTGTGGGCCATGCATAGGACAATGGAGCAGACCCGAACTAAAAAAAGGAGAACCTAACACTATTGTCACATCATATAACCGAAATTTTCCAGGAAGAAATGATGGAAGAAGAGAAACAATGAATTTCATTGGAAGTCCTGAATTAGTAATTGCCCTAGCTCTTGGAGGAAGACTGTCATTTAACCCTCTCAAAGACTCAATTATTGCACCAGATGGTTCAGAGTTTAAACTACAACCTCCTCCTTTAGCACCAGAAGTGCCATCTAAAGGATTCAAAAATACAGAAGGTGTTTATGTTCCACCATCAAAAAATCCTGGAAGTGTAGAAGTTGTTATCAATAAAAATAGCAATAGACTTCAAAAACTGGAACCTTTTCCAAAATGGGATGGCAAGGACTTTCAAGATCTTCCAGTACTGATAAAAGCCAAAGGAAAGTGTACCACAGATCACATATCTCCTGCAGGTCACTGGCTTGCATTTAGAGGTCATTTGGATAAGCTTAGTGACAACATGTTCCTTGGTGCAGTGAACGCTTTCAATGACGAAGTTGGCAAAGGTAAGAACATGCTTAGTGGTAACGTAGAACCAATTCCACAGATAGCAAGGCAATATAAACAAAATGGCATAAAATGGATAGTTATTGGTGATACTAACTATGGCGAAGGAAGTAGCAGAGAACACGCTGCCATGACTCCTAGGTATCTTGCGTGTGTTGCAGTTATTGCAAAAAGTTTTGCACGTATCCATGAAACTAACTTGAAAAAACAAGGAATACTTGCTTTAACTTTTGAAAATCAAAATGATTATGAGAAAATAAGAGAAAGTGACAAAATCAGTATAGTGGGATTAAACAACATAGGACCTGGAAAACAAGTAAAATGCTATCTTAATCACGTTGATGGAAACAAAGAAGAAATACTGCTTAAACATTCTTACAATAAATTTCAAATAGACTGGTTCAAGGCTGGTTCTGCTTTGAACATTCTACGGCAAAAGGAGAATTAAGAATAGTCTAATTTTTGTGATTATTATGTTGGATGAAAAATTTGATCCTAACGCGCTTTACAATAGAGTAGTACACTACTACATTGATAAAAAAGGATACTCTAAAGAAAAAGCAAATGCTATAGCTCAAAAAGTAATAGAAAGAGAAAAGACACGTAGAACTTGTAAAAATATAAAATGCAAACATTCAATGGATGATCATATCAGAACCCAAGAAACTTGTCTTGTATTAGATTGTGATTGTCGACATTTTGTTAGCTAGAGTATATCTTTAGAATGATTTTGCCAAACTGATTACTTTGTTCCATTCTTTCATGTGCCAATCTTGCATCCTTCAATTCAAAGACACTATCGATTAGAGGTTTTATTTTTTTTAATTTCATAAATTTATGAAGTGAAACAAGCTGAGACTTTGATCCAAGATAGGCTCCAATAATTTCTGCTTCTTTACTATAAAATGCACGTATGTTTATTGTGGCCTCTGATCCTGTTGTTGTTCCACACACAAGCATCCTTCCACCTACTTTTAATTCACTTCTAATGTCTTATTTACTTCTATCTATGACGTGATCTGCTCCTAATTTCTTAGCATGATTTAATTTTTTTAGATCAGATGCGACAGTAATTACTTGAATTCCTTTTGCTTTTGCTAAAAGTATTGCAGCAGAACCTACTCCACTATTTGCACCCCAAATTAACATGGTGTCATTTTTTTTACAATTTGACCTCTCAAGCATATTCCATGCAGTAAGGTATGATACATTGAGTGCACAAGCTTCTTTACTAGAAAACCAAGATGGCTTTCTGATTATGTTTTCTGGTGGAACTTGTATAAATTCTGCATATCCTCCCTGATACTTACCAAATCCACCAATGATTGAATATGAAACTCTTGGAACACCGCTTTCTACCGCTGGATACACTATCACTTTTTCATTTTTTTTGAAACCTTCAAAACTTTCTACCAAAGTTCCACAAACATCGCAGCCCAAAATGTGTGGAAAAGAAACTTTTCTTCCAGGCAAGCCGTTTCTAACCCATATGTCTAGATGATTTACTGCACAATAATCTACTTTAACGATTACATGATCTTTTTTTGGTACGTGATTTTTAACATTCTCATAGGATAATACATCAGGACCGCCGTGTTTTCTGATAACAACTGCCTTCAATAGTAAGTTGTTTACAAAATAACTATTTTAGGTTGTGCATGACTTGTAGATCTTTTGCAAATGATGTCAGGTTGGGAGGAATCTGAATGTTGATTGAATCTTTCAAAGACAAACCTGCTTCTTTTTTCTTATTCCACACATTTGAATTAAATTCTAAAATTTCCTGTGTGAATATTGTCCAGTCTTCATAGTCTTCCTCTTTGACAAATCTTTCGATGTGTATGGTTTTGTCAGAATAGAGATTCTGCCACAAGTAATCAGTGATAAAAGGGGTAATTGGAGCAAGCAAGCGCAAAACTGTGGATAATACCTTATGAAGTGTGTATATTGTACCATCTCTCTCTTCTTCTGAAAAACCGGTTCCATATGCACGTCCCTTTGTCATCTCTATGTAATGTGCTGCAAAGAGATTCCAGGTAAATTCTCTTATCGCAGTGGCAGGAATGAAAAAATTGTATTCACTATATCCTTTTTTGCATTCTATTATGAGCTTGTCTAGTTCAGAAAGAATCCAATTATCTGTAGGACTAGGTTTTCCTGATTTTAAAACTGGAAAACCAGAAAGGAATCTAGAAATGTTCCAAAGTTTGCTGAGAAATTTTTTTGTTGTTTCAATTTTTTGCTCAGAGCACC
>VBPW01000075.1 GCA_005877305.1 Nitrososphaerota archaeon | reverse complement strand
CTTCTTTGACGTTTTCTGGAGGTTGAAAACCATATGCCACTGGATCCCCTATGTTAAGATATGTTATCTTCTGTCCTTGTTTTTCCAATTTTTTTGCAGAAAGTGTGATATCGCGTATAGCGTATTCAACACCAGCTACCCTTTGAGATATTTTCAATTATCTAGACTGATATTTAGCCCCGTTAAATTCTTACTTGATCGGACCCGTTGCATAGCCCGGATAGTGCGGGTGGCTTCGGACCACCAGGTCGAGGGTTCGAATCCCTCCGGGCCCTTTAGTCACAGAGTAGATTTTAAGACAGGAAAATGAATACCAAATGTATGAAAAAGTTAACGCCATTTAGAATTGGGTTGTCTTTGATGCTGATTGGTTCAATTTGGACGGCACTTGTATTTTCTACTGCAGAAAAAATATCTCAAGATATGAATTTAGATATCAAAGAAAGTGCCAACCTTGATTTGAATTTAAAAGGCAAAGGTCTTGGTTTTTATGAAATTACTATTCCCGACTACTCAAAAGAAATAGTATTAGTAAAAGTACTAGATTCTCAAGGATATGTGATAAATCTTAAAAAAATTCAAACTAAAATGTCTGTAAATTATTTTGAATTTGATTATGGTGGAAAGTATACTCTGGAAATGACCAACTTCTCTGAAAACCCTATCCAAGTTAAAGTAGAGTTTGGAAATACAAAATCCGGAGATATTACTCTTCCAGTAGTTATGGCCTTCATTGGTGTTTTCTTTCTTGTGTGGTTTGGATACAAAAGATTACGAAATTACAGTACTGCGCACCCTGAAGAGAATAATCCATAAACAGGTAT
Source organism: Nitrososphaerota archaeon (assembly GCA_005877305.1). Taxonomy (GTDB): domain Archaea; phylum Thermoproteota; class Nitrososphaeria; order Nitrososphaerales; family Nitrosopumilaceae; genus TA-20. The sequence continues at coordinate 5,768 of VBPW01000075.1, read as the reverse complement.
ACACAATATCACTGAGACAAAAAGCAGAATTAAGTTGAAACCTATCCATGATGCAGATAAAAGTACTGTCATAATAGCAACAGGCATAATTTTTTTTGTCTTTATTTTATCAATTTGACAAAGTGTGATAAAACTACCAAGAGCGCTTAGGAAAAGACCTGCCTCAATTGTAAGATGTGATGGAGTCACCAAACCATCTACTCCGTATATTTCATGTGAGATGGAATCAGCATAGCCTCCTCCAAGCTGTAAAACTGAACCTAAAAGTATAATTTTTATTCCTTTAAACAGAATTTTGTTTTCAGAATTTAGAAACAAAATTATCAAACCCAAGACTGATGAACTTGCAATCATTCCAACACCAGTATAGATTACAGCATGTTGAATAGTCCAGAATTTTTCAGGTGCTCGTAGGGCGTGTGTTGATGCATCCCATACTCCACCTAGGAGCTCTGTAACTGTTCCAGAAACAGTAAGAAGAGCAATAACAAAAAGAATGGTTTTAGTTTTTGAAAGAAATGAAGTGGAAATTAGATTGGATAAACGCATTTTAAAATAATTTTGTTGTATGCATAATATATAGAATTCTGTTTGCTAAAATTTAGCTTTTACTTTCTTGAAATCTTACATATGCTATTGCATTTTTCATTTCAAGTGCTCGCTTAAAGATTATCTTTCGCATCTCTTCTGCTTCTATAGATGTCATACTTCGCTTTTGTGATTCAAAGAACAGCTCTGCAAATCCTCCAGTTACATATCCTACAAAAATTCCAAATGCAACTTCAGTGTCATCTCTTGTAAGCGGTTTTAAATCGGATGCCATGTTTCGCATATTTTGTGGATTTACCATCAAATTATCTATTAACGAATTAAGAGCATCCTTTAGTGGTACTGATAAGCTCATTGGTAAACATATTAGCATGTAACACAAGAACCTTACAAGATCAGATCTTATGACAAGTTTTAGATCTTTTTTGACTGACATAGTAACTATTATACCTCATGACATGAGAGAATACGTATGAGTCCAGGAATAGGGCTAATGAAAAGAAGACTCCCTACTGAAAAAGAAGTCATTCCTTTAGCAGTATCTGGAATAATAAAAAAATACCATGTTGCTGCAGATCAAGTTAAAACCTTGGAAACTAAGTATGATAATGAAGCAGGAGACTGGTACGTTGCCTTGGGATTTAACGAAAAAAGAGCCATTGTTAAAATGGATTCTGTTTTAGGAACAATAACAGAGATTAATGAAATTTAATCAGTATTGCAAAATGTTATTTTTATTTTTTGAACTGGACATTCGAAACTTCGGGTTCTTTTATAATTACTATTCCCCCATCCCTTAGTTGCTGTATAAGCTGGATGACTTCTTTTTCAACCTGCCCACGTTGAAGGCCAGTCATTTGTGCAAAGGCATCTACAAGTTCCGTTATTTTTCTTTGTCCGTTACATAATTTCCAAAAGTCGATGATTGCCTGATTTACCATGAATCCTTGTTCATGTTCGTTCATCAATACTAGTGAACCATCTTCTTGCTTTACAACAGATCCTACACCTTGCGGCATTGCAGTTTCATAATCTATTGGCGTGATTGTTTTTTGCTTTCCATAGTTGATTAGTTTCTTTCCTTCTTCTGACATTTTTTCTGGAGTCCATGCAGGCTCCCATACAATTTCCACATTAACGTCACTAACTCCAGGAACTTTGTTTACGTATCTTTTTACATCGCTTACTAGTGTATCATGTAAAGGACAGCCTCGCGTTGTCATGGTCATTTTGACATCTACTTTATTGTCGTTACTTACTTTAACTCCATAAATCAGTCCCATGTCTACAATATTGATTGGGATTTCAGGATCCATGCATTGTTTTAGTGAATCTAAAACTTGTTGTGATGTCACTTGTTCCATAGATGATTTCTTTAATCTATGAAAATAAATACCTTACATCCTTGATTTGAATAGTTTTTTGATAGATTCTTCAAAAGGCGGTTTGGCAACGCCTGCTTCTGTTATTATACCTGTTATGAGTTCGGGCGGAGTCATATCAAAGGCAGGGTTTATTACATTAATGCCGTCTGGAGCAGTCTTTTTACCTGCAATTCCAGTAACCTCGCTTGCTTTGCGTTGTTCTATAATTACATCATCAGGATTACTTTTTCGGTCAAAGGTAGAAAGAGGTGCTGCTACATAAAATGGAATATTGTGCTGTTTTGCCATTGTCGCCACTTGGTATGTACCAATCTTGTTAAAGACATGACCTGTTCGTAAAATCCTATCTGCTCCTACTATGACTTTGGTTACCAATCCTTTTGACATGACATACCCTACTGCAGTATCTGGAATAAGACTAACATCAATACCATCATGTTTTAGCTCGAATGCAGTAAGCCTTGAACCCTGCATTATAGGTCTTGTTTCTGTTGCAATTACTTTGATCTTCTTACCACTTTCTTTTGTTGCACGAATAACTCCTAACGCAGTGCCATATCCTACTGTAGCTAGTGCCCCGGCATTACAATGCGTCATTATAGTATCATTATTTTCAAACAATTTTGAACCATGTTTTCCCATTATCATGTTAGTCTCTATGTCTTCTTCTGCCATTTTTTTTGCAGTTTGAATTATTGATTCTTTAATTTTAGGGACATCTCTGTCTTTTTTTGCAACATCCATTATTTTGTTTAGCCCCCATGCCAGATTAACAGCAGTAGGCCTTGTTTCAAACAGAGCTTTTCTTGCTTTTTCTAGATCTTCTAATAGTTTTTCTTTTGTTTTTGCTTTACTTTGTAATGCTGCCAAAGCCAATCCAAAAGCACCAGAAACTCCAATTGCAGGTGCACCTCGTACTACTAGTGTTCGAATTGCATTTGCTACATCTTGATAATCAGTAAATTTTACAAAGACAAGTTTGTTAGGTAGTTTGGTTTGATCTATCATAACAACTGCGTTATTTTTCCACTCTACAGTTCTGAGACTGGAATAAATTTTTGTTGTAAGTTTTGCCAATTTCGAGGTACTTCTTCCATATCCCATATTTATAATGAGGGTATTTTCTAAAATAATACCCTATGATTGCTATGATAAAATAGACATTAGAGAACATTAAGCATTATATTGTAATCATTCTTCATCTAAATTGTTGCTTGATCTTTCTACTCTGAACAAATTTGATGTTTCTGGTATGTACAAAGTCTATGACAAATGGTCAGAAATTGCAAGAGAATCATACGAATCAGACCAAGATATAGTGGACTTCAGGGATACCGATCATATCGTATTTGCGGGGATGGGGGGTTCCGGTGCACTTGGAGACATTTTTTCTGCCATATTATCAAAGACTAAGATTCATGTTGCAGTTATCAAAGGGTATCACCTGCCAAATACAGTTGATTCTAAAACTTTGGTTGTTGCTACAAGTATTTCAGGTAACACGGTAGAAACGCTTTCGGTACTTGATTCTGCATACAAAACAGGATGTAACATAGCTGCTTTTTCAGCTGGAGGCAAGATGCAAGATTATTGTATGAAACACAAAATAGAATACAGAAGTATTCCACAATTGCATTCGCCCAGAGCATCCTTCACTGGATTTTTATATTCTATCTTGAAAGTCTTAGGTCCGGTATTACCAGTAAAAAAAAATGACATAATTGATTCAATAAAAGAGTTAGAGAACTCAAGTAAACAAATTTCTTCAACGAATTTGAACGAAAAAAATCTCTCTTTGAATTTGGCAGAATGGATTTCAGGTACTCCCGTAATTTATTACCCATTTGGGTTACAAGCTGCCGCAATAAGATTCAAAAATTCACTTCAGGAAAATGCTAAAATCCATGCAATGACAGAAGATGTCATTGAAGCTTGTCACAACGATATTGTAGCATGGGAAAGAGTAAGTAATGTAAAACCAATTTTACTTGAAGGTCCTAATGATTACGTAAAAACTAAAGAGAGATGGCAAATACTCAAAATTTACTTTGAAAAAAACAAGATTGACTATAAGGAAGTATTATCTGTCAATGGGTCCATAATATCGAAGTTGATTAATCTAATTTATCTTCTCGATTATTCTACTATTTATCTTGCGGCTTTAACTGGTGTGGATCCATCACCTATCAAATCAATTGATTTTATTAAAGATAGATTATTGTAATTTATTTTTAGGTGTTTTTTTTGCTATTGATTTTGAGTTTTTAATTTTCTTTGCATAAATCTGGTTCAATTTTTTAATTAAATCAAGTGTTTGATTGTGTATCAGATCTAGGTTGGGTATTACACAATGCCTTCAATAGCAATCATGTTACTGAGCTGGGCATAATTTATCAACCAGCCATAGTATGACGTATCAACTATTATTTTTGCAAGCTCAAGAGTAAGAGGACATGATAACCTCTTTGTTTTAATACCACATTTTTTCATTAACTTTGAATATACATAGGAGACCCATTCTGCTTTTGGTGCATCTGGTTCTACAGCATAAAACTTTGTGTAGCGTTTTAGATCATAAAGCATTCTTTTGTGAATTCCTCTAGTAGCACTGTAAACTATTGGAATTCTTAGCTTCTTTTGTAATTCCTCAGTTGTATGAGGTTTTATAGTACTATGAATTACGATTGCTTCTGGATTATATTGTTTAGCAAGATCCAAGATAATCTTGCTAAAATTTTCTGAGTATGGTATACACGTATGGAGTAAAATTGTTTTTGCATTAGAAAACTTATCATATTCTTTTTTCATGATTTTTGGATTATTATCATATCCTGCGGTAGGAAAATTTTTTGAGAGTGTCTTAAAAATAGGCAATCCTATTTCGCCTAGGCCAATAACTAGATCTCTTTTTTTACTTGACATAGAATCCAAAATTATCCATGTAAATTTAACCTTATTTGAGGCTAGACTAATTTTTTTCTACTAGTTTTATTATAACATCACTAATTCTCTCTGCAGCGCGCCCATCTTCTTTGTAAAGAAAATCTCGAATGAAATCTGATCGTTTTTGTTCATATGAAGGATCAGGTTTCATTGCTTTACATACTAACTCAGGAAGATGGTTTGGATCTTTACATTCTAGAGCCAAGCCTTTCTCTACCAATATGTCCTGTTTTTCATTGATAAAATTACAATTAATGATAGGTTTTCTAGCTATTATTGAGAACATATCAACAGAAGATGTTCCAAAGGTTATAACAACATCAGCATCAGCAAGAAATTCAATAAAGGCCCCCTTCTGATAAATTGGAATACTAGCATCCAAAGAATGTATTAATGATTGATATTCAGAGAAAACTGCTGTTGCCGGATGAATTTTGATAACAAGTGATATTTTCTTTTTGTGTGCTAAAATTTCTGTAACTATTTTTTTGATCGTGGTGTCTCTCTGTTCACGCGTTTGATATCCATGTTCATATAAAGTCGTGGGTGCAAATAGTACACGTATTACTTCATCATTTCTTTTAACTGATGATTGTAGTGTTTCTAATTTCTGAAATATTTTATCATATATGGGATTGCCTGTAAGGATAAGACTAGATCTATTAAATCCAGCGTTAACTAGCGGTTCTATCAAATTTTCGCTCTCTACAAAATGAATTGTTGTAGAAAATCTCGGATTCATGACATATTTTGTTTCGGTTAAAAAGAGTTTTAAGAGCAGAAAAAAATTGTGCAATATTCTAAAGATGCTGATGCTAGAGGCTTTCTGTGTCTTTAACAAAAAAAGATATTTGTAAAGAAAAAATCTACCTCTACGCATGAATTGCCTTT
>VBPW01000068.1 GCA_005877305.1 Nitrososphaerota archaeon | reverse complement strand
ATATAATGTCTTTAGTATACCCACGCTTGCTATATTCAATAAAGGCGAAGTAATTACACAGCAAGTAGGAGCCGCCTCCAAAGCCTCTTACAAAAACATGATTGATAAAGCACTAGAGAAGGTCTAGCCGTAAAAAACTAGACCTGGAATTTTTTTAATCTAAAATAATTAATAACGGTCAACGCAACTTTTTACATGTCATTTGGAGATATAGACACACTTAGACTGCTTTTTGATAAACTTCAGAATCTTTTAAACGACTCCCAAGGATATTATGAATCATTTCTTGATGCTAACAACGTTTACAAACAAGGAAAAATGTCAGACAAAGAGTTTTTTGAAAAACTTGGCGATTATGTTGTTGCATACTCTGCATTAGAATTTCTTGCAGTAAAAGTAATTTTTGAATTGAAAAAATCCTTTGATAAAATTGCAGGTGGTTCTGCACCAGGGACCACACAGGTAACTGGGTCTGTACAGATGGAAGGATTTGGTCTCAGTCCGCCACCAACTCATATTTCAGCTGCAACAATGCCTGGACTTGGTAGACCACCTTCAATAGTTTCGGCAGCTACCGCATTTAGTAATCCTGGAACCCTTCCACCGCCAGATCCTAAGTTGATGCCAAAATCTACGACTAGTGGATCAAGATGTTCTTTTTGTGGAACGCAAATAAAATCAACAGCAAAGTTCTGCACTAAATGTGGAAAAAAAATTTAATAATCTAAGAAAAATTGTCGAAGAATGAATTTAAGGTTTGGAAAATCCATTAGTCTTGATTGGCCCCACACTGAGTACAAAATTTTGTATTCAACGAAACCTTAAAACCACATTCTGGACAAAATTTTGTGGCAGAACCAGTCTCAGTTTGCACATTTCCATAAATTCCACTACCAGCTGATTTTACTGCACCTGTTGGAACAAACGTCTCATCATCAATAATTGGCACGGGAGCAAAATCTTTTTCCTCTATAAAAGACATTAATCTTGGCATTGTTTGCCCTGGATTTTTAGGGTCTGGTATTATGTCACCAAGCCAAAACGCAAACCTTGTTAGTGTAAGTTCAGGAGTCGAAAAGGTCAATGTATGATTTGACATATAGTCTTCGGCAGCGGCTTTTCCATTGAAAACTTTCATTATTTGCATTATTACTTGTAGCCGTATATTGTTTTTTGTATATTTTATGGGTTAAAAGGTGTTATTTGTGGAAAATAGATTTTTTAAGAATTAAAGCAAAAAAAGTACTATACAAAAATAATTTTTGTGTTAGAAAGTGGCAAAATCTGTATTAAGGAAAAAAAGGTAAATCCATTTGAAGGGAAGGAAATGCTTCCCCAGAGGATTGCTATCAAATGGATCTAAAAGGGGTTGGTTGTAATTTTTTGTTTTAATTAACAAAACAATCAAGAGAAAGGTTTTAATCAGTGTAAATTAGCAGTTTTAACGAATGAATTACAAGGTTTCTATTATACTATTATCGTTATTAGTAGTTTTTTCCACTACATTACCAAATCTTATGGCATCTGCGCAAACTGCACCATCTAATAATGTAGGTACTACTGATAGATCTATTGATAATTGTATTAATCAATATAATAGCGGTCAATTAACACCAGATTGTTATTACGTACAGCAAATGGCATACCTTGGTTTACACTATGATCGTTTCATGCTGACCAAAGGTAATGTTATACCAGCAGATACTCTAATAGTTACTGAACAATCTAAAGTATCCCTTTCAGGTAGACAATCAACAGACCCAGACAAAGATAAATTAACATACTCTTGGACACAAACCGCTGGAGAACCAATCAATTTATCCTCTACTACTGATCAAACAGTATCATTTACTGCACCAGCAGTTAATACAGGTCAAGTAAAGCTATTGCGATTTGGACTTAGCGTAAGTGATGCACACGGTGGGGTAGATCAGACTTCAATCAACATTATCGTTATCCATGTTAACAGTCCTCCAATTATTAACGTAAATACTCCTCTTACAGTTGATGAAGGAACCCAAGTAACACTTTCAGGCTCTGCAACTGACCCAGACAATGATAAATTATCATATTCATGGGGACAGTATTCAGGAATACATGTAAAATTATCATCTTATTCAGACAATACTGTAACATTTACAGCACCAATAATTTACCCTGATACAAACCAAGTTCTCTTGTTTATGCTTACAGCAAATGATGGACATGGTGGTAAATCAAGCGGGACGGTAACAGTTAACGTTCAAAGTACTCATCATAATCCAACAATCTCATGTGATGATATGTCAGTTAATGAGAAATCTCAAGTAACACTTTCAGCTACAGTAACAAACCCTGACAATGATGTATTGTCATATACTTGGAAACAAATTTCAGGCCAACCTGTTACATTATCATCAACTATTGAAGCTAACCCGACATTCACAGCACCAGCTTTCAACGCTGCTGGTAACGACCTAAAGTTCCAACTCGATGTTGCTGATGGTCTTATAGACATTCCATCATGTCAAATGACGGTTACAGTAAATCAAATCCCAGTTCAGCTACCGCCACCAGTGGCAAATGCTGGTATTGATCAAACCGTTTACAAAGGATTACAAGTTACCTTAGATGGTAGTGGTAGTACTGACAAACATCTAACATATTCTTGGAAACAAACTGGTGGAGAACCTGTAGCATTACTCTTTGCTAGTACAGCTCATCCAGTATTCTTTGCACCAGACGTTGATATTGGTCAAACAAAGGTACTAGAGTTTACACTTACAGTTAGTAACGCAAATGGTCAAAGCACAGATTCAGTAAAAGTTACAGTAGTGAATCCTAATCATGGTCCAACTGCCGTAATCACTCCACAATAAGAAAAATAGAATCGTTGCACATTAGTGGATCCAAATAAGAAAACAGATAGTTTCACAAGTTTTGTAACAATATGTAAATGTCATCTACAATAGGCAATTGATCAACATAGGGATTATTGGTTGTTAGTTGTAGAGAAGAGAAATTGTGGTGGACCGAGGGGGATTTGAACCCCCGACATCCGCGTTGCGAACGCGGCATCACTACCACTAGACTACCGGCCCTTTTGTTATCAAGAATGGTAACTGTTTTTATTCATTTACTCTCAAAGAATAATACTAGGATTCTAAAGAAAATCACTGATGACTTTTGATACGGTAATTACTGATTCACATGTAATTCTGTCAAGTGGAATGGTGGAAAAAAACATCGTAATTGATGATGGTAAGATTGTTGATTTTACAACTGAAGTTCCACAATGTGATGTAAGAATCAACGCTAGGGGTTTGGTCTCAATACCAGGCGTAATAGATCCACATGTACATTATGGTGTTTATTCACCAATAGAAAAAGCTGCAACTACAGAATCTCGAGTAGCCGCTATTGGAGGAATTACTACAATGATGCGTATGTTGAGATTGGGGGGTTCATACAAAAAGCTTCTTGATTCACACCTTTTAGAAAGCTCGACTTCTCATTATATTGATTATACAATTCATGCATCGATACTTCAGAAAAATCAAATCGAAGAAATGGAATTTTGTATAAAAAAAGGAGTTAACTCATTTAAGCTTTACATGAACCTTGGCCAAGATGTAGGTCATGTCTATATGGATATGACTCCTGGAACAAATTCCTTACACGAAGAAAAAGTGGAAATGAGTTCAGACATGATCGAAAAAATAGTTTCAACTGCCACGTCCTTCAAATGTACAGTTTTGGTTCACGCTGAAGATTATCAAATGTGTTCATGTGGCATAAGAGAAGCAAAAGAAAAAAAGAAGGATGGACTTGGAGCGTGGTCGGAGAGCAGGTCAGTTGAATCTGAGATCAAATCTATCAGAACTATTTCCAGAATTGCTCGTAAAGCAGGGGGTATTTTGTACTTTGTCCATATTGGATCACAAGGAGCTATGAATGCTATAAAAGATGAAAAAAAAAATGGTACAAAAATTTTTGTTGAAACATGTCCTCATTATCTAACACTATCATATGAATCACAAAAAGGATATCTTGCAAAAGTAATGCCACCAATTAGAACATCAAAGGATGTAGATGCAATATGGAAAGAAATCCAATTGGGTACTGTTGATTCCATAGGAACAGATCATGTTGCAAACAGACTAAATCTTAAACTGGCAGGAAATACTGTATGGGATGCACTTGCTGGATTTCCTGGAATAGGAACGATGTTACCTATCTTGATTAGTGAGGGTGTAAACAAAGGTAGAATGACATTAGAACAACTTGTTTCCCTTACAAGCCTGAATACAGCAAAAATATTTGGTATGTTTCCAAAAAAAGGAAGCCTTCAAAATGGTTCTGATGCTGATATTACTATTATTGACTTGAAAAAAGAAAACAAAGTTTCAAGCCAACTTCTTGATGGCTTTTCAGATTATACTGTATATGAGGGTTGGAATCTGAAGGGATGGCCTGTTAAAACATTGGTAAGAGGAGAAATTGTGGCAGAAGACTTTGAAATAATAGGTAAACCAGGATATGGAAAATTTGTTACAAGACCTGTTTTAAGTTAAAACATCAAACTTTCCGTTCTCTTTTGCTTTGTATATTATGTCTGGTTTGTTAAAGAGTCCGACTTCTATAATACCTGGAATTTCTATGATCTTTATAGCTAGCTCTTTTGGTTTTAATATCTCACCAAAATCACAGTCCAAAATTACATTTCCGTTTTCCGTTACAAAAGGATATCCTCTTTCTATGACTCGTAAGTTTGGTTTTCCGCCATATTTTTGGAGCTGTTTTGCTGCAATATTTCTTGCAAATGGATGTACTTCTACTGGAACACTTCTGTTTAATTTTTTAACAAATTTTGATTCGTCAGCCATGATGACGACTTTCTTTGCCGTATTGATTAGAATTTTTTCGCGTAATAGTGCTCCGCCTCCTCCCTTTATCATATTTTTATTTTCATCAATTTGATCTGCACCATCAAAAACGATATCTATGTGCTCTATTTGATCTGCTTCAATTATTGGTATCCCTCCTTTTTCCGCTTCTATCTTGATTTGTAAAGAGGTAGGGATTGCCTTGATCTTAATTTTATTTTCTTTTAGATATGAACCAAGTGATCTAACAATCGCGGTGGCGGCCCTTCCACTACCAAGTCCCAAAACATAGTTATCTTTTACCATCTTTAATGCATCGCTTGACAATGCCCTAAAGGCATCATCCAATGTCAATTATTCTACCTCTACTTGTTCTAGTTTTGAGAGCGCCTTCATTTTTTTTCTCAATCATTGCTTGTAAATGCTCAGAATGAGAAGTTTCTATGGCCAAGTTTGGAATCTCTAAAACAGGTTTTGGTATTTCTTTCATTGATTGAATTTCAGTTTGTTTTGGTGCAACAACAGCTGGTTTTATAAATTCTAATGGGAATTCTGATATTTTATTTGGAATCTCTGTAAGTGTTGTTATTTCCACCGATTTATGGTTAGCTGGAATTGGAATTTCAATGAACGGTTTTGTGCCATATTCATCTTTTGATTTTTAAACCTCAATTTTACTTTCAATTTTCTTTATTTGCGGTTTTTCAGGAACGATTTCTCTTATTAGTTCAGGTTGTTTTGTTTGAGGTGCAGGAATGGTAGAAATTGTAATTTTGGAAGAAATTTCATTTAGTCTTTTATCCAACTGAGATAATTTTTGATCCATTAATGTTATCAGTCCGTCTCCAAGGGGACCAAGATCCGGATGTTTACTGGCCGCCTCAAGTTTTTCGATCTTGGTTATCACAAGACCAAGCTGGTGTTGGTATCTAAGTAACAGTTTATCACGATGTATTTTTGAAAGTTCAGGTTCCTGTTGATATAATCTTGATATGGTTTTTGTAAGAATTTCTTTTTCTATTTTAAGAGATTGAATTTGGTTTTTAATACTTGTATTTGTTCCATGAACTTGCTTGTTATTTTTCCGCTTTGGAATTTTGTCCAGAGCAACAGCGGTACAGGCTCCTGCAACAGAACCCAAAACAAGAACTAACTCTTCCATTTAGGTATACCATTTGATCC
>VBPW01000067.1 GCA_005877305.1 Nitrososphaerota archaeon | reverse complement strand
TTACAAACAAAGTAGAGCTTGGAACATGCGTTACTGATGCTGTGAGAAGACATCCTTCCAATATTGCGCTTGCAACAGTAACTTTGGATAGAGTTTCACATGGAAGAGGAACATTAGGCATTGGCGCAGGTGAAGCACAAAATATCAAGGAGTTTAAAATCCAATGGGACAAGCCAGTGACAAGATTTGCCGAACAACTTCAAGTGATAAAATTGCTTTTTGAATCATCACCAGAACACAGAGTTAACTTTGCAGGAGAATTTTATCAGCTAGAAGAAGCTTGTCTTCAAGCAAAAAGTGTTCGAAAACCACATCCGCCAATTTACATGGCAGCTGGTGCCCCAAAGACACTTGCATTATGTGGCAAGTATGGTGATGGATGGATTCCAATAGGCTATACCCCTGAACTATACGCAGTACATGCCAATGCAATAAAAGATTCAATGAGAGAAAATGGTAGGGATGGAAAAGATTTCCAATACGCCGTAGACATTGATGTGTATTTTGCTGATGATGCAGAAGAGGCATGGGTAAAAATGAAAAATGCCGTAAAAGTAAGTCTTTTCAAACCAGAGATACTAAAAGTTCACAACATAGAAGATATCCAAGGTTTTGATTTTAAAAAATACTTTACTGAATATTCAATGTCAAATCAAGAATGGATTGTAAAGATGCGCGAAGCTGCACAGACAATTCCTGACAAAGTAGCACGTTCCTCAATAGGTATGGGCACTCCCGATGACATCATACCTGTGTTTGAGAAATTCATGAAAGCAGGTGTAAACCACTTTATTGTCAGATTTTGGGGTTCGGGATACTTTGGTTCATTAGACAAATTTGCATCTACAATAATGCCATACTTTAAGGAAATGGACAACCCTAGAAAATAGTTCAAATAATATAAGCTACGATTGCAGTTTTACCTTGTGAAATATTATCTTCTTGTTCTTGCTGTGTTTTTTTTCATACCAGCCTATGGACTGCAAAATACAATATCTGATTCCAACATCCAAGTAGCCTTAAATTATCCGGACATTTTAACACCACAGGACAATTTTGTTCTCTCCTCTGTTGTAAAGACCAGTGCAGATCAAGTATCAAATATCACCTTAACCATATCATCTCCTCAGCTTGACATATCACAAAACCAGTTTCATATTGATAGTCTTCCAAAAGATTCCACGCTTGGAAATAACTTTAACGCAAAAGTAAAACAAGGAATCCCAGATGGAGCTTTTCTTGCGAATGTGGAAGTTCAATATTTTATCAAAGGCTATTTTGATCCAAAACCTGTAAAAAATTCCCTAACCAAAGCAATTGAATTTAATACCCAATCAAAACCTTTGTTGCTTTTAAATGCCCAAGTACCAGATGATGTTTTTGCCGGAGAGCCATTCTCAATTAAAGGTACAATAAAAAACCAAGGCAGTGATGCACAAAACATACAGATGAGTGTAGATTCTTTGCAGGTGCCGCTTGATGGAAGAAAAATTTATTCACAAACAAATCTTGAGGCTGGCAAATCATCTGATTTTGAATTTGTATTACAAACACCAAAAGATTTTGGCATCCCAACCCATGCAAGTATTCACCTAAATGGCACGTACATGGACAAATCAGGAAAAGCCTACTCCCTAGGTGATTCGTTAAATGTATTTATCAGGCAAAGAGGACTGCTTGAGTTAGGCGGTCCTGAAGGACTGTGGATTGGTAACTTTTTCATAGCACCAGTTGTTGGCGTGGGTACAATTGTCTCATCTGTGATTGGTCTTTTGATTTTTATTTGGCATATGAAAAATAAGAAAAAGCAAAAGCGAGTAAAAAAATAATCAGAAGATCAGATATATCTGAAGATGGTTTTTCTGTCCGAGTTTGGAATGTCTGAGACAAGAGCAAAGTTGTAGAGCGGATAAGATTTTTTGTAATGTTTCATAAAACTCCATGCTACATCATGAATTTTAAATTCCGTTCTCAGTCCTTCAATTCTTGATTGATTTCCAAATACATCATATGATACAACAAAATAACGTTGTGGTCGTTTGTGTGGTTTTGCTTTTAGTACCCATGCTATAACAAAGACAAAGACAGACATCATAATTATTGCAGCACCAAATTCTTTGAAAAAGTCCCATACTATTGATGGGATAGTAACTCCAAACAAAGTATATATGAAATGTGAAAAAGCGATCACTGCACTTCCGGCAATTAAAAATGCCCTAAAATCTGAAAAAAGGTCTTTTATTGTCATGCCTAGTAATAGAACGTTCCCACATTTATCTATTAAAAACTATATACAAAAATATCAACGCTAGTAATCAATTTCATGCAACTCTTAGGCAGGCTAGAGATTAAATCAAAAGAAAAATTGATCGAGTTTCTAAACCAACAGGAAACAGGAAGAATTTGTAGTATTGACAAAGACGGATACCCACAGATAATTCCAATGAATTTTGTTTATGTTAATGATGCAGTATACATGCACTCTCACACAAAAGGCGAAAAACTTGAAAACATAAAGCAAAATAACAAAGTCGGTTTTGAAGTAGACCAAAGCCTAGAGTTTCTTCCGTCATATTTTACACACCCAACTGATGCCTCACAAGCAGATACTCTTTACATAAGTGTTGTAATCAAGGGAACAGGAACCATAATAAACGATAGAAAAGAAAAAACTCTAGCTCTTAACGCACTAATGGAAAAATACCAGCCAGAGGGACGTTATGAGGCCATAAAACCCGAGATGGAAGTTGTAGATGAGGTTGCAATAATCAAGGTAGTCCCAATAACGATACGTGGAAAATACAAAGTTGGTCAACACCTTGAGAAAAAAAGCCGTCTAGAGTTAGCTAAAAAGATTTTAGAAAGAAACTCACGTACTGCGCATGATACACTTAAGATGATGGGCATTACACAAACAAAAAATGGTCTAGAGATATCAGAAGAGCCAAACTGGTAGTCATACTGAAAGTACCATTGCTTTAAATTTCGTTTTTACTTATTGTCATGTTGTTAGAAAATCCAAGTTTTGAGCTTGTTTCAGAGTTTGAACCGACAGGGGACCAGCCTCAAGCAATAGACAAGCTAGTAGAAGACGTACGAAAGAAAAAAATTCAGACACTAATTGGTGTGACAGGAAGCGGCAAGACCTTTACTGTTGCAAACGTCATTCAAATAACTGGAAAAAACACACTTGTAATATCACACAACAAGACTCTAGCAGCTCAGCTTTATTCTGAACTAAAACAATTTTTCCCAAAAAATAATGTTGGATATTTTGTTAGCTATTATGATTATTATCAGCCAGAAAGCTACATTCCACAAACTGATACATACATAGAAAAAGACACACAGATTAACGAAAAAATTGAAAAGCTACGACTAGAGGCAACTGCAATGCTTCTTTCAGGCGAACCAACAATTATTGTTGCAACAGTATCATGTATCTATTCCCTTGGCTCACCACGCGAATGGGAATCAATGTCAATTGTTGTAGAAAAAGGAAAAGAGACTGGGCGCTCTTCTCTCATAAAACAGCTAGTTAACGCCAGATATGAGAGAAATGATACAGAGCTTGTTTCAGGAAGATTTAGAATTAAAGGAGATACCATAGATATCATTCCTGCCTATTCTGACGATGTTGTAAGGATCTCAATGTTTGGTGATATGGTAGAAAAAATATCTGTCTGTGATCCTATTTCTCTTAAAGAGAAAAAAATCATACCACAAATCAAAATTTTTCCAGCAAAACACTATCTTGTTGCAAGTGATGTAAGAAAAACTGCGATAGAATCAATAAATACTGAGCTCAAAAAAACACTACCGCAGTTAAGAGAGCTTGAAAGACAACGACTTGAAATGAGAACAAAATATGATTTGGAGATGATTGAAGAGCTTGGATACTGTTCTGGAATTGAAAACTATTCAAGACATTTTGATGGAAGAAATCCTGGAGAGCCAGCATTTTGTTTGCTTGATTTTTTTGGAAATGATTTTTTACTTGTAATAGACGAATCCCATGTAACAATCCCACAACTCCACGGCATGTATCATGGAGACCATACCCGCAAAAAAGCACTGATAGATTATGGATTTAGACTTCCAAGTGCTTTTGATAACAGACCGCTCAAGTTTGAAGAGTTTGAAAAATATATCAAAAACACCATTTTTGTTTCTGCTACTCCGAGTGCATATGAGAGAGAGAAAAGTTTTCAGATAGTAGAGCAACTCATACGTCCTACTGGTCTTGTTGATCCACAAGTAGAGGTAAGAAAGACAGAAAACCAAATGGATGATCTAGTTTCTGAAATCAAAAATAGAGTTAAAAAAGACCAGCGTGTTCTTGTTACTACTCTAACAAAGCGCATGGCAGAAGATCTTGCAGAATATCTTTCAAAAAAGCAAGTCAAGGTAAAGTCGGAATAAACCTGTTACGAGAAGGTCTTGACATTCCCGAAGTCTCTCTTGTTGCCATCTTAGATGCAGACAAGGAAGGCTTTCTTAGGAACATTACTAGTCTAATTCAGACCTTTGGAAGGGCTGCAAGAAACATTGATGGTTCTGTGATAATGTATGCAGATACCATAACACAGTCAATGAAGCTTGCCATATCAGAAACTGAACGAAGAAGAAACAGGCAGGTTGCTTATAACAAAAAAATGGGCATAAAACCAGCAAGTATAATAAAAGCAATTCCAGAACAGACAGCAAAACTTGATGAATTAAAACACATGTCTAGAAATGATTTGGTAAAATCTGCAATCGAGACAGAAACAGCCATGAAAAGATTTGCTGAAGAGCTTGACTTTGAGCGTGCAATAGAATTTCGTGACAAGTTGGCAAAAATACAAAAAGAGTTGGGAAAATGATTGATAAATTAATTATTCGCGGTGCAAGGGAGCACAACTTGAAAAACATCAATTTGGACATTCCAAAAAATAAAGTTGTTACTATAACTGGCCTTTCTGGTTCTGGCAAATCTACTTTGGCGTTTGATACAATTTATGCAGAAGGGCAGCGAAGATACGTAGAATCACTTTCTGCATATGCAAGACAATTTTTAGAAATGATGGATAAGCCTGATTTAGATTCAATTGAAGGCTTGTCACCTGCAATCTCAATTCAGCAAAAAACTACAAGCAAAAACCCACGATCAACAGTTGGGACAATAACAGAAATCTATGATTATCTCAGACTACTTTATGCAAGAATTGGAATACCTCACTGCACAAAGTGTGGTAGAAGAATATCAAACCAATCAGCAGAATCAATTTGCGAATCAGTTCTCAAAGAGTCAGAAGGAAAAAACATTTTAATTTTATCACCATTAATTAGACGAAAAAAAGGAACATATGAAAAATTATTTGAGCAGATAAAAAAATCTGGATATTCCAGGGTCAGAGTGGACAATGAAATAGTAGAGCTAAATGGAGAGATTCCAACACTTGACAAACAAAAGTGGCACAATATCGAGATCGTAGTTGACAGGATAAAAGCGTCAAAGNATTTCAGGAACAGACGAGCGAATATTTTCCCAAAACAATGCATGTTCCTATTGCGGAATAACAATAGGTGAGCTTGAACCGCGAACATTCTCATTTAATTCGCCATTTGGGGCATGTAAGACATGTCATGGCCTTGGAGTCAAGATGGAGTTTGACTCTGACTTGCTCATTCCAGATAAAACAAAATCGATTTTGGATGGTGCCATAGTACCATGGTCTGGAAGATTTTCCTCGTTTAGAAGACAAACGCTTCGAGATGTTGGCAAAAAGTTTGGTTTTGATTTGCTAACTCCAATAATAAAATGAATCCAAAACAGTTGCAAATCATTTTGTACGGCACAGACGAAGTGGTAAAGTTCTCATACGAATCCCAGACGACTGATTCCAAATGGCAATACACCAATACCTTTAGCGGAGTCATTCCAAGCTTACATCGAAATTTTGTAGAGACCGATTCGGAATCAAAACGAGAAGAGCTTAGAAAATTCATGCGTGAAACACCATGTAATTCTTGTATGGGCAGAAGACTAAAAGACGAAGCGCTTGCTGTGAGGATAAATGAAAAGTCAATAATGGATGTATGCGACTTTTCCATTGATGTGTGTTATGACTTTTTTCAAAGCCTCAAGCTTTCAGATACTGAAAAATACATTGCAAAATCCGTACTAAAAGAAATACTTTCAAGATTGGAATTTTTGAAAAATGTTGGGCTAAACTATCTAACGCTAAACAGGGTCAGCGCAACTTTGTCTGGGGGAGAATCACAAAGAATTAGACTTGCAACACAAATTGGTTCTAATCTTACAGGCGTGCTATATGTTTTAGACGAGCCAACAATTGGTCTTCATCAAAGAGATAATGCCAAACTGATAAAGACACTAACAAAGCTTCGTGATCTTGGAAATACAATACTAGTAGTAGAGCATGACGAAGAAGTGATTCGAAATTCTGATTGGATAATTGATTTAGGACCAGGTGCAGGAGTTCATGGCGGCAGTGTAGTTTTTGAAGGAACAATACACGACATCTTAAACAATCACAAGTCAGTGACAGGTGAGTATCTTAAAAATCACCATGCAATCAAACTTGTCAAAAAGACTCGCAAGCAACAAGGCAATCTAGTTGTAAAAGGTGCTGCAGAAAACAATCTAAAAAACATCGATGTCGAGTTTCCGCTTGGTTTGATGATTGCAATAACCGGAGTTTCTGGGTCTGGCAAATCCACTCTAGTCAATGATATATTATACAATGCGCTTTCTGCACACTTTCATATCGTATCAGAAAGGCCTGGCAAATACAAGCAGCTACTTGGAGTTGAGCACATCGACAAAGTAATTGGAATTGACCAATCCCCAATAGGCAGAACTCCACGCTCAAATCCTGCAACCTACATTGGCGCATTTACTCCAATACGGGAATTATACTCAAACACGGAACTAGCAAAGGAGCGAGGATACACACCTGGCCAGTTTTCATTTAATGTGGCAGATGGGAGGTGTTTTGCATGTGAAGGAGATGGTGTTAAAAAAATTGAGATGCAGTTTTTGTCTGATGTCTATGTAGTTTGTGATGAATGCAAAGGAAAGAGGTACAACTCCGAGACATTATCTGTTCTCTACAAGGGAAAAAATATTTCAGATATTCTTTCTATGACTGTCGATGAGGCTTTGGAATTTTTTGTAAACATACCAGCTATCAAGCGCAAGCTGCAAACAATTGCAGATGTCGGATTGGGATACATCAAGCTTGGCCAAGCAGCAACGACTCTATCAGGAGGCGAAGCACAAAGAGTAAAGCTTGCATCAGAGCTTTCAAAAAGAGATACTGGCAAGACAATCTACATTTTGGACGAGCCTACAACAGGATTACATTTTGCTGATGTGCAAAAATTACTTGATGTCTTAAACAGGCTGGTGAATCTTGGCAATACTGTAATAATAATAGAACATAATATGGATGTGATAAAAAACTCTGACTGGATTATAGATTTGGGTCCAGAAGGCGGAGACAAGGGAGGAATGATGATTGCATTTGGCACACCAGAACAGGTAGCACAAAACTCTAAGAGCTATACTGGCCAGTACTTGAAGCGAGTTCTAAGGCATGACAATTGATATTTCCAAAATAACAATTCCGATACACTCTGGAATTTACATAATGAAAGATGACACTGGAAAAATAATCTATATTGGCAAAGCAAAAAATCTTAGAAATCGTGTAAGATCTTATTTTTTAAAAAACCAAAATTACAAGACACAAAAACTAGTTGAAAAAATATCAGACATTGAGGTTGTACTAACTGACAACGAAAGTGAGGCATTTTTGCTTGAAGCTAACATGATAAAGCGATACAGGCCAATTTACAATATAGAACTAAAAGACCAGCAGCGCTATACCTATCTTAGAATTACAAACGAAGAGTTTCCTCGTCTCATGGTGACAAGAAGAACCAGAACAGGCGAGTTTCTTGGGGGCGGTAGGGTTTATGGTCCCTTTACGTCTGGCAGCTCAAAGATGCTCTCAATTGGCCTTTTACGTAAAGCATTCAAGGTGCGAATATGTAAAAGGCTTCCAAAAGAGGCATGCCTAGAGTATCATCTTGGGAATTGTGAAGCTCCATGTCAATTCAAGGAAGCGCGTGAAAAATATGGAAAACACATTTCAGAACTAGAATCAATACTCAAAGGCAAACAAAGACTGGAAGACTTTAGACAAAAGCTTGAAAATGAAATGAAAGATGCATCATCACACCAACACTATGAAATGGCAAAAGAAATCCATGAAACAATACACAGACTAGAAAACTTGCAGACAAGACAAAAAATGGAATCAACAAAAAACTATGACGAAGAATATTTTGGAATTATTATACAAGACCAGACAGCGCATCTGATGAGCTTTAGGCAGACAAATGGCGTAATTCGGGACAGAAACAGGTTTTCTTTTGATCTTGTTGGTGACAATTCATTTCCTTCGTTTTTGTCCCAATACTATTCCACAAACCCAATTCCAAAATTCATTGTAACAAGTGAGCTTCCAGAAAAAAAAGACATACTAGAAGAAGTATTCTCAAGAACTTCTGGCTTTAAGGTCGATATCATAGTTCCTTCATCTGGCAAAAGAAAAGAAATGATAAAACTAATCATGAAAAACCTTACCTTATACCAGACAAACGGTCCCGAGCCAGCTCTTGTAGAATTGCAAGAAAAGATTGGCCTGAAAAACATTCCCAAAATAATAGAGTGCTTTGACATTTCAAACCATGGTGCAGATTATGCCGTTGGTTCCATGTCAAGATTTATCGATGGAAGACCAGACAAGCCAGGTTACAGGAAATTTAAGATAAAAACCGTTCAGGGAAGAGATGATTATGCAATGATAAATGAGGTAATAAAAAGGCGCTATATTAGATTGCGAAAAGAGAAAGATGAGACGCCAGACTTGATTTTAATAGATGGGGGCAAAGGACAGCTACACGCAGCTTTGGATGCTCTAAAAAATATTGGCAGCAATATTCCTTGCATTTCATTGGCAAAAGAAAACGAGGAGGTATACATTCCAAAAATAAAAGAGCCGCTAGTGATTTCAAAAAGCAATCAAGCGCTAAAAATTTTACAGCATGCAAGAGATGAAGCACACAGATTTGGTGTAGCTTACAATAGATCACTATCAAAGCCCATCTTGGATAGGTCGGATGCAAATTCTTCAACAAAGCCATGTATGGTATAGATTTTTTCTGGGGTGCATCTTTTCACCAGTTCAACAAGCTCGTTATAATCACAATGATCACTTAGAGTAATTGAATAATCGTGTTGCCTTGCAAATGAAAACCTGTTAGACTGTGCCCAGCCGCTAAATCCAATTGTTATTGCGTCATAATTTGTTTTCATGTGTTGTATAAACTGGTTTTTTGCACCCAAGTTTGGTGCAATCATGACCCATGGTTTTTTGTCCAAGAGTCCGTTTTTTTCAGCTTCAGTATGACCAATAGAATCTTTTAGATCAACTCCAAATTTTTTATACAAATCATTTATCCGTTTTATGGAATCGTGATAATACGGATTCCAGTGTGCAAACAAATATGAGAGAATCTGGGCTTTGCCAAGCTCATACCCTAATAAAATGACAGGTTTTCCTTTGGAATACATTTCAGATATAATGCTGTTTACTTTTTTTATAGTCTCAACTATTTCAGGAAAGACAAACTCAGGCATGCCAAACGTGCACTCTGTGATGAGTACTTTGCATTTTGGAACTTTAGCTCCTTTCATAAAACCTCTATTTCGGGTGCAAATGTCACCTGTGTAAAATACATCACCGAAGACAAGACCGCGTGCACCCAAAATATGACCGGTATCTACCATGTAAAAATCCTCAAATTCTTCAACATAGTTTCCTATATTATAACCACGAAGCTTTGCAATCTCGCTTGTCTGTCTAGTTGTTAAAAGCAGGCCGCCGTTTTGGTTATGTAAATGATCCACATGAGCATGGGAGACAAATGCAAGTCCACTGTGTGTAGCACGTTTTGGATCAAGGTGGACTGTTATTCCATTTTGTGTGGATACGATACCATTTGATGTCATCTTGATGCTTTGTGCCAATTCCAAATTTCAGACAAACCTATTGGATATAAATTGCTAGATTGATCTACAACTACACTTTGTCAAAAGTATAATCAAGTTTTTAGATCCTAATTCAAATTCTTGATATATGATCAGTAAAGTGTTTATTTACACAGCAAAGTAGATTTATCATGATTAATCTTGCCATCTTGATCTCTGGCCGAGGAAGCAATATGGAAGCCATCTTAAAATCAGTCAAAAAAAACAAGATTCCAGTAAAGCCTGCAGTTGTAATATCAAACAAACCAGATGCAAAAGGAATTAAAATTGCACAAAAACTTGGTGTCAAGACTGTAATAATAGAAAGTAGTGGAATCAAGGGCGGAAGTTGGGATTATGATAAAAAAATTGTTTCAGTCTTGGAAAAATATGGCGTTACGCCAAAAAACGGGCTAGTCTGTCTTGCCGGATTTATGAGAATAATGAGTCCTGAGTTTATCAGGCATTTTAAAGGAAGAATCATGAACATACATCCAGCAATACTGCCTTCATTTCCTGGATTACATTCTCAGAGGCAGGCAGTAGAATATGGTGTCAAGTATTCTGGCTGTACTGTTCATTTTGTAGATGAAGGAGTAGATACAGGACCAATCATCTTGCAAGCTGTAGTTAAGGTAAAGAATAATGACACTGAAGAAAGTCTCTCAAAAAGAATTCTCATTCAAGAACACAAAATTTATCCAAAAGCTATCAATCTATTTGCAGAAGGAAAAATCAAGATAAAGTGAAGAAAAGCAGTAATCTCCTAGGAATCAGACTTGTGAGAGTCTGTCTTACAGTTCCAATTTCATTAACATAAGCTGGAATCAAGTAACTAGATTCAAGATAAGTTCATGCAGTAAATTACTCAAAAAAGTCAGGATCGTTTTCTTACTTCATACCTGTTATGATGCGATATTGTATTTAACAATTAAGATCGACAACTTTCTGAAAATAGGTCTAGTGTGATCATTAAAGATATTCTCATATTTTGGGTTCCAAACAACAAATTTGATTTTTAGGATCTCGGCAAGTTTCCATATTTGTCAAACTTGGCCTGTACGGCCTTGCTTGCATTGCCATACTTTACATTGAGGTCGTTGTTAACTTTGGAAATCTCACTTCTATGGGTGGTAGCATTTTGAATGAATGCATTTCTTGCCTGGTCATTACTGCCTCCGTTTTGAAGAACTTGGTTCTTGGCAGCAAGACCCTCATTTGTTTTCTGTTCCGTAAAGTTAAACTGGCCCCAGAAAATGGTCTGAACGGTTTGATTTACTTGAGAAACAAATGCAGCGTATGCATTTCTTGGTGTAAACGGATTAAATTGTGCAAACCAGCTTCCAAGGTCAAACTGCAGTTGCTGATTGGCAAGTGCTCGTTGACTTTCTACAAATTTCTTTTCTTCTTCAATCTGCTTTATCTTCGCATCCTGTTCTGCTTGTTGCTTTTTTGCAATCTCTATATTTTTGAGAATTCTAGATGCAACAGGGTCTTGACTTATGTTGTTCCCAGATACAGTTTTGAAATTATATTGTTGAGATTGTAATACCGGGACACCATTGACAAAAAATGTCGTGCTAGCAAGCCCGATTCCATAACCGTCTTTTTGTACCTTGACATTTACTAGGTATTGTGCAGGGCTAACAGGATTTTCATACTGGTATCTGAATTTACCATCGTTGTCTGTAGAAGTTCCAAAGGTTCCATAGGAAGTACTGATACTGACTTGGGCATTTGCGATTGGCCTGCTTGCTTGGTTTGTAACAGTTCCAACCAATACTGGAATCTCGCTTGATTCAAGAGGGCTTTTTTCTGGTTTTACCATAACTACTAAACCTCCCATAGGTACGATTGCAGATGCAGTATGCACGAGTAAGACCGATGAGAGCATTATTGCTAGGAAGAGGCCTGTCTTCATCTTGTTTTGTTATGATTTGAAATTATAATGAATAGTATCAATTGTTTTGATCAATTAATGTACAAAATTTAGAGTTGAAGCAAACCTGAACACAAATAGCCTCTACGATTTGATCACTTGACCGCGTTTTGACTTGCGAAAATAATCCATTATACAATCTTCATGCGCATATCTGATAATGTCACAAGAGGTTTGACAAAACCAGCAAATACCTTTACGAAATTTCGGCGATTGAGTCTCTTGCACTTGATAACATATACGACATTGAAAGCCTTAACTCTGATCTTGATTCATCATACCATCTAAACGCCATACCTCTAGGAGTTTTGAATTCACCCTAATCGCCTTCTGATTTTCTGGACCAGAATGATCCTATCTCGGTGCTCTGCGGACCGAAACTAAAAAACTCGTTGAAAGTTGAAAAACTTTACCCTTCCCATTATTAATAAAAAGGAATTGGATATATGAAAATTTAATAAATCCCACACGATGTTTAAGGAATAATTTTGACAGTTAGCCTAACAATATAAGCAATGTAGCCTATTAAGAAATAATGCAAAAAGACAGATTTTCTGAATGGTTTGTTCCAAAATTTGGCTCTAGGAATTTCAGACTTGGAGTAGGGATTCTTTTTTTGCCATATACAGGTATGGTAGTTTCTTTTGTAGCATGGGGTTCGTTTGCAGCTAATTTTTCTCTAGAAAGACTTGCAGCCATATGTGTTTTGTACTTTCTTGCACTTGGAGTATCTGCTCATTGCCTTGATTCGTTTGGCAGTAAAATCAGGCCATGGGGAGCGTTATCAAAAAAGAAGATATGGACAGTTTCTTTAATTTCCTTAGGATGCGCTTTTGCTATCGGCTTATACTATGCATTTTTGGATTCGCCACTCTTGTTCCCAATAGGAATAGCCGAGACATTCTTTCTTTTTGCATATAATCTTGAATTATTCAATGCAAAGTTTCACAATAATATGGTCTTTGTTATATCATGGGGAATACTACCTGTCTTTGCAGGATCAGCAATTCAGACAAGCACCATATCCCCGCAACTTTTTGTATTGGCTGGCATTGCAAGTATACTAAGCTACCTTCTCATAAAGACCTCACAAAGATACAAGGAACTTCGGAGCAAGTCTTGGGATCATTCATACATTAACAGACAAGAAATGATTTTAAAATTAATCAGCACAGGGGTTATTGCTACAACAACTTTCTATTTTGTTTTAAGATATGTTTAATTGAAATAATTGGATTATAATTATTATTACATCACAGATAGATCTTTTAGCAAAAACCCTCTTGGATGCTCCTGTAGGTTATGTAGAACAGACCATAACTGAGATTATTAAAAAACCAACATATCTAAAGGTAGTAGAACAAAATTCTATTTCTGGAACAAAATATGTAAGAAAGGTGGTAATTGGGCATAATCAAATTCCCATCGTTTCTGCAATTACGAAATTTGACTCCCAAAATCTGCCAGAATCTGTAATGTCAGATTTACTTCAAAGGAAAGAAAGTATAGGGAAAATACTTAGAAAGAACAACATCGTAGCACAACGAGGATCTGTTGTAACCAACTATGACCCTGAACAAAAAAAGATAACCAGAGATTATGAGGTTTTGTACAAGAATTTGGTTTGGTTTCAAGTCTCTGAAGAGATAAGACTAGACTTTCTTAGTGCCTGTCAGAATAGCTGATGAGCCCAACGTTAAAAATTGCACCTCTACTTCAAAGTTATTTCTTTTCATAATGTCTTTATAGTCATCAAGCCAGGTTGTTGACCTTATCATCTTTGGAAGATCTCCAAATATCTTTTTCCAGCTTGGTATCAATTTTCCTGCAATACTCAATATGACAAAGTAAAAATTCCAAAATATCCTCACAGTTTTGTTTTGTGGGTAGGTAAAATCATGTAGAATTATTTTACCTCCCTCGTTAAAATGACTAAGGCACACCTTAACTAAAATATCGGGTGTACAGTATTTTGGAATGTAAGAAGACGTTATACAATCAAACT
The DNA here is from genome assembly GCA_005877305.1 of Nitrososphaerota archaeon. Taxonomy (GTDB): domain Archaea; phylum Thermoproteota; class Nitrososphaeria; order Nitrososphaerales; family Nitrosopumilaceae; genus TA-20. Next base: position 2,171 of record VBPW01000067.1, on the reverse strand, counting down.
TGGCAGCAAGATTCAGTTTTTCAGCGTCTTGGAGCAAAAATGAAATTTTATGATCTGGTTTTACCTTTTTTCTAGCGATATTTAGGTAATTTTCTGAAGTATCAACCCCAATTATTTTGGCATTAGGAAACTTTTTGGCAATTTGAAATGTAAGTATTCCTGTACCACAACCAAGATCAAGTATTGAATTGCATTCTGAAATTTTTTTTATGATTTCTTTCTTCCAGTATTTATCTTTGCCAAAGGTTGTCAGATTTACTATTTTGTCATATGTCTGTGCAGTTTTATCAAAAAATTCGCTGGCAAGATCTTTTGGAGATTCTGTTTTCAATTAGAGATAATTTGCAAATCCCACCTTAAAGGGATTCGATGATCTTGATCTCAATTTGGGAAAAAGTACATATTTTAACTTATATTGTAACTGGGGTTCTGCAAACCTCTTACTGATTTTATAGTGTAAATTGATTAGAGATCCTTTATACCAAGTTCTTTTCTCAGAGATTCAATAGATAATGAAATATCGGTACAAAAAACCTTACAGAAGACGTTATAGAGAAAAATTTAGCCATAAAAGATTGTAAAAATTACTTTACAAAGCAGGAACTATAATTATCATATATAGGGAACCGTCATGAATAACAAATCAAAACTATGAATGTCTTCTTGCATCATCAACCATTTTGTCCCATTCAATCTTACTTGCACGATAATCATACAACTTTGCCAAAAGAATTTTCGCAAGTATCACATATTCGTCTATGACGCTATCTTTTATCGTGAAATTATCTTTGTTACGAAATTCATTTAGGATATGGTGGTATCTTATAATGTCTTTTTCTTCATAGTTGACAATCTTGTTTTGATCTTTAATTTTATCGAGTATGAAAACAAAGGCCTCCTGTGAATTTATTTCCTTGTCTTGTAGCAAACCATGAGAATCAGCATAGAATTTGAGAATAATTTCTACCGAATTATCTAGGATTGTTAAAGCAAGTCTATTGCTTGGATCACGATTACTGCCCTTTAAGGTCACGCTGAGGCATATCTGTTCTACCATTTCATTTATCAGGGAATTTTCAGCCATGGCTTAATTCTGATATGTTAATACTAGTGACAAAACATAATAAAATTATGGAATTGACAAAAAATTTAGGTTCAGAGTTTTCGTCTAAAAATTAGATCGTTTGAATCACAAAGCATTACTGAGTATATATAATGGGATATATCGAACCAGACATGCCTCAAACTAAGCCAATAATAAGTATTGAAAATGTTGTGGCTTCAGCATCTGTTGATCAAAGATTTGATCTCAATGATATCACAAAAAAATTTCCCGATACAGAATATCACCCTGAACAATTTCCTGGACTAGTGTTTAGAATAAAATTGCCAAGGACTGCAACGCTCATCTTTAGTTCTGGAAAGATGGTTTGTACTGGAGCAAAATCCGAAGAACTAGCAATCAAGGCAGTAAGAAGTGTTGTACAAAAGCTTCGAGCAGGCAAAATAAAGGTAAAGAATAATCCTGTCATTGTAATACAAAACATTGTAGCTTCTGTAAACCTTGGTGGAAAAATTCACCTAGAGACAGCGGCAAGAAGCCTACCACGAAGCATGTATGAGCCAGAACAATTTCCCGGACTAATACACAGAATGCTTGATCCAAAAACTGTAATTCTGATTTTTGCGTCAGGAAAGCTCGTTTGTACGGGTGCAAAAAAGGAATCCGATGTATACAGATCAGTACACAACCTGCACACAATGCTTGAGGAAAAAGAATTAATGATATACGATTGATGGGAATTTATGCCAAAAACTATCCAACAAACGGTAAGATTTAATGTTTCTCCAAATAGTTCAAGAAGCCCATAATAAAATAAGGAAGATTTTGGGATTGAGTGAAATTCAAATTTGAATAAGGAAAAAAGGAGATAACAAATGGATTACTTTAATTCAGAATGCGACAAAATATTCTTAATTAGTATATGATTTTCAAAAAGAAAAAAGAACAATTGTATAAACAAGCTTCTGAAATTGCATTAGATAATTCTCAAAAAATGTACGATGAAGCTATGATACTATATGACAGAGAACATTATGCAAGAGGTTTTGCTCTTGGTATAATAAGTTTAGAAGAATCGGCAAAAGCATTTCTATTTCGATTGATTTCA
>VBPW01000035.1 GCA_005877305.1 Nitrososphaerota archaeon | reverse complement strand
TGTATACCCTGTATCTTTTGCCTTTTGACACGATTTAATTATTGTCTGAGCAGTAGCTCCCTTTGTAACCTTTTTTAGAATTTTATCAGAACCAGTTTCTATACCAATATAAAACATCGAAAGACCTGCGTCACGTATCCTTTTCAATTCTTCAGGAGATTTTTCAAGTATGTTCTTTGGCATTGCATAACAAGATATTCGTTCTAGATTGGGAAACTTTAGATTTATGTAATCAAGTGTTTGAAGCATTCTATCTGTTGGAAGATTTAATGCATCGCCATCTGCCAAAAAAATTCTACTTGTATCTTGCATGTGTTTTGATGCCAAATCAATTTCCATTTTGATCTCATCCAATGGTCTTTCGACATACTCTTTTGTACGATACATATTACAATAAGAACAGACGTTAAAGGAACAACCTAAAGTTACCTGAAATATGAGAGATTTTGCTTCAGATGGAGGCCTGTATAAAGGATAATCATAGTCAAGCATGAAGTTCTCTAGCAACTCTGCTCAATTTATCGGTTATTCTAGTTCTTTAAATCAACTTGTTCTAGATTTTCTTTCACATTTTTTCTATTAACATATTTTTTGTTATACGAAGTAATAGACGTCTGAACTTTACAATTGTCAAATTGATATTTCATAACACCTTTTAATTGTTTGACGGTACACGAAGCTGGTTACAAAAATGGCTGGTGATCCATATGCTAAGCGTCTATTGTGGTTTGTATTTACAGGTTCAAAAGGTGGTTTAAACAGAATTAGATTGATATCAACTATAAGAAAGACTCCGCTTAATGCAAACCAGCTTGCAAAGGAGCTTGGTCTAGATTATAAGGCAATTCAACACCATGTCAGCGTTCTTGAGAAAAATAATCTCATAACTCGTGTTGGGGAAAAATATGGGGTAACTTTTTTCATTTCGACATTTTTAGAGGTAAATTTAGAAACGTTTGATGAAATTGTAACAAAATTGGAAAAAAGTAAATATGCTAAGGAAGGCTGAATTTTTTTAAATGGAACCAATAATGACTGCAAGTACTATGGTATCAGGAGCTAACATGATTGTACTGGGAGTTCTAGTTGGGGTTTTTATCAAGATCTATTCAAGGACAAAGGCACAGCTACCGCTTGGAATGATATTTTTTGCTGGACTGTTATTTTTGCACAATGTAATAGGAGTATATGCATATTTTTCAATGACAGAACTTTATGCCGCGGCACTTTTACCTTATCTACTTGCAGTTCATGTTGCAGAACTTGCTGGAATTTTGATATTCCTTAGGATAACATTGCAGTAGATTTAGTTTATTTGTTAGTCCAATAAAGTGACTATGTGAAACAGCAATACAAGGAATACATAAAACTTAACAAGAACATTTTACTTGGATTTGCCGCATCGATTATAATTTCTGCAATTGTTGCACAGCTTTTTTCCGGACAAGTAGGGGAAATGGTATATACAATAATTAGATGGATTTTACAATATTATTTTTTGACTATAGGTTATGATACATATATTGCGTCACTTGTTTCACAATCAACATCTACTGTAATATACATAGTAGTTGTAAACTTGAGCATAAAATTAATGAGGCTATACAAAAATGGTCCTTAACATCTATGTTGATGGTTCAGGTGGACCAAACTCTGGATATGGATTCTTTGTAAAAGAGACAGGTGAATCATTTTACAAAAAAGAACAAAACATAACAAACAATCAGGCAGAATACATGGCAATAATTATGGTATTAAAAAAATTTCTAAATTCTAATGATGAGATAAACATTTACAGTGACTCTAAAAATACTGTATCACAACTTAATCACGAATATGCTATCAATAGTGATCAGCTTAGAACTTTGGCAAGAGAAGCTTGGGATCTTATTGGGAAATACACTAATCTCAAGATAAAATGGATCCCAAGAAGCGAAAATCTTGCAGGAAAGATGCTTGGAAGCTGAGTAATAAATTAACAAAACATCTTACTAAACTACGGATAAACTTATTATACAAATCAATTTGATCCCAATTCATTAAAAATGACTGATTCTGTTTTCCTTTCTCCAAAATCTATTGCGATAATAGGTGCATCTGATAAAGAAGGTAGCGTTGGTCGTGCTATTACCTCAAATATATTGAAGGGATACACTGGTAAAATTTTTCCAATCAGTCCAACTAGAGAAACAGTTTTTGATAAAAAAGCATACAAAAGTGTTTTGGATGTTCCAGAAGAAATTGATCTAGCTGTAGTTATAACAAAAAACGACATAGTTCCGGCAGTGCTAGAAGAATGTGGTAGAAAGAGAATGAAAGGTGTTATTGTAATCACAGCTGGTTTTAAAGAAGTAAATGAAGAAGGTGCAGCACTTGAAAGAAGATTAGGAGAAATTGCAAAGCAGTACAATCTGAGAATAATTGGTCCAAACTGTCTTGGTGTGATGAACCTTGCTCCTCAAACAATGATGAATTCTACATTTCTCAAAGTTACTCCAAAATCAGGAGAAATCGCACTTGTTTCACAAAGTGGTGCAATATGTGCTGCACTAGTTGAAGATGCAAGTGCACAAGGAATTGGATTTTCTGCAGTAATTAGCATGGGAAACAAAGTAGATCTCAATGAAGTTGATATGCTCAAGATACTTGCAGAGCATGAACAAACCAAAGTAATAGTAATGTATCTTGAGGATTTGGGAAATGGACAAGAGTTCTTAAAAATATGTAAACAGATTACACGTCTTAATTCTGTCAAAAAACCAGTTATTGTTTTAAAATCTGGTCGGAGTCCTGAAGGTGCAAAAGCTGCAATGTCACATACTGGTGCATTGATGGGTTCTGATGAAATTTATGATGCCTTGCTAAAACAATCTGGAGCTATCAGAGTAGATACAATGGAGGAGTTGTTTGATTATGCTACTGCATTTTCAAAACAGCCTCTTCCAACAAAAGGCGATTTGGTTATAGTTTCTAATGCAGGAGGACCAGCAATAATTTCTACAGATGCTTGCTCTAAGATTGGAATAAAAATGGCAAATATTGAAGACATTAGACCAAAGATAAACGCAGTTATTCCCCCATGGGGTACTTCACGAAATCCGGTTGACATTGTAGGCGATGCAGATTTTAATAGATTTGATAATGTGTTAAACGAAGTCCTTGCACACCAAAATGTAGGTTCAGTAATAGCAATGTGTACTCCTTCGGCAACTTTGGACTACAACAAGCTTGCAGAAGTTATTGTCAAGGTTTCAAAAAAATACAACAAAACAATGCTTGCAAGCTTGATGGGTTTGGACGAAGGAATAAAGAACAAAGAAATTCTTGCAGAAGGGGGTGTTCCACATTATAGATATGCTGAAACTGCAATAAGATCTTTAAAGGCAATGCTGAGGTTTGCTGAATGGTCTCATACACCTGAAGGCAAAATACACAAGTTTGCCGTCAATAAAAAGAAAGTTGAAAAAGTATTTGCCAAAGTAAAAGAAGACGGTAGAATAAATCTCCTTGAGGAGGAAGGACAAGAAGCTTTACGTGCATATGGTTTTCCAATTCCTAAAAGCATTCTAGCTAAAAAAGATAAAGAAGCCATACAAGCTGCAAAGAAAATTGGATATCCAATTGTAATGAAAATAGTATCTCCACAAATTATTCACAAATCTGATGCTGGTGGTGTGAAGGTAGGATTAAAAAATCCTCAGGAAGTAAGAGCCGCTTTCAAAGAAATAATTAAGAATGCAAAAAAGTACAACAAAAAAGCAATCATCAAAGGTGTTTTGATACAAGAAATGGTAAAGGGAGGAAAGGAAACAATCATCGGTTCAAAACTTGAGCCAGGATTTGGACCTGTGGTAATGTTTGGCATGGGTGGAATTTATGTTGAAGTTTTAAAAGATGTTACATTCAAACTTGCTCCAATTACTGATTCAGAAGCAGCTGAAATGATCTCTTCTATCAAAACAAGTAAACTATTGCAAGGTGTTCGTGGCGAAGAACCATCTGATACTAAAAAACTATCAGAATGTTTACAAAGAATATCACAACTTGTCAGTGATTTTAAAGAAATAAAAGAACTTGATATGAATCCAGTTTTAGTTTTTGAAAAAGGTAAAGGTTGTAAGGTAGTAGATGTAAGAATTGGCCTTGTCTGATATCAAGGGTTTTATTATTGTTGAATAAAACCAGTTTAGAATATTTATATTGCTTTGAGAGAGAATAGCTGTATGCCAATAATGACTGGTGCTGAGTATATTAACAGTCTAAGGGGAAGAAACCTCAAAGTCTATCTTTTTGGAGAGATTGTCAAAGATCCAGTAGAACATCCAATAATTAGGCCTTCTATTAATGCAGTTGCTGAAACTTATGATTTAGCTGTAAGAGAAGAAGAGCTTGCTACTGCTAAATCTTCATTAACTGGGCAAAAAATTAATCGATTTCTGCATATTGTGCAAAGCCCAGAAGATCTCGTCAACCAAAATAAGATGCAAAGAAAGCTGGGACAAAATACTGGTACATGCTTCCAGAGATGTGTTGGCATGGATGCATTAAACTCACTTTATTCTGTAACTTATGAAATAGATGAAAAACACAAGACAAGCTATCACAAACGATTAATCGATTTTATAAAAATGGTACAGACTGAAAATCTTGTAATTGGTGGTGCTATGACTGATCCTAAAGGAGATAGAAGCAAGGCTCCACACGAACAGGAAGATCCTGATATGTACCTACGTGTAGTAGAACGAAATGATAAAGGAATTGTAATAAAAGGAGCAAAAGCTCACCAAACAGGATGTATCAACTCACACTGGATAATTGTTATGCCAACAATGAGATTACAAGAAAATGATAAAGACTATGCTATAGTAGGAGCTGTAAAAGCTGATGCTCCTGGAATAACCTACATCTATGGACGTCAATCATGTGACACAAGAAGCATGGAAGAGGGAGATCTTGATTCTGGAAATGCAAAGTTTTCTGGGCAGGAAGCTATGATAATTTTTGATAATGTTTTCATTCCATGGGAATATGTATTTATGAACGGCGAGTTCGAATTCGCTTCCATGCTTATTGAAAGGTTTACCTGTTATCACAGAAGAAGCTATGTTTGTAAAACAGGTCTTGGAGATGTATTAATCGGTGCTGCTGCAGCAATTGCAGACTATAATGGGATACCCACAGTATCTCACATCAAAGACAAACTTGTGGAAATGACTCATCTAAATGAGAGCATATATGCTGCAGGAATTGCTTCATCGTACCAAGCTCATAAAACAAAATCTGGTGTTTGGTT
>VBPW01000034.1 GCA_005877305.1 Nitrososphaerota archaeon | reverse complement strand
ATATACGTGACCTTTTTACTTTTATAAAAAAGTCTTTGAGAGTGTCTGCTAACTCGGATTTTTTTTGTTTTTTTAAAAGACTTAACAGTTCATTGTCTGGTTTGAAATGATCTTTAACAGCCCTTTTAGTTCTGCCTATTACAAAACAAAATTCCTTTATCTTGTATTCATATAATGATTCATATATTACTTGTAAGACAGGCTTGAGGACAAGTTTTCCTTTTTTTGATCTAGAATAAATTGGTAGCATTTCCTTTGGTGTTTCTTTTGTTAAAGGTAATAACCTGGTCCCCAGACCAGCAACTGTCAGTACACATTTCATACCTTTATCACATCTGTAGATAAGTAATAATACTATCGCTTGTTTAGCAATTCAAAATAGATCTCTGCTTCTCGTTTTTCAATAACACTGCTATCAAACTCTTTTGCTTTGGCAAGTGATCTCTTGGAAATATCATTTCGTAATGGTGTGTTGTTTAATAGCGTGTTAATGTTCTTGCCAAAGGAAGATGGATGGCGTTCGGAAAATATCGCAATGTCTTCTAATCCATCAGAGTATTCTTTTTTTGGAAACGGTATTACAACAGGAAGTCCACAAGCCATGGCTTCGATAACAGGAATTGGCATTCCCTCCAAGGTAGGATCATAAGCCAATGCAAATACTTCTGCTGCCTTGTAATAACGTGGCATTTCTTTATTTGGCACAGATTTTATTATGGTAACTTTATCTTCAGTTGAAGAGTCTTTTATAAGATTTTTTAATGAGTCGTAAAGCTCTCCATCTCCTATTATCAATAAATGTCCGTTTATATCGTTCATTGCTTCGATTATGCATTTGTGATTTTTTTGTTCAATAAGACGACCGACTGATATAATTAACGGTTTTGGTAAATTTGGTGCTGGTTCTACATTAGAAAATTGTTCCATGTCTATTTTATTATACAGAAGTTCTGGTCTGATCCCTTTGTTTTTTATTACATATGGCTCAATGATTCTATATACTATTGTAATCTTGTTTGCGGTTCTGAGTACAAAAGGTTCTACAAATTTTTCACTATACTTTAATGCCAAGTATCTCTTGAAGTTTGTTTTCTTGTATAACTTCCTTAGAATATCATATTGGATGTGAAGAGAGACAAACAATGGGATCCTGAGTTCTTGTGAGCATTTTGCTGCAAACCATCCTTCTACGAGAGGGTTATATGTCCTGATAACATCAGGATTGATTGTCCTTGCAAGATCCAATATTCGTTGTAGGTTTTTTGAGCGTTCATTAATGTTGATTTTACCTACGGTGTGAATCTTTAGTAAAGCCTTGGCGCCAATGGCCTGGACTTTTGATTCTTCGATGTCTTTTTCGGAAAAGGAAATTATGTGTATCTCATCAAAAATATCTTTTGGGTTGTAGTATCTCTCTTTTATCTCACCTTTGTTATAATAGGCAATAATGGGATCGTTTGGAAATATACACAATTTTGAACGTAGTGGCATTACTACTATCCACCATTCATTTGATTTTAATCTGTTTCTTTAGATTAAATGCTCTTGCCAATTAATCGAACATCACAAAATTTCACTTTTGTTTAATTCGTTCGAAAACTCTTGCATGCAAATTAGCATAGTTTCTTATCTTACCTTCTGTCATTTCAAAGTATCTTTGTTTGAATCCGAGGCTTTCAAAAAATCTCTTTGTAATCTCGTGGACAATGTCGGGGTGATAATGTATTCTCCGCTTCCAATGTTATGATATAGTTCTTTGTAATCCTCGCAATGTGTTCAAAAATAAAATTACTTTTTGGATGAACAGTAGACAGGACATACACAGAATAAGTTAAGGAGAATGACTGTTCCTTCATTTTTACTAGAGCGTCTTCGAGGGTTCCGTTTATGATCGTACTCCCTCTGTAGACTTCTGGAAAAGTTTTCTTCATTATATTGATTGCAACCGGATTAATCTCAATTCCTGTCAGGTTACGATACCCATTATCATAGAAATAAGACATGCCCTTTCCTGAACCACACAATAGTTCCAATACTGGAGAACTATTGGATATGTGAGGGTATTTAGCAGTCCCTCCAGGTATTCGTATCTATTGTTATCAGTGTGTATGTATACTTCTGGATTGTTCTGATCATTATTACACCTCTCGCGCCAATATTCTTGTAGAGTAAACATCCCACCCTTCTTTATGGCTCCCGGCCCTGTGCTACCTTTTTCTTGGCGTCTATAAGCCGTATCTTTCTTTTGATCTTATCCAGCATGTGGCACAAATGCCATCTTTAATTATTTAGTCTTTATTGCCCGGTTGTGATTTGAGTGGATGTCAATTGGTTGTAGTTTTCTTAACTTGAAAGATCTTTTATAGGATAATCATAAATTTAGTATCCATTATGTTCAATTACGTTGAATCTTCAAGTCGAGATAGAAAGTAAGGTAGACGAAAAAGAATGGAATCAAAAACTGACCAAAAGTAATGCGTCAACAACATATCAAATATCTCATTGGGGGAAAGTGTACGAATTCTATAACTCAAAGCCATTCTTCGTTACCGTAAGAAATTCAACTGGAGAAATAGTTGGTCAACTTTTATCAATAGTTCACAATGAGATGTTATGGGACGGCCCAACCTCACTTGCAAGATTCGTCGGAACAAAATTAAATCTTCGAAATTCTCTTACATGGCTCTATGGTCCAATAATATATGACGAAGACCATATCGATGAAATAATTTCAAAAATACTGCAGGCTCTTGATCAGATTTCAGTCAAAAACAAAGTTGTCATAATAAAGGGGTCTTCCCACCCATTCCTGAGTAAATTCTCTAATCAGTTATTCAAACAAGCTGGTTATCAAATACGATCATGGGCTACATATATTACGGATCTTAAGCAAGGCGAGGACTTCTTGTACGCAGGTCTGGATAAAAAAACCAGATACGATATACGAAAATCAGAAGAAAACGGGCTGGAATTTGTGGTGGCAAACGACAGATCAGCATTGGACGAATTTGTGGAATTAAAAGTTCAAGAAAAATTGAGAGGAGGCAAAAAAACAAAAGCCGATTCTCCACATTTTTATGACAGTAGATGGGAGCACTTGCACAAAAATGGTTACGAAAAGCTATTTCTAACCAAGTACAAGGGAGAACCTGTTGCGGGAATCTTGAATGTAATCTTCAATGGTAATGTTTCACAGCACGGAGTTTCAGTCTCATCTGCAAGACAACCTTTGGGAGGTCCATTCCTAACGTGGAATACGATGAAGTGGTGTAGGGAAATGAAATATTTAACCTATGATATGGGTGGAATAAATCCTAGCCCTGAAAATGATAAGGAAAAATCGATAAATTTCTACAAATAAAAATGGGAAAAGAAAAATGTATACTACATGAAGTTTACAAAAGTACTTGACGCTGGCAAGTGGAAGATATCTGCAGTGTTAAAAGATCCTAGGAAAATCAGAAGCATACTTGACTGAATTTCAATCTCTTTGAATGCATAAAAATAAATCAGAAAGGATTTAATTTTCATAGTCATTGTTTTACGAATTTGGTTTGCCTTTGATCTCCTTAATTATTGCGTGGAATAATTCTTTTGTTCGAAAGTCAACCAAATATGTGATTGCCAAATAACACCCTATTCCAATACCAGCAAAGGTCAAAAGATTTGGGATAAATTCGAAAATACTTCTTTTGTAGTTCAAAAAGTAACTCATTAGAAAATATATCATACCAAACGAACCAATACTTGTTGAGAGGTATTTCAATAAGCTACTAGGACTAAGTTGTAGCGTAAAATGCTTTCTTGCTAAAAAATAAAAGTATAATGTAAAGGGAACTTGCGTAGCTAATGATATGATAGACCAGTAAATTACCAATTCTATATTTGAAATACCTGTTGGCTTTAGTAAAATTAGACCGATCGTAAGTACAAGGACGTACGAGATATACTGGACAAGTACTACCGTGGGCACTAGGAATATCTTGCTCTTGACAAAGTCCTTGAATTTAGATTGTTCATTGATGTCAACTTTCTCGATGCCCAGGAGAGATTGGCTGTAGATCCCTCCCAATGAATAAAGAAATGTTCTGACCGTCATGAATATGACAACTGGAACTGCAACGTCATAAATGGGCTTCAATGCAAACAAGGCTGGCTTTGCAAAAACAATAGCTAAAGCTGCTAGTGGAAATGCAAAATAATAGAATCGCAATAAATTCTCTTGTAAGTACTTTTTGTTGCCCCCTTCTAATAACTTTGGATATAATGCTTGAGCTATTAGCGATGAATTTGCAACAACATTTGATATGGTCATAGATGCCGAATAGAACGCAAGACCAATAACTGAGCCTGTTATGGCAGAAAAGATTACCACATCTAAATGAAATACCACAGTTGAAATCCCTGGATAGATAGATAGCCAAGACAGTCTAATCCATTTTTTTAAGAATTCTTTTTTGATTTTGGTTCTAATCTCATTCCTTGCAAACACCACAAGAACAACAATGCTTGCTACGTACGCAACAACTGTTGATATTATGGCACCATATATTCCCGTATGTAAAAAATATACAAAAATTAAAGCTGCGGGTATTTTTGCTGATTCAAAACATAAAGTGCCGTAACTTATTGATTGAGGTTTCCATCCAGCATTAATTGCAGTTAATGTTCTGTTGAGAAACATAACGGGTATTAAGGTCGAAGCAAAAAAGAGTACATTTGTATCAGCATCTACGTGTTGTGCAAGTAAATATGATATGATAAGATAGGCAACAACTCCGCATATTGAAAAGAGACCACTGGAAACAAATGCAGTTTTACCAGACTCAGTTCCTCTGGCAATTTCTCTTGTGACCCAGCACGAAATCATTGGCTCTACGATTATCACATAAGTGATAAGACCACCTATGAGATTCCAGGTACCAAATTCCTCTGGAGTCAGACTTCTGGTTACGATGAGTGTAAACACGATCCCGGTTAGAACACTCGTTATGCCTACCACAAATGAAATTAAACCTGAATAAGTGACTCTAATTCCATTCAATTTGCATACAATATTTTGACACCAAGTTATGTTTAATACTGTATTCTTTTCTTAACTAAGAGTATTACTGTTTAAACATGATCGATTTATTGTGTAGCCTTACTCTTTATTCCACAGGTGATATAGGGGCTGATGAGTCTTTTCATTTCACTGTAGCCACGGCATATGAATAAACACTTGTCTTGTCAAACCATATCGACCATATTAGTGCTTTAAGATTGTTTTTCATTACGGTTTTGAATTTATGTTCTTTTAGCTTACGATTCAATTGTCGTGAATCATACCTATTCCAAAAAAAAGTTTGGGGCTGTAATGCTAATCCTCTCAGATTCATAATTACAACAAGGATAATTCCCTTTGGTTTCAAAACTCTGTACATTTCGTCTAGGACAAGATCAATATGTTCTATCAT